>JAEWFH010000120.1 GCA_023388955.1 Pseudomonadota bacterium
CCGGCGACGAACTCGATCGCCTCGCGGACCCGGATCCAGCGCGGCAGCACCGCCACGTCGGCGATGAAACACACGTCACGCATCAGCTCGTCGCGCTCGGTGCGCGGATCCTTGCCGAGCACCGACAGGCTGCCCTGGAAGGAAATCAGGCCGAGCATCGCCTTCAGTGCGGTGGTCTTGCCGGCGCCGTTGGGGCCGATCAGCCCGACGATGCGGCCGGCGGGGATCCGGAACGAGGTGTCGTCCAGGGCGACCGTGTTCCGGTAGGCCTTGCGCAGGCCACTGGCATTGACGACGGCGTCCATCATGCACCTCCCTTGAGCGGTGCGAGCAGCTTCTCGGGATCCAGGCCGAGCCGGGCGATCCGCTCCAGGACGGCCGGCCATTCCTCGGTGAGGAAACGGTTGCGCTCGTTTTCGAGCAGCTTGCGGGAGGCTTCTTCGGTGACGTACATGCCCAGACCCCTGCGTTTTTCGACGAGAGCCTCGTCCGCCAGTTCCTGGTAGGCGCGCGAGACGGTGATTGGATTGAGCTGGTATTCGGCGGCGACCTGGCGAACCGAAGGCAGGGCATCGCCGGGTTTGAGCACGCCGTCGAGCATCATCTCGATGACCCGCTCCTTCAGCTGCCGGTAGATGGGAGCGCCATCGCTCCATTGGACTGCGGTCATTGGGTCAACCCCGCGGGAGGAAGGTGAAGTACGGCATCGCGATCCGTCGATGGGTGGGCGTTTCGGTGCGCTCTGCGCGGTGAGCCCGGGACGCGCCCTCGAGGCCGGCGTCCAGGGCCGCCTCGAGGGCGTCGGCCTGCTCCAGCGCGGCGAGCAGCGCGGAAGGGGGCTCGCCGCCGCCTGCGACCGCAGGGGCGGCGGGCAGAGGGGAGGCGGCGACCAGCGCCACCACCAGTGCGGCGCCGGAGACGGCCAGCGCGGTGAGGTTGTTCTGCAGCCTGCGGTCCATTTCCGGCGTTCCTGTGGATAGGTGTTGTAGCGAACTATAACACCAGTTTCGTGCCCGTCAACAAGCCCCGCCTACGGGACCGTTCACCGTCCGTTGCCCCCGCGCCTCCGGCCCGCGACAATAGCCGGTCAACACCGCCGGTCATCGGCATACAGGAGTCCCCCGGATGAAGCTTTTCGTGCGCGGCGCCGCCGCGATCCTGGCCAGCGCCGCGCTGTTTGGTGCCGTGTCCGTGCCTGCAGTCCATGCCCAGGGGCAGGTGGAACTGGCCACCGAGCGTGACCGGGTCAGCTACATGGTCGGCCACGACATCGGCAGCAGCCTGCGTCCGGCGGCCGCGGACCTCGACCTGGCCGCGTTCGAGCGGGCGGTGCGCCATGCGGTCGAGGGGGGGGAGCCACTGATCTCGCCGGAGGACGCCGAGCAGGTCGGCCAGACGCTGCTGATGAAGATGGCGCAGGCGGCCGGCCAGGCCCCGGCGGACCTGGAGGTCCCGGCGATCGATCCGGAGAAGGCCGGGCTGCTGTTCGGCGCCGACATCGGCCGTTCGCTGCAGCCGCTCGCCGACGAGGTCGACCTGGACATCGCCATGGCGGCGATGCGCGCGACCTTCGCCGGCCAGCCGCTGGCCATGGACGAGGCCGCCCTGGACAGCACCCGCAGCGCGTTCGGTGCGCGCATGCAGGCGATGGCCGCCGAGCAGATGAAGGCGGTCGCCGACGGCAACCAGCAGGACGGCGAGGCCTTCCTGGCGGAAAACCGCACGCAGAAGGGCGTGTTCACCACCGGCTCCGGCCTGCAGTACCGCGTGCTGCGGCAGGGCGCGGGCGAGCGCCCGCGCGCGGGCGACCGGGTGCGCGTGAACTACGAGGGCCAGCTGCTGGACGGCACGGTCTTCGACAGCTCCTATGAGCGCGGCCAGCCGGCGGAGTTCGGCCTGCAGCAGGTGATCCCGGGCTGGACCGAGGGCCTGCAGCTGATGCCGGTGGGCGCCAAGTACCGCTTCTGGATCCCCGGCGAGCTCGGCTACGGCCGTGCCGGCACCCCCGGTGGCCCGATCGGCCCCAATGCCACGCTGGTATTCGACGTCGAGCTGCAGGCGATCGTCGAATAAACCCGCCGCGCCCGCGGGCGCGACCAGAGGGAACTGCGCATGCGCGTCACTGTCTTTGGAATCGGCTACGTCGGGCTGGTCACCGGTACCTGCCTGGCGGAGGCCGGCAACGAGGTCGTCTGCGTGGACGTGGACGCCGGCCGGGTGGAAGCGCTCAACCGCGGCGAGATCCCGATCTACGAGCCGGGCCTGGAACCGCTGGTGCGTGGCAACCACGAGGCCGGGCGGCTGCACTTCACCGTGGACGCGGCCGAGGGCATCGCCCACGGCGAAGTCGTGTTCATCGCGGTGGGCACCCCGCCGGACGAGGACGGCAGTGCCGACCTGCGCTACGTGCTGGAGGTCGCCCGCACCATCGGCCGGCACCTGGAGCACCCGGCGGTGGTGGTGGACAAGTCCACGGTCCCGGTCGGGACCGCGGAGAAGGTCCAGGCGGCCATCGCGTCGGAGCTGGCGGCACGCGGCGTGGAAGTCGGCTTCCACGTCGTGTCCAACCCGGAGTTCCTGAAGGAAGGCGCGGCGGTGCAGGATTTCATGCGCCCCGACCGGGTGGTGCTGGGCGCGGACGACCCCGGGGCGCTGGAGCCCCTGCGCCGGCTGTACGCACCGTTCATCCGCAACCGCGACCGCATCATCGCGATGGACCTGCGTTCGGCCGAGCTGACCAAGTACGCCGCCAACGCGATGCTGGCGACCAAGATCAGCTTCATGAACGAGATCGCCGGGATCGCCGAGCGCGTCGGGGCGGACGTGGAGATGGTCCGCCAGGGCATCGGCTCGGACTCGCGCATCGGCTGGCATTTCATCTATCCCGGCGCCGGTTATGGCGGGTCCTGCTTCCCCAAGGACGTGCAGGCGCTGGTACGCACCGCGGAGCAGGCCGGGCGCGAGCCGCTGCTGCTGAACGCGGTGGAGGCGGTCAACCGGCGCCAGAAGGGCCACCTGTTCGACCTGGTCGGCCGCCACTATGGCGGGACGCAGTCGCTGGCCGGCAAGACCTTCGCGGTCTGGGGCCTGGCCTTCAAGCCCAATACCGACGACATGCGCGAGGCGTCCAGCCGGCGCCTGCTGGAACAGCTGTGGGAGGCCGGGGCGAGCGTCCGTGCCTTCGACCCGGAGGCGATGCGCGAGGCGGGCCGGATCTTCGGCGAGCGCGACGACCTGGTGCTGTGCCGGTCCGAGTACGAGGCGCTGGAGGGTGCCGACGCGCTGGTGGTGGTCACCGAGTGGAAGCAGTTCCGCAGCCCGGACTTCGCCCGCATGCGCGCCGCGCTTGCCGACCGCGTGGTGTTCGACGGACGCAACCTGTATGAGCCGGACGAGGTGGAGGAGGCCGGGCTGGCCTACTACGCCATCGGGCGCGGGCGTTCGCTGCAGCGCCCGGCCGGGGGGGCGGCATGAGCGCGCAGGACGCCTCCGACGGGGTGGAGCAGCGCCTGGTCGACCTGGAGAGCCGGCTGGCGTTCCAGGAGCACGCCCTGGGCGAACTCAGCGATGCACTGGCCGCCGCGCGCGACGAGGAGGCACGCAACAACCTCAAGCTGATGCGCTTGACCGAGGAGCTGCGCCAGCTGCGGCTGTCGCTGTCGGCGAACCCGCACGCGGCGGACCCGGCCTCCGAGCCGCCGCCGCCCCATTACTGACCCATTGCGGTACGACGTAACGACATGAGCGATACCCTGCGCCAACAACTCCTTGGACTCGGCTTCAAGGAAGCCGCGCGAACGCGCCAGGACGAGCGCCGCGGCGGCCGCGCGGGCGGCAAGGGCCCTGGCAAGGGACCCTCCGGCGAGCGCGGTGGGCAGGCGGCGAAGCCCGCCGGCGAGCGCATCCGCCCGGCGACTGGCAAGGGTGGACAGCGCGACGCGCGAAAGCCGGGCAAGCCGGGTTCCGGTCGCGGCCAGGGCCGTGGCGAGATCGACCTGGCCAAGGCCTACGCGATCCGCGCGCAGAAGGAAAAAGACGAGCGCATCGCCGCCGAGCAAGCCAGGCAGGAGCAGGCCCGCCGTCGCCGCGAGGCACGGGCGAAGCTCGTCTCGCTGGTCGAGGGCAAGGTGCTCAACACGCAGGAGGCGGAGATCGCCCGCCACTTCGAGTACGGCGGCAAGATCAAGCGCATCTACGTTACCGACGAGCAGCTGAAGTCGCTCAACGCCGGCGAACTGGGCGTGCTGCAACTCAACGGCCGCTACCTGCTGGTCGCCGCCGCGGTGCTGGCGGAGGCGGAAGAGGTCTTCCCCGAGTCGGTGGCGCTCAAGGTCGATTCGCAGGCCCCGGCCGCCGACGATCCGTACAGCGACCCGAAGTACGAGGTTCCCGACGACCTGGTCTGGTAAGGGGCCTATTCGGGGTCGTAATCGAGGTTGGAGGCCAGCCAGCGCTCGGCCTGCTGCAGCGGCACGCCCTTGCGCCGGGCGTAGTCCGCGACCTGCTCGCGGCCCAGCCGTCCGACGACGAAGTACTGGCTCCCCGGATGGCTGAAGTAGTAGCCCGACACCGCCGCCGCGGGCGTCATCGCGAAATGGTCGGTCAGTTCGATGCCGGCGTTCGCGGGCGCGTCCAGCAGCCGGAACAGCGTCGCCTTCTCGCTGTGCTCGGGGCAGGCCGGGTAGCCGGGGGCCGGGCGGATGCCGCGGTATTGCTCGGCGATCAGCGCTTCGGTGTCCAGTGACTCTTCGGGCGCGTACCCCCAGAATTCCGTCCGCACCCGCTGGTGCAGGCGCTCGGCCAGGGTCTCGGCGAGCCGGTCGGCCAGGGCCTTCAGCAGGATCGCGTTGTAGTCGTCGTGGTCGGCCTCGAAGCGGGCCACGTGCGCCTCGATCCCGATCCCCGCGGTGACCGCGAACGCGCCGATCCAGTCCTGCAACCCGGTGTCCCCCGGCGCGATGAAGTCGGCCAGGCAGAAGTCCGGGCGCTCGGCCGGCTTGTCGACCTGCTGGCGCAGGAAGTGGAGGGTCGTGGTGGTGCCATCGGGCAGGGCCACTTCGACGTCGTCGCCGACCGCGTTGGCCGGCCACAGCCCGAACACCGCCCGTGCGGCCAGCCACTTCTCCGACACGATCCGCTCCAGCATCGCGCGGGCGTCCCGGTACAGCTCGGTCGCCTGGCGGCCGACCACCTCGTCGTCGAGGATCGCGGGGTAGCGGCCGTGCAGCTCCCAGGCCTGGAAGAACGGCGTCCAGTCGATCAATCCGACCAGTTCGTCCAGCGGGTAGTCGTCGAATACATGCAACCCGGGTTGGCGGGGTACCGGCGGGTGGTACCCGTCCCAGCCACCTTCGAAGCGCTGGCCGCGGGCGTGCTGCAGGCTGACCAGGCGCTTGCCGCCGTCGCGGTTGCGGTGGCGCTCGCGGACCTGGGCGTAGTCGGCGGCGTTGGCGGCGACGAAGGCCTCGCGCAACTCGATGCTGACCAGGGACTGCGCCACGCCCACCGCGCGCGAGGCGTCCTTCACCCAGACTGTCGGCCGGTAGTGCGGGTCGATGCGCAGCGCGGTGTGGGCGCGCGAGGTGGTCGCCCCGCCGATCAGCAGCGGCAGCGTGAAGCCCTGGCGGTCCATCTCCGCGGCGACGTGGGCCATCTCCTCCAGGGACGGAGTGATCAGGCCGGACAGCCCGATCATGTCGGCGTTCTCGGCCCGGGCGACGTCGAGGATCTTCTGCGCCGGCACCATCACCCCAAGGTCGATGACCTCGAAGTTGTTGCAGGCCAGTACCACCCCGACGATGTTCTTGCCGATGTCGTGGACGTCGCCCTTGACCGTGGCCATGACGATGCGGCCGTTGGAGCGGCCGGTGTCGCCGCTGCGCGCCTTCTCGGCCTCGATGAAGGGCAACAGGTGGGCGACCGCCTTCTTCATCACCCGCGCCGACTTCACCACCTGCGGCAGGAACATCCTGCCCGCACCGAACAGGTCGCCGACCACGTTCATGCCGTCCATCAGCGGCCCCTCGATGACGTCCAGCGGCCGGGTGGCCTGCAGCCGCGCCTCCTCGGTGTCCTCGACCACGTAACGGTCGATGCCGTGGACCAGGGAATGCGACAGCCGCTCGGCAACGGATCCCTCGCGCCAGGCCTCGCTTTCCCCGTCGGTGCCGCCCGCATCGCGCTTCTTCCCGCGGTAACCCTCGGCGAGCTCCAGCAACCGCTCGGTGGCGTCCGGTCGCCGGTTCAGCACCACGTCCTCCACCGCTCCGCGCAACACCGGGTCGATGTCGTCCAGCACCGGCAGCGCGCCGGCGTTGACGATGCCCATGTCCAGCCCGGCGCCGATGGCGTGGTACAGGAACACGGCGTGGATCGCCTGGCGCACGGTCTCGTTGCCGCGGAAGGAGAAGCTGACGTTGGAAATGCCGCCGGACACATGGCCGTGCGGGAACCGGCGCCGCAGCTCGCGGGTGGCCTCGATGAAGGCCACCGCGTAGTCGTTGTGCTCCTCGATCCCGGTCGCGATGGCGAACACGTTGGGGTCGAAGACGATGTCCTCAGGCGGGAAGCCGGCCTCGCGCACCAGCAGCCCGTGGGCACGGGTGCAGATCTCCACCTTGCGCTGCGCGGTGTCGGCCTGGCCGTCCTCGTCGAAGGCCATCACCACCACGGCGGCACCGTAGCGCCGCACCAGCCGGGCCTGGCGCAGGAACTCGGCCTCGCCCTCCTTGAGCGAGATCGAGTTGACGATGCCCTTGCCCTGCAGGCACTTCAGCCCGGCCTCGATCACCTCCCACTTCGAGCTGTCGAGCATCACCGGGATGCGGGCGATGTCCGGCTCGGCGGCGATCAGGTTGAGAAAGGTGACCATGGCCTGCCGGGAGTCGAGCAGGCCCTCGTCCATGTTGACGTCGAGCACCTGGGCGCCGTTCTCGACCTGTTGCCGGGCGACCGCCACCGCGTCGTCCAGGCGGTCTTCCTTGATCAGCTTGCGGAACCTCGCGCTGCCGGTGACGTTGGTGCGCTCGCCGACGTTGATGAAGTTCGCTTCCGGCGTGATCACCAGCGGCTCCAGGCCGCTGAGGCGGGTGCGGCGGGCGAGGGCGCTCATGCCGCGTCCTCCACCGCCGGCACCTTCCGCGGCGACAGGCCGGCCACCGCCTCGCCGATCGCCCGGATGTGCTCCGGGGTGGTGCCGCAGCAGCCGCCGACCAGGTTCAGCAGCCCGTCGCGGGCGAAGCCGCCCAGGTCGCGGGCCATGTCCTGCGGAGACTCGTCGTAGCCTCCAAGGGCGTTGGGCAGCCCCGCGTTGGGGTGGGTGCACACGAGGGTGTCGGCGACGCGGGACAGCACGTCGATGTGCTGGCGCAGCTCCTTGGCGCCCAGGGCGCAGTTGAGCCCGATCGCCAGCGGCGCGGCGTGCCGCACCGAGTACCAGAAGGCCTCGGCGGTCTGCCCGGAAAGCGTCCGCCCGGAGGCATCGGTGATCGTCCCGGAGACGATCACCGGCAGCCGCCCACCGGCCGCGTCGAACACCTCGGCGATCGCGAACAGCGCGGCCTTGGCATTGAGGGTGTCGAACACGGTCTCCACCATCAGCACGTCCGCGCCGCCCTCGACCAGGCCTTCGGCCGCCTCGCGGTAGGCCTCGCGCAGCTGATCGAAGTCGATGGCGCGGAAGCCGGGACGGTTGACGTCCGGGCTGAGCGAGGCGGTACGGCTGGTCGGCCCGAGCACGCCGACCGCGAAGCGCGGGCGTCCCGGCGTGGTCGCCGCGACCGCATCACAGGCTTCCCGCGCCAGCCG
The DNA here is from genome assembly GCA_023388955.1 of Pseudomonadota bacterium. Lineage (GTDB taxonomy): Bacteria > Pseudomonadota > Gammaproteobacteria > Xanthomonadales > Xanthomonadaceae > Novilysobacter. The sequence continues at coordinate 7,807 of JAEWFH010000120.1, forward strand.
GGCGCCGGCGGCATTGAGCTCGCGCGCCAGCTCCGGCAGGCCGTAGTCGGCCAGGGAAATCGAGGTGGAGTTGAAGGTGTTGGTCTCGACCAGGTCGGCCCCGGCCTCGAGGTAGGCGCGGTGGATGCCGGCGATCAGCTCCGGGCGGGTCAGGCTGAGCAGGTCGTTGTTGCCGCGCTGGTCGCGCGCCGCGTCGGCGAAGCGCTCGCCGCGGTAGTCGGCCTCCTGCAGGCGGTGTTGCTGGATCATGGTGCCCATGGCGCCGTCGAGCACCAGGATGCGCTCCCCGAGCGCGTGCAGGAGGGCCTTGGCCCGCTCGGGATGCAGCCAGGGGAGCTGGTTCATGGCTCGATACTCCTTGGCGGATCAGTCCGGCTTGCGGCCGATCAGCGCGATGACCTCGAAATGCGGCGGGCGGCGCTCACGGGTGGCGAGGCCGCAGCTGGTGACCTGCAGGCCGGCGCGGGTGGCGAAGCGCTGCAGTTCCTTTTCGGTGAAGCCCAGGTTGACGTGGCCATAGGCCTCCGCGACCGCCTGGTGGCCGTGCCGGGCCAGGCTGGTCAGCAGCAGCCGGCCGCCGGGGCGGAGCACCCGGACCGCCTCGACGACGGCTTTCGCGGGTTGCTCGGCCCAGGTCAGCGCGTGCATCAGCACCACCAGGTCGAAGCTGGCGGCATCGAAGGGCAGGGCGTGCATGTCGCCCTCGGTGACCTCCACGTTCTCCAGCCGGCGCAGGCGTTCGGAAGCAGCCAGCACCACCTTGGTGCTGGAGTCCAGGCAGACGTAGCGGTGCGAGTGCGGTGCCAGCAGTTCGGCCAGCACGCCGTCGCCGGAGGCCACGTCGAGCACGTCGCCAGGCTCCAGCAGCGGCAGTGCGGAGCGCGCCATGGCCTCCCAGGTCCGGCCGGGGGAGTAGTGGCGCTCCATGTCGCCGGCAACCGCGTCGGCCCAGTTCTGGCCGGCGGCGCGGGCTGCCAGTACCTCCGGGACGCGTTCGGCATCCTGCTTCAGCAGCGGGTCATCGCTGCCCGAGCGCAAGGTGTTCCACAATTGCCGCTGGGCCTCGTCCAGGCCGTCCTCGTCGAACCGGTAGTAGGCCGACACGCCGGCCCGGCGGTCGCGCACCAGGCCGGCTTCGCGCAGGCGCGCCAGGTGGGTGGAGACGCGCGGCTGGGCCAGGCGGGTGATGGCGGACAGCTCCGCCACCGTGAGTTCCTCGTCCTCCAGCAGGGCCAGCAAGCGGACGCGGGTGGCGTCGGCGAACACCTTCAGTCGCGCCGACCAGGCTTCCAGATCCATCGATGCACCTTCATGCATGTATCGCGATACAGCGATGAAGTCTGCGCGTGCCGCCTGTCACGGTCAAGCCGGCGGTCCCGTGCCTCTTCGGTAACCGCTGCCCGGGCGGTACAATCGGCGGATTCCATCGAACCGAGGTGTCGAACGTGGATTTCAGCTTCACCGAAGAGCAATTGATGATCCAGGACGTGGCCCGCCGCATCGCGAAGGAGAAGATCGCGCCCAGCGCCGAGCACCACGACCAGACCGGTGAATTCCCGCTGGACAACATCCGGACCCTCGGCGAGAACGGCCTGATGGGCATCGAAGTGCCGGCCGAGTACGGCGGCGCCGGCATGGACCCGGTCAGCTACGTGCTGGCCATGGTCGAGGTGGCCGCGGCCGATGCCGCGCACTCGACCATCATGTCGGTCAACAACTCGCTGTTCTGCAACGGCATCCTCAAGTACGGCACCGAGAAGCAGAAGCAGCAGTACGTGCGCCCGATCGCCGAGGGCAAGGAGATCGGTGCCTTTGCGCTGACCGAGCCGCAGTCCGGTTCCGACGCCACCGCGATGCGCTGCAAGGCCGTGAAGCAGGCCGACGGCAGCTACGTGGTCAACGGCAAGAAGAGCTGGATCACCTCGGGCCCGGTGGCGAAGTACATCGTGCTGTTCGCCATGACCGACCAGGACAAGGGCGCGCGCGGCATCACCGCCTTCCTGATCGACACCGACCGCGAGGGCTTCGGCCGCGGCAAGACCGAGCCCAAGCTGGGTATCCGCGCCTCGGCCACCTGCGAGATCGAGTTCAACGACTACGTGGTGAAGGCCGACGAGGTGTTGGGCGCGGAGGGCGAGGGCTTCAAGATCGCCATGACCGTGCTCGACGCCGGCCGCATCGGCATCGCCAGCCAGGCCATCGGCATCGCCCGCGCCGCCTACGAGGCGACCGTGGAATACGTGAAGGAGCGCAAGGCCTTCGGCCAGCCGATCGGCGCGTTCCAGATGACCCAGGCCAAGATCGCCGACATGAAGTGCAAGCTCGACGCGGCGCTGCTGCTGACCCTGCGCGCGGCCTGGCAGAAGGGCCAGTTCGACCAGGGCGGGGCGCGCTTTAGCAACGAGGCCGCGATCGCCAAGCTCACCGCCTCCGAGGCCGCCATGTGGATCACCCACCAGGCGCTGCAGATCCACGGCGGCATGGGCTACTCCAAGGAAATGCCGATTGAGCGTTACTTCCGCGACGCCAAGATCACCGAGATCTACGAGGGCACCAGCGAGATCCAGCGCCTGGTGATCGCCCGCAACGAGACCGGCCTGCGCTGAGCGCGGATGGACGTGTCCCGGTATCCCGCCTTGCATGTGAAACGCGGCTGCGATCGCCGCGACATTCCGATCGCCGCCGGCGAGGGCCGGCGTTGCCCCCACCGTTGACTCAACGAGCCCCGGCCCGCGTGTGAGCGCGGGCTTCAACGTAACTGGACAACCGGTCTCCATGAACAAGCAGCGCAAGTCCCCCGCGTCGACCGCGGGCAAGTCCGTCCCGACCCCCGCATCGCAGGAGAAGGCCGTGTCCCTGCAGCCGATCCTGAAGGCGATGCGGGCCGAGCTGCCGAAGGCAGGCCACGCGCAGGCCGAGGCGTTCCTCAACGCCTTCTACGAGCGCATGGGGGAGGACGAGCTCCCCGAACACACCCCGGAAGGCTGGGCCGCCCTGGCCGCCGACTTCCTCGGGTTCATCGCCACGCGCAAGGCCGGGGCCGAACTGGTCCGGCTGTTCAACCCCACCCGCAAGACCCACGGCTGGGAGTCCCCGCACACCGTGCTGCAGGTCGCCAACGACGACATGCCGTTCCTGGTCGACTCGGTGACCATGGCCCTGTCGGAGCTGGGTATCGGCGTGCACGTGCTGGGCCACCCGGTGCTGCGCGTCTCGCGCGACAGGGCCGGCAAGCTGCAGGGGGTCGGCGAGGGCGAGGCGGAGTCGCTGATGCACCTGGAGATCGACCGCCAGGCGCCGGACGACATGCCGCGCATCGAGGCGGCCGTGCGGGCCGTGCTGGCCGACGTGCGTGCGATCGTGCGCGACTGGGAGCCAATGCGCGAGCGCATGCTGAAGGTCGCCGACGAACTGGAAGGCCGCCGGTTGCCGGTCGACGATGAGGGCCGCAAGGAGGCGCAGGAGTTCCTGCGCTGGGCCGCCGACGACCACTTCATCTTCTTCGGCTTCCGCGAGTACGAGGTGGTGGAGGAGGGCGGTGAGCCGGTCCTGCGCGCGGTCAAGGGCAGCGGCCTGGGCCTGCTGCGCGGCAGCGAAGGCAGCGCGCCGCGGTTGATCAGTTCGCTGGCGGCCACCTACATGCCGCACTCGGGCGCGATCGACGCGCTGATCCTGACCAAGACCAACGCCCGTACCACGCTGCACCGCCCCGGCTACATGGACTACGTGGGCGTGCTGACCTATGGCGAGGACGGCAAGCCGGTCCGGGAAGAGCGCTTCCTCGGCCTGTACACCTCCTCGGCCTACAACCGCCGCCCGTGGGAGATCCCGCTGGTGCGCCAGCGCCACGCCCACGTGATGGACAACTCCGGCCTGCGCCCGGAGAGCCACAGCGGCAAGGCGCTGCGCCACATCCTGGAGACCCTGCCGCGCGACGAGCTGTTCCAGTCCACCGGCGAGGAACTGCTGCGCACCACCACCGGCATCCTCGGCCTGCAGGAGCGGGTGCGTCCGCGCATGTTCCTGCGCCGTGACCGCTACGGCCGTTTCTTCTCTGCGCTGGTGTACATCCCGCGCGAGCGTTTCAACACCGACGTGCGCCTGCGCATCGAGGCGATGTTCAGGCGCGCCCTGCACGGCGAACACGTGGACAGCTCGGTGTCCTTCGGCGAATCCCCGCTCGCCCAGGTGCACCTGCTGGTGCGCCCGCGCAACGGCGAGCGCGTACAGGTCGACGCCGCGGCGATCGAGGCCGAGCTGGTCGAAATCGTCCGCGACTGGCGCGACGAACTGCGCGACATGCTGGTCGAACGCCACGGCGAGCAGTCCGGGCTGGCCATGGCGGCCCGGTTCGGCCGTGCGCTGCCGGCGGGCTACATCGAAGAGGTCTCGGTGCCGGCGGCCGCTGCCGACGTGGAGAACCTGGCCGCGCTGGAAGGTCCGCAGGACCTGCGCCTGAGCCTGTGCCGCCTGCGCCCGGGCGCGGGGGGGCTGCGCTTCAAGTTCTACCGCCAGGACGGCGACATCCCGCTGTCGGATGCGCTGCCGCTGATGGAGAACATGGGGCTGCGGGTCATCACCGAGCACCCGTACCGCCTGTACGCCGGCGAGAGCCTGTTCTACATCCAGGACTTCGAGGTCGAGGCGCTGGAGGAGGGCGCCGACGTCGACGGCCTGCACGCCCGCTTCGAGGACGCCTTCGCCGCCGTGTGGCGCGGTGATGCCGAGAACGACGGCCTCAACCGCCTGGTCCTGGCCGCCGGCCTGAGCTGGCGCCAGGTCGGGATGCTGCGCGCCTACTGCAAGTACCTGCTGCAGGTCGGCGTGCCGTTCTCGCAGGCCTACGTCGAGCAGACCTTCGCCCGCTATCCGCTGCTGGCGCGCCTGCTGGTGGAGATGTTCGAGGCCCGCTTCGACCCCGCCGCCGACCGCGGTGCCCGCGAGCGCAAGGACGAGCTCGCCCAGTTCGCCGCCCAGGTCGAGGGCCTGGCCGGGGGCGATGCCTCGGTGCTGGCCGCCCTGGAGCCGCTGCTCGTTGCCCGCAAGGGCAAGCGCAAGGCCCGCATGGAGGCCGTGCACGAGGCCATGTCGGCACTGCTGGACCGGGTGTCGAGCCTGGACGAGGACCGCATCCTGCGCAGCTTCATCGGCGTGATCGGCGCGACCCTGCGCACCAGCTACTACCAGGCCGGCGTCGGCGGGGCCCGGTGCGGCTACGTCGCTTACAAGTTCGATACCGCGCTGGTGCCCGACGCGCCCAAGCCGGTTCCGTACCGCGAGATCTTCGTCTACGGCCCGCGCGTGGAGGGCATCCACCTGCGCTTCGGCGCGGTGGCCCGTGGCGGCCTGCGCTGGTCGGACCGCCGCGAGGATTTCCGCACCGAGGTGCTGGGCCTGGTCAAGGCGCAGATGGTCAAGAACACCATCATCGTCCCGGTCGGCGCCAAGGGCGGCTTCATCGTCAAGCGCCCGCCTGCCGGCCGTGACGCCCTGCAGGCCGAGGGCGTGGCCTGCTACCGGATGTTCATCAACGGCCTGCTCGACATCACCGACAACCTGGTGGACGGCGCCATCGTCCATCCCGACGACGTGGTCCGCCATGACGGGGACGACCCGTACATGGTGGTCGCCGCCGACAAGGGCACCGCGCGCTTCTCCGACATCGCCAACCAGATCTCCGCCGACCATGGCTTCTGGATGGGTGATGCGTTCGCCTCCGGCGGTTCGGTGGGCTACGACCACAAGGGCATGGGCATCACCGCCCGCGGCGCCTGGGAGTCGGTCAAGCGCCACTTCCGTTCGCTGGGCGTGGACAGCCAGAAGCAGGATTTCACCGCGGTCGGCATCGGCGACATGTCCGGCGACGTGTTCGGCAACGGCATGCTGCTGAGCAAGCACATCCGCCTGGTCGCCGCCTTCGACCACCGCCACATCTTCATCGACCCGGCGCCGGAGGCCGCGCGTTCGTACAAGGAGCGCCAGCGCCTGTTCAAGCTGGCCGGCTCGAGCTGGGAGGACTACAAGGCCGAGCTGATCAGCAAGGGCGGCGGCGTCTACCCGCGCAGCGCCAAGACGGTCAAGCTCAGCCCCGAGGCGAAGGAGGCGCTGGGCATCGACGCGTCGATCGACTCGCTGAGCCCGAACGAGCTGGTCAGCGCGATCCTGCGTGCACCGGTCGACCTGCTGTGGAACGGTGGCATCGGCACCTACATCAAGGCCGCCAGCGAGAGCCACGCCGACGTGGGCGACCGGGCCAACAACCCGGTCCGCATCAACGGCGGCGAGGTGCGGGCGAAGATCATCGGCGAGGGCGGCAACCTGGGCATGACCCAGCTGGGGCGCATCGAGGCCGCCGAGGCCGGGGTGATCCTCAACACCGACTTCATCGACAACTCCGCCGGCGTGGGCACCTCCGACCGCGAGGTGAACATCAAGATCCTGCTCAACGACGTGGTCAAGGCGGGCAAGCTCGGGCAGAAGGCGCGCAACACCCTGCTGGCCGACATGACCGACGAGGTCGCCGGGCTGGTGCTGGGCGACAACTACCGCCAGAACCAGGCGATCAGCCTGATGGAGCGCATGAGCGTGCCGCGCCTTGGCGCCAAGCAGCACTTCATCCAGGTGCTGGAGTCGCAGGGCCTGCTGGACCGGCAGATCGAGTTCCTGCCCTCCGATGCCGAACTGAGCGAGCGCCGCAGCCGCGGCCAGGGCCTGAGCCGGCCGGAACTGGCGGTGCTGCTGTCGTACTCCAAGCTGGTGCTGTTCCAGCAGCTGGTCGACTCGGACGTGCCGGAGGATCCGTACCTGTCGAAGGAGCTGGTGCGCTACTTCCCCGAGCCGCTGCAGAAGAAGTACGCGAAGTTCATGGACGGGCATCGCCTCAAGCGCGAGATCATCGCCACCGCCGTGACCAACTCCATGGTCAACCGCATGGGCGCGACCTTCGCCCTGCGCATGGGCGAGGACACCGGCCGCAGCCCGGGCGAGATCGCCGAGGCCTACACCATCGCCCGCGAGGCGCTGGACGCGCGGGCGCTGTGGGCGCAGATCGACGCGCTCGACGGCAAGGTGCTGGAGTCGGTGCAGATCGACGCGCTGCTGGTGATCTGGAACGTGCTGCGCTCGTTCTCGCGCTGGCTGCTGCTGCGCCCGGGCCAGATGCCGGAGATCACCACGTCCATGGCGCGCTTCGGCGAGGGCCTCAAGGCGGTCCGCGAGGCCCTGCCGCGCACCATGTCGCCGGTCCGCCAGGCGCAGTACGAGGCGGCGCTGGCCGAGTGGAAGCAGAAGGGTGTGCCCTCGGCGCTTGCCGCCCAGCTGGCCTCGATGCCGATGCTGGAGTTCGCTCCGGACATCATCGAGATCGCGCTGGAGCGCAAGGTCCCGCCGGCCGACGTATCGCAGGCGTACTTCGCCGTCGGCGCCGCGCTGCAGCTGCCGTGGGTATACGAGCAGATCAGCCGCCTGCCGGTGGACGGGCGCTGGCATGCGCTGGCCCGCGGTTCGCTGCGCGACGAGCTCGCCGCGCAGCAGCGGGCCCTGGTCGGCCAGGTGCTGGCCGGCGGCGGGCGCAAGCCGGTCGAAGGCAAGCTGGCGGCCTGGCTGGAGCGGGACGACCCGACCCTGCGCTTCGCCCTGGCGATGCTGGAGGACCTGTCGACCCAGAAGGAGCTCGACTACCCGACGGTGTCGGTGGCCGTGCGCCGCCTGGCCCAGGTGGTGGCTGCCGGCGCCTGAGCCGGAGGACGGGGTGGCTCGGCCACCCCGCACGCAGTACCCGCGCGGGCGGGGGACCTCCGGGTTCCCCGCCCGCGTTTGTGGTGGGCATGGTCTTCATCGCTCCGCGCTATCCTCGCCCCATGCCGAACCCGACTTCCCTGACCGCCCAGGACCCGCGGATCTGCTTCCTGGCAAGCCCCGCCCCGGATGCCCGCGCCGCCTGCCAGGCGCTGGTCCGGCTGCACGGCGACCATGCCCCGGAGGAGGCCGACATCCTGGTCCCGCTGGGTGGCGACGGCTTCATGCTGCAGACGCTCCACCGCTACGCCAGCCTGGGCAAGCCGTTCTACGGCATGAAGCTGGGGACCGTCGGGTTCCTGATGAACCACTACGAAGCCGAAGGCCTCGTCGGGCGCCTGCACGCGGCCGAGCCGGCCGTGCTGCACCCGCTGGAGATGGTGGCCGAGTCGGAGTCGGGCGCCAGCGTCGGCTCGCTCGCCTACAACGAGGTCTCGCTGCTGCGGCAGACCCGCCAGGCCGCGCATGTCTCCATCGAGCTCAACGGCCAGGTCCGGCTGGAGGAGCTGATCTGCGATGGCGTGCTGGTGGCCACCCCGGCCGGTTCCACCGCCTACAACTTCTCCGCCCAGGGGCCGATCCTGCCGCTGGGGGCGGGCGTGGTGGCGCTCACCCCGATTGCCGCGTTCCGGCCGCGGCGCTGGCGCGGCGCGGTGCTGATGGCCGATACCGAAGTGAAGTTCCGGGTCCTGGACCCGTACAAGCGCCCGGTCAGCGCCACCGCGGACTCCCACGAGGTCCGCGACGTGGTGGAGGTGACCGTGCGCGAGTCGCGCGACCGCAGCGTGACCCTGATGTTCGATCCCGACCACCGGCTCGAAGAGCGCATGCTCGCCGAGCAGTTCACCAGCGGCTGAGCCGTCTCGCCCGCTGCGACGGCGCCCGGGCACAATGGCCGCCATGAACGAAGCCGTGGACCCGCTCATCGTCGCCATCTCCTCGCGGACCCTGTTCGACCTGGAGGAAAGCCACGTGCTGTTCGAGCGCGAGGGCCTGGATGCCTACGCCGACTACCAGCGCAGCCACGAGGATGCGCTGCTCGCGCCCGGCGTGGCCTTCCCGCTGGTGCGCAAGCTGCTTGCGCTCAACGAGGGCTCGCCGCCGGAGGCGCCGCGGGTGGAGGTGATCCTGATCTCGCGCAACTCGGCCGACACCGGGCTGCGGATCTTCAACTCCATCGCCCATCACGGGCTGGCGATCCGCCGTGCCGCCTTCAGCAACGGCGCGCCGCCGTACCCGTACATCCGCCCGTTCGGCGCCGACCTGTTCCTGTCCACCAACGCCGAGGACGTGCGCAACGCCCTGAGTGCCGGCGTGGCGGCGGCGACCCTGCTGCCCTGCGGCGCACCGGAGCAGCGCTCCGACCAGCTGCGCATCGCCTTCGATGGCGACGCGGTGATCTTCGACGACGAGGGCGAGCGCATCAGCCGCGCCGATGGCCTGGAGGCCTTCGCCGAGCACGAGCGCAGCCGGGCGGCGGAAGCGCTCAGCGGGGGGCCGTTCCGCGGCTTCCTGGATGCGCTGCACCGGCTCCAGGCGGCGTTCCCGACCGGGCAGGACGCGCCGATCCGTACCGCCCTGGTCACGGCGCGGTCGGTGCCGGCGCACGAGCGGGTGATCCGCACCCTGCGCGGGTGGGGGATCCGCATCGATGAGGCGCTGTTCCTCGGGGGCAGGCCGAAGGGACCGTTCCTGGAGGCGTTCGGGGCGGACATCTTCTTCGACGACTCCGAGCACAACATCGAGTCCGCGCGCGGGCTGGTGACCGCCGGTCACGTACCCCACGGCGTGGCCAATGACCTGCCCCCGCCGCGGTAGCGGATTCCGCATGGCCCACGCCGGACTCCGCAAGGGGCAGGCGTGCTAGAATTCCGCGCATCGTCGGAGATTGCACTGGCATGTGATCCGATCGTCGCGCTTCGGCGACTGGTCGTCCCCGACGCGTGCCCGGCATGCAGGGGCCAGGACCGGGAATCCCGGCCGGCGGCCCTCCCGCCCGATCCTTGCCGTGCCGCCGCAGGGCGGCTGCCGGGCTTCGTGCGCCCGTCGGGGTTCGACCAGCCCTGGTCCCCCGCGGGCACCTTCCGCGCCTTGCGCGAGGCCGCTGCCCCCGGGCGCGGCGACAGAACAGGAGCAACAACGCCGATGACGCAACGCATCGCCATCCTTGGTGCCGGTCCCAGCGGGCTGGCCCAGCTGCGAGCCTTCGAGTCCGCCCGCCGCGCGGGCGCCACCGTGCCCGAGATCGTCTGCTACGAGAAGCAGTCCGACCTGGGCGGGATGTGGAACTACACCTGGCGCACGGGCCTGGACGCCTACGGCGAGCCGGTCCACGGGAGCATGTACCGGTACCTGTGGTCCAACGGCCCGAAGGAATGTCTGGAGTTCGCCGACTACAGCTTCGAGGAGCACTTCGGCCGGCCGATCCCGTCCTACCCGCCGCGCGAGGTCCTGCGCGACTACATCATGGGCCGCATCGAGAAGTGGCGCCTGCGCGAGCAGATCCGCTTCAACACCGCGGTGCAGTGGGTCGAGTACTCGGAGGAGACCGGCCGGTTCAGCGTGACCGTGCGCGACGTGACGAAGGACGTGCTGTCGACGGAGGAGTTCGACCACGTGGTGGTCGCGACCGGCCACTTCTCGACCCCGAACACGCCGTATTTCGAGGGGCTGGAGCACTTCCCCGGACGCGTCCTGCACGCCCATGACTTCCGCGACGCCTGCGAGTTCGCCGGCAAGGACCTGCTGCTGGTGGGGTCCAGCTATTCGGCCGAGGACATCGGCACCCAGTGCCACAAGTACGGCGCGAAGTCGGTGACCTTCAGCTACCGCAGCGCGCCGATGGGCTACGACTGGCCGGAGAGCTTCGAGGAGCGCCCGCTGCTGTTGCGGGTGGAGGGCAACACCGCGCACTTCAAGGACGGCAGCTCGCGCGAGGTGGACGCGATCATCCTGTGCACCGGCTACCAGCACCACTTCCCGTTCCTGCCCGACGAGCTGACCCTGCGCACCCGCAACCGGCTGTACCCGCCCGACCTCTACAAGGGCGTGTTCTGGATCGACAACCCGAAGCTGGTCTACCTCGGGATGCAGGACCAGTACTACACCTTCAACATGTTCGATGCGCAGGCCTGGTACGCCCGCGACGTGATCCTGGGCCGGCTGGCACTGCCGTCGACCGGGGAAATGCGCGCCGACAGCGAGACCTGGGTCGCGCGCGAGGAGGCCTGCGCCACCGCCGACGAGGAGATCGACTTCCAGGCCGCTTACACCCGCGACCTGGTCGGGCCGACGGACTACCCCGAGTTCGACATCGAGGGCATGGCCGCGCTGTTCAAGCAGTGGAAGCAGCACAAGAAGGAAAGCATCCTCGGCTACCGCGACCGGAGCTACCGCTCGACCATGACCGGCACCCTGGCACCGCCGCACCACACCCCGTGGATGGAGGCGCTGGACGACTCCATGGAGGCCTTCCTGGCCGAGCCGGTGCCGGCGCGCAAGTCGGCCTGAGGGCCACCGCGGGCCGCGGTGCGCCCGCGGCTATCCCGCCCCGCGCCGGCCTTCGCCGGCCGGGGCGATATCGGTCAGCCGCCATCGCAGGCCCTGGCGCGTGAACACCAGGGTCACCGGCGTGCCCGCGGCGGGCTCGACGATCGCGGTGAAGCGCGACAGGGACTCGTAGCGCCATTCCGGCTCGGCCAGCGGGTCGGCGGGCGGCTCGTGGGCGAGGGCATCGTTGGAACTGATGCCGCCACCACTGGCCCGGTGCCAGAAGCTGCGGCCCTCCAGCAGGGCGGCGACGCCCGCGGGCGTGGCCATGGTGTCGATTGCGCCCGAGGCGAGGCCGCTGGCGCCACGCAGCACGAGTCCGCCGAGCGCGGTTGACGCAAAGCCCGGTCCGGCGCGCCGGGCGAGGGCGTCTTCCGCACGGGCCTTGAGGTTTGCCCGCAGTGCCGGGAAGTCGACGTGGCGCTCCAGTGCAGCGGCGTTGTGGTCGGCCACCGCTCGCCGGATGCCGTCGATCGCCAGCCACGGACCGGCGGCGGTCCAGGCCGCCAGCAACAGCAACGCGATTACGGCCAGGACGGCTGCCTTGCGCATCATCAGAACTCCAGGTCGACGGCCGCGCACAGGTAATCGTTGAAGGGTGCAAGCGCCGCCAGGTCGCGCTCCAGCACCTGCAACAGGTCCGGCCCGGTGACCACCTCGTCCGCCAGCGGCCGGCTCAGTATGAAGCTCTTCAGGCGCAGGTCGTCGGCGAACTCGAAATCCGCGGGGAAGCCGTGCGGCATGCGCACCAGCCTGTTGTGCGAAGCCAGCCCGAAGCGTTCGCGCACCCGGGGGTCGTGCGCGGCGGCCTTCCAACTGGTCGGGTTGTCCAGGATGAACTGGCGCAGGGTGCGCACCGTGTCGTTGTGTGGGCGCCAGAACCCGGCACCCAGGAAGCTCTGCCCGGGGCGCAGCTGGAGGTGGAAGGAGGGCGCTTCCACCTGGCGGTGGCGCGTGTGGTAGATCTTCGCGCCCTGCCAGGTCTTGTATGGGCTCTTGTCGTTGGCGAAGCGGGTGTCCCGGTTGATCCGGAACAGGGAGCCGCCCGCGCGGGCCGGATTGGCGTGGAAGTGTTCGCTGATCGCGGCGACGGCCGGCTGCAGGTCGTGCAGCAGGCGCTGGTAGGGCTCGCGCACGTGGCGCTCGTAGTCGGCCTTGTGGGCGTGGAACCAGGCGCGGTTGTTGTTGCGGGCCAGCGCACGGAAGAAGCGCCAGGTTGCATCGGTGAAGTAGGCGGGCATGGAGCGGGATCCTACGGCCGCGACGCTGTAGGAAGGCTAAGCCCCGGCGGGTAGGGGACCGGTGCCAGGGGGCGCCTCCGCGGGGAACGGCAGCCCGGCGTCCAGCCGGTGCCGCCAGTCGGCCAGGGCGTCGAGCAGGGCCAGGCGCTCCGGAACGCCGGCATGGGCTGCCCGCAGCTGCGCGAGCTCGGCGTCGAAGCGGGCGAAGTCGTGCTCGGCCAGTCCACCGCCACCGCGCAGGCGCTCGTGCCGGTACCGGTCCCAGCGTGCGCGTTCATCGGCATCAAGGGTCCCCGGCCAGTTGCGGGCGCGGTAGCGGAACAGGAGCTCGTGCAGCCGCGGATCCCGGAAGCCGAACTGGCGCTCGCCCAGCGCCGCCGGCGCGGTCGCGCGCACTTCCGCGCACAGCCGGCGGTCGGCGTCGCCCAGGAACCCGTCGTACAGTCCGCCGTCGACGTCGCCCGGCGTGGGGTCGGAGCGCAGGGCGAAGACTTGCCGCACCTTCTCGGCCAGCGCCGGGCCGGCGGCGCGCAGCGTTGCGGCGCGGCTCTCGACTTCGCCGGCATCGATCCCGAGCCGGTCCAGGTCCTCCCTTCGCAGGTGCCGCCAGGGCACCAGGGCCGGGCTGCGGTTGAGGTGCACTTCCTTGAGCGCCACGCGCTCGACGCCTTCCGGCAGGTCCGCGCTGCGCACGTACAGGCGCGCAGCGATCGCCTGGGCGTCCAGTTCCAACAGCGGCGACGGGTCCTGGCCGAGGTCGAACACCAGCACCCGGTTGGAGATCGAGGGGTGCGCCGCCAGCGGCAGCACCGGGGCGGCGCACAGGCGGCTGGCGGGGAAGCGCTGGGAGACGTGCAGCACCGGCCCGCCCTGGACGGGTTCCAGCAGCCCGGCGACGTGCCGCTTGTCCCGCATCCGCAGCGCGTAGTCCCACAGCCTGGGTTGGGCCCGGCGGAGCAGCCTCGCCATCGAGATCAGCGCCCGCACGTCGGACAGGGCCTCGTGGGCGTCCCCCTCGCGCACGCCATTGGCCTCGGCGAGGTGCTCGAGCCGGAAGGAGGCGTGCCCGTCCTCGCGCCTGGGCCAGGTGATGCCCTCCGGGCGCAGCGCATGCGCGAGCCGGAACACGTCCAGCAGGTCCCAGCGCGAGTTCCCGCCGCGCCACTCGCGCTCGTAGGCATCGTGGAAGTTGCGGAACAGCCCGTGCCGGATGAACTCGTCGTCGAAGCGCAGCGAGTTGTAGCCCAGCGTGCAGGTCTCCGGCCGTGCCATCTCCTCGCAGATGACGGCGAACGCCTCCGCTTCCGGCATGCCCTCGGCCAGGGTGCGCTGCGGCGTGATCCCGGTGACCAGCGTGGCGCCGGGCGAGGGCAGCAGGTCGTCGGCAGGGCGGACGAACAGGCTGACTGGCTCCTCGACCTGGCGCAGCTCGCTGTCGGTGCGGATCGCCGCGAACTGCGCGATCCGGTTGCGGCGCGGGTCGGTGCCGAAGGTCTCCAGGTCGTAGAACAGGAAGCTGGCGGCCATCAGGACCCGTCCCGGTGCGGCTCGTGGTCCGGCGGCAGCGGGGCCAGGCGCTCGCGGACCAGGCGGTCGGCGTGCTCCCAGTCCAGCTGCTCCAGGCTGTCCAGGCCGCGGGTGAGCTCGACCAGCAGTTCGCGCTGCAGGTTCCCGCGCATCAGCGCCCGGGCATAGGGCATGTGGCGGAAAGTGACCATCGAGTAGCGCGGCACGAAGCGCTCCGGGTGCCGGTGCGCCAGGCGTACCTCGAGGGCGCGCTGGAGCAGGTAGTCGTCGTCGTCGACCCGGTCGCGCATCTCCAGATAGTTCTCCAGCGCCATGTGCTGGATCGCGCGGGCGTTGGGCAGGCGCTCGGCCTGGTAGGCCGCGTAGGCGGCGCCCGGGTCCACGCCCGGCGCGGACAGGTGGCGGGCCAGCGCCGCGCAGTCCTCGAAGGCGCAGTTCATGCCCTGGCCGTGGAACGGGACCATGGCGTGGGCGGCGTCGCCCACCAGCACCGCGCGGCCGTCCAGGTGCCACTGGTCCAGGTACAGCGTGCCCAGGCTGCTGGTCGGGTTGTGGTCGAAGTCGTGCTCCAGCCGCGGGATCAGCGGCGAGGCGTCCGGGAAGCGGCGTTCGAACAACGCCCGCGCCTGCTCCCCGGAGCGCACCTGGTCGAAGCCGGGGACGCCGTCACCCGGGTCGCCCTGGTTGGGCATGAACAGGGTGACGGTGAAGGTGCCCTCGGTGTTGGGCAGCGCGATGCACATGTAGCGGCCGCGGGGCCAGATGTGCAGGGCGTTCTTCTCGATCCGGAAACCGCCTGCCGGGGCCGGTGGGATCTCCAGCTCCTTGTAGGAGTGCCCGAGCATCTCGCTGCGTGCCCCCAGCCCGGTGACCGCCTCCATCGCCCGGCGTACCGCCGAGCCGGCGCCGTCGGTGCCGACCAGGCTCGTGAACGCGGTCTCGTGGACCCCGGCCGGGGTGCGGAAGCGCGCGGTGCGGGCCTGGAAGTCCACCGACTCCAGCGCCTGGTTGAAGTGCAGGCGCGCGCCGGCGGCCTCGGCAATGTCCAGCAGTGCCTGGTTGAGGCGGCCGCGATGCACCGACCAGATCACCTCGCTGTCGTCGCGCCCGTAGCGCTGCAAGTCGACCCGGCCGTCGTCGAAGTGGACCATGCGCCCGCGCATCATGATCGCCTGGGCCATCACCGCCTCGTCGGCACCCGCCTCGCGCAGCGCGGCACGCCCCCGTTCGGCCAGGGCCAGGTTGATCGAGCGCCCGCGCTCGTAGCCCAGGCGGCGCGGGTCGCCACGCATCTCGTGGAGATCGACCTGCCAGCCCCGGCGGGCAAGCAGGGCGGCGAGTACGGCGCCGGCCAGCCCGCCCCCGACCAGGGTCAGGTGCCGGGCGGGATCGCGGGAAGGGTCCTGTTGCTCGTGCACGTGGCCTCCGGGCGTCAGCCGGCGCTCTGGCGCCAGTCGTCCACCGCGCGCGCGAACGACAGCACGTCATGGTGGGTGTTGTAGAGCGGGGCGGGGGAGATGCGGATCACGTCCGGTTCGCGCCAGTCGCCCAGCACGCCGCGGGTTTCCAGGTACTCGAACAGGGCACGGCCGCGCTCGCGGCCACCCGCCACGCGCAGCGAAAGCTGGCTGCCATGGCCGTCCGGTGCGTCGGGGGTGAGGACCTCCAGCACGCCGCCCAGGCGCTGCTCGATGAGGGCCCGGAGGTAGCCCGTCAGCCGCAGCGACTTGCCGCGCAGCGCGGACATGCCGGCGCGGTCGAACAGCTCCAGCGAGGCCCGCAACGGCGCCATCGCCAGGATCGGCGGATTGCTCTGCTGCCAGCCCTCGGCCCCCGGCGTCGGGATGAACTCCGGGCCCATGCGGAATCGCGACCCGGCCTCGTGGCCCCACCAGCCGGCGAAGCGCGGCCGGTCGGTACGGGCGTGGCGCTCGTGCACGAAGCAGCCGGCCACCGCTCCCGGGCCGCTGTTCATGTACTTGTAGTGACACCACACCGCAAAGTCCGCGCCGCTGTCGTGCAGGGCCAGCTCCAGGTTGCCGGCGGCATGCGCCAGGTCGAAGCCGCACAGCGCGCCCCGGGCATGCGCCAGCCTGGCGATTGCGGCCAGGTCGAAGGCCTGCCCGGTGCGGTACTGCACGCCAGGCCACAGCACCAGCGCCAGGCGCGGCCCGTGCTCGGCGATCGCACGCTCGATCGCCTCCATGGAAACCGTGCCGCCGGGCTGGTCGGGTTGCACCTCGACCAGGTCGGTGGCCGGGTCGAAACCGTGGAAGCGGATCTGCGACTCCACTGCGTAGCGGTCGGTGGGGAAGGCCCCGGCCTCGACCAGGATCGCCGGGCGCTCCGCCGTCGGCCGGTAGAAGCTGACCATCATCAGGTGCAGGTTGGTGGTCAGCGAGTTCATCGCCACCACCTCCTGCGGCTGTGCACCCACGACCCGCGCCAGGCCGTCGCGGACCAGCTCGTGGTAGGGCATCCAGGCGGCGTGGCCACGGAAGTGGCCCTCGACCGCGATCTCCGCCCAGGTGTCCAGCACCTCCAGCACGTGGGCGCGCGCATTGCGCGGCTGCAGTCCCAGCGAATTGCCGACGAAGTAGGCCTGCTCGCGGTCGCCGAAGCGCGGGACGTGGAACTCCGCGCGCAGGGTGGGCAGCGGGTCGCGGTCGTCCAGGCCGCGTGCGTGGGATTCGTCGAAGAGTCCGTGTCCGTGCATCGGGGTCACTCGAAGCGCGCGCGGGGCAGGCCAAGCCATTCCAGCGCGGTGCCGTGGTAGAGGCGGGCGCGGGCGGCGTCCTCCAGGTCGAGGGCGGCAATGCCCGCGCCCGGTTCCTGCTCGCCCAGCGGGAATGGATAGTCGGTGCCGAGCATCACCCGGTCCACGCCGCAGGTGTCGAGCAGGTAGCGCAGCGCGGCATCGTCGGCGACCCAGGAGTCGAAATACAGGCGTTTCAGGTACTCGCGCGGGTTGCGCGGATTGTCGGTGGCGACCAGGTCCGGGCGCATGTTGAAGCCATGCTCGATGCGCCCGATGGTGTACGGGAAGCTGCCGCCGCCATGGGCCATGCAGACCTTCAGCGCCGGCAGCCGCTCCAGCACCCCGCCGAACACCAGCGAGCAGGCGGCGCGCGACTGTTCGGCCGGCATCCCGACCAGCCACGGCAGCCAGTACTTGGGCATGGTGTCGGTGCCCATCATGTCCCAGGGATGCACCAGGATCGCCGCGCCCAGCTCGGCGGCGGCCTGGAAGAACTCGAACAGCTCCGGCGCGTCCAGGTTCCAGTGGCGGCCGTCCTCGCGGGTGACGTGGCTGCCGATCTGCACCCCCTGCAGGCCCAGCTGCTCCATGCAGCGCTCCAGCTCCTGCACCGCCAGCCGCGGCGACTGCAGCGGCACGGTGCCGATGCCGGCGTAGTGCCGCGGGTGGTCGCGCACGGTACCGGCCATGTGGTCGTTGAGGGCCTGGTGCAGCTCCAGCGCGTGATGCGGGCGTGCCCAGTAGGAGAACATCACCGGCACCGTGCTCAACACCTGTACCTGCACGCCGTGGCGGGCGTAGTCCTCGATGCGCTGTTCCGGGTCCCAGGTGTTGGACCAGATCTCGCGGAAGAAGCGCCCGTCCTTGTAGATCCGGTGCCGGCCATCGTCGGTGTGGTGGATGACCGGGAAGCGCGGCTCGCCGTACTTGCGCGCCAGGTCGGGCCAGTCGCGCGGCAGGTAATGGGCGTGGATGTCGATCTTCAGCACGGTCCTTCCTTCTCCCCCGGACGACCCTGGGCGGGCCGCCCACCACGATAACCGAGCGTGCGTGCGCCGGCAGCCCGGCAGGTGTCATTTCATGCGGCCTTGACCCCGCTGGCCGCCTGCGGCGCTAGGCTGGGCGGGCGACCCCCGGGAGCCAGCCATGTTCGGTCTTGACGCGCTGATGCTGGCGCGCATCCAGTTCGCCTTCACGATCTCGTTCCACATCATCTTCCCGGCCATCACCATCGGCCTGGCCGCCTACCTGGCGGTGTTGGAGGGGTTGTGGCTGGCACGCAAGCGGGAGGTCTACCTGGACCTGTACCGGTTCTGGCTCAAGCCGTTCGCCGTTGCCTTCGGCATGGGCGTGGTGTCGGGCATCGTGATGGCCTACCAGTTCGGCACCAACTGGAGCGAGTTCTCGCGCTTCGCCGGTTCCATCACCGGGCCGCTGCTGACCTACGAGGTGCTGACCGCGTTCTTCCTCGAAGCCGGCTTCCTCGGGGTGATGCTGTTTGGCATGAGGCGGGTGGGGCCGGGGCTGCATTTCTTTTCCACCCTGGCGGTGTCGGTCGGAACGCTGATCTCCGCGACCTGGATCCTCGCCTCCAACAGCTGGATGCAGACCCCGCAGGGACACGAGATCATCGACGGGGTGGTGGTGCCGGTCGACTGGCTGGCGGTGATCTTCAACCCGTCGTTCCCGTACCGGCTGGTGCACATGGTGACCGCGGCCTTCCTCGCCACCGGGCTGCTGGTGGCCGGGACCGCCGGCTGGCACCTGCTGCGCGGGCGGCGCGACCCTGCAGTCCGGACGATGTGGTCCATGGCGATGTGGATGGTGCTGGTGACGGCGCCGGTGCAGGCACTGATCGGCGACTTCCACGGCCTGAACACGCTGGAGCACCAGCCGGCGAAGCTGGCCGCGATCGAGGGCCACTGGGAGCGGCCGGAGGATCCGTCCGAGGGCATGCCGCTGATCCTCTTCGGCCTGCCGGACATGGACGCCGAGACCACCCGGTACGCGCTGGAGGTGCCGCGGCTGTCGAGCCTGATCCTCACCCACAGCTGGGATGGAATGACCCCGGTACTGACGGATTTCCCGGCCGATGAGCGCGCCCCGGTGCCGGTGGTGTTCTGGGCGTTCCGGACCATGGTCGGGCTGGGACTGCTGATGATCCTGCTCGGCGCGTGGGGCGCCTGGGCGCGATGGCGCGGCCGGTTCCTGGAATCCCCCGCGCTGCACCGCTTCGCGCTGTTGATGGGGCCGGCGGGCCTGGTGGCGATCCTGGCCGGCTGGTTTACCACCGAGGTCGGCCGCCAGCCGTGGATCGTCTACGGGGTGATGCGCACCGCGGAAGGCGTGTCGGCGCACTCGGCGGCCGAGGTCGGCTTCGCGCTCGCGGCGTTCGTGGTGTCGTACGTGGTGATCTTTGGCGCCGGCTCGGTCTACATGCTGCGCCTGATGGGGCGCCCGGCGACGACGGCGGCGGATGGCCCCGAGGACGAGCCCGAGGGCGGTCCGGGACAGGCCCGAACGCCAATGCGGCCGATGTCCGCGGCCGCCGACGAGTCGCGCACGGCCGACGGGGACGCCACACGGAGGAACGGGTGATGGGTGTCGACCTTCCGGTGATCTGGGCGGTGGTGATCCTGTTCGCCATCGGGATGTACGTGGTGATGGACGGCTTCGACCTGGGGATCGGGATGCTGTTCCCGTTCTTCCCGGGACGCGAGGAGCGCGACGTGATGATGAACACCATCGCGCCGATCTGGGACGGCAACGAGACCTGGCTGGTGCTGGGCGGGGCCGGGTTGCTCGCGGCGTTCCCACTGGCCTATTCGGTAGTGCTGAGCGCGCTGTACCTGCCGCTGGTGCTGATGCTGCTCGGACTCATCCTGCGCGGAGTGTCGTTCGAGTACCGGGTGGTGGCCGCCCCCGGACGGCGGAAGACCTGGGACTTCACCTTCATGGCCGGTTCGTACTCCGCGGCGTTCTTCCAGGGCGTGGTGCTGGGCAGCTTCATCAACGGCCTGGATGTCGCCGATGGCCGTTTCGCCGGTGGCCCGCTGGACTGGCTGGCGCCGTTCCCCCTGTTCACCGGCCTGGGCCTGGTGGTCGCCTACATGCTGCTGGGCAGCACCTGGCTGTTGATCAAGACCGAAGGTGCGTTGCACGACGAGATGCGCCGGCGCACGCGGACATGGCTGTGGGCGCTGCTGGCGGTGATCGCCGGCATCAGCCTGTGGACGGCACTGGCCCACCCGCCGATCGCCGAGCGCTGGTTCAGCCTGCCCAACCTGTATTTCTTCCTGCCGGTGCCGCTGCTGGTCCTGCTGGTGGCGGGGCTGTTGCTGCGTTCGCTGCAGCGCGGGCATCACGTCGCGCCCTTCCTGTTGACGCTGGCACTGGTGTTCCTGGGCTACAGCGGGCTGGGCATCAGCATCTGGCCCAACATCATCCCGCCGGACATCAGCATCCACGACGCGGCAGGGCCGCCGCAAAGCCTGGGCTTCACCCTGGTGGGAACGCTCTTCATCATCCCCATCATCCTGGCCTACACCGCGTTCAGTTACTGGGTGTTCCGCGGCAAGGTCCGGCCGGGCGAGGGCTACCATTGAGGGCGGGCGGCGCCGGCGGGCGCTGGCTGCGCCGGGTCGGCTGGCTGGTGTTGCTCTGGGCGGCCAGCGTGGCGGTGCTTGGGGTGGTCGCGTGGCTGATCCGGCAATTCATGAATGCCGCCGGGATGACGGCCTGAGCGCCGTGTCGCTCAGGTGATGTCGGCCTGGGAGTCGGCGGCCATGTCGTAGCGGTCCGGCCGCGGATTGAGGGTGCCGCATTCGCTGCAGGTGCGCAGCCGGTCGTCGCGGTAGAACTTCTCGAACACGCGGAAGAAGTCCTGCTCGATGTCGACCAGGTGGAAGTGTTCTTCGTAGAGCTTGTGGTTGCAGTTGATGCAGAACCACATCAGCGCGTCGTCCTCGTGCGCCAGGCGCCTGCGCTCGATGACCAGCCCCACCGAGCCAGGCATGCGCTGCGGGCTGTGCGGTACCCGCGGCGGCAGGTAGAAGGTTTCGCCGGCGCGGATACGGATGTCGCGCGGCTTCCCGTCCTCCTGGATCCGCAGCACCATCTCGCCCTCGATCTGGTGGAAGAACTCCGGCCCTTCCTCGAAGTGGTAGTCGGTGCGCGTGTTGGGCCCGCCGACGATCATCACGATGAAGTCGCCGTCGACGATGCACTTGTTGCCCACCGGGGGTTTGAGCAGGTGCCGGTGCTCGTCGATCCAGCGTTGCAGGTTGATCGGTTCGGGCAATGCCATCAGCGGTCCTCCCGGTCCACCTTGATCCTGGCCAGTGCGTCCTCGTACTTTTCCTGCAGGCGGTCGGCGGCGTTCACGTCGACGCCCAGGTCATGCACGCGTCCGTCCCGGAGGGTATAGACCCAGCCGTGCACGGCCAGTTCCTGCCCGCGTGCCCATGCATCGCGGACCACGGTGGCGTGGCAGACATTGACCACCTGCTCGAGCACGTTCAGCTCGCACAGCCGGTCGTGGCGGATTTCGTCGTCGCCGTACTCGCACAGGGTCTTCTCGTGCATCTCGGCGACGTCGGCGACGTGGCGGACCCAGTTGTCCGACAACCCGAGCCGGGTGCCGTGCAGCGCAGCGTGCACGCCGCCGCAACCGTAGTGGCCCACCACCAGGATGTGCCTGACCTTCAGCACGTCCACCGCGAACTGGATCACCGACAGGCAGTTCAGGTCGGTGTGCACCACCACGTTGGCGATATTGCGGTGCACGAAGACCTCGCCCGGGGCGACGTCGATGATCTGGTTGGCCGGTACCCGCGAGTCGGAGCAGCCGATCCACAGGTATTCCGGCGCCTGCTGGCGGGAAAGCCGCTCGAAGAAGGTCGGATCCTCGGCGCTGATGCGGTCGGACCACTCGCGGTTGTTGTGCAGCAGGTCGGAAAGGGTGGGCATGGGATTCCTGGGGGTGTCCGCGCGCAGGCGCGCAGGGTTCAGAGCGAACGGGTCCGCCCGCCGTCCACCGGCAGGTTGACGCCGGTGATGTAGGCGGCGGCCGGCGAGCAGAGGAAGGCGACCGCGGCGGCGGTTTCTTCCGGCCGGGCAAAGCGCCGCAGCGGCACGTTGGCGACCATGTCCTCGAACACCGCCTGTTCGCTGCGGCCGCTGCGCTGGGCACCGGTGCGGATGATCTGTTCGATGCGCGGGGTGTCGGTATAGCCGGGCAGCACGTTGTTGACGGTGATGCCGTCGGGCCCGAGTTCGCCGGCCAGGGTCTTGGCCCAGGCGGCGACCGCCCAGCGCGCGGTGTTGGACACGCCCAGCCCGGCGATGGGTTCCTTCACCGAGGTCGAGATGATGTTGACGATGCGTCCATGGCCACCTTCGCGCATGCCCGGCAGCAGCGCCTGCACCAGGACCTGGCAGGCCACCACGTGCTGGCGCATCGCCGCCTCCAACGCGGTGGGATCCGCCTGGTGGAGCGGGCCGGGCGGTGGGCCGCCACTGTTGTTGACCAGGATGTGTACCGGCCGCTCCGCGGCCAGTGCCGAGGCCGCGGTGGCCAGCGCGGCGGTGTCGGAGGTGTCGACGGCGATCCGGCCGTGGCCCGTCCCGGGGAGGGCGGCGACGACTTCGTCCAGCGTGTCGCCCCGACGGGCCAGGATGGTTACGCGGGCGCCAAGCGCGGCCAGTTCGCGGGCGGTGGCCAGGCCGATGCCCTGGCTCGCCCCGCAGACCAGGGCGTGACGGTTGTCCAGGCGAAGATCCATGCTGCCTCCCCGTGGGATGTTCAGTGGGCGCGCGGCAGTTGCCGCACCATCTGCCTGCGCAGGGCCTCGTCGCCTTCGCCCTGTGGCGGCTCCAGCTCGACCAGGGTGAAGCCGCGGGCAGCGGCGTCGTCCTCGTCCATGCCGTCCAGGGCCACGAATTCGGCATCCATCAGCGCCGCGCGCGCGGTGTCCTCGCTGTCGTAGGGCAGGGTGTTGCCGTCGCTGTCGAAGACCTCGGCGGTGCCGGCTTCCAACACCCGCAGCCGCGCCCACACGACCGTGCGGCCCAGGGTGGCCAGCCACCACTGAGCGGCGCTCATGCCACCACCAGCGAGGCGAGGTAGAGCAGGCCCGACATCAGCAGGCCGGCCAGGATGGTCGACAGTGCGATGCGGGCCGGGGTGGCGAGCCCGTCGAGGTTGCGATCCCCCGCGCTCCGGTATCCGCCGCGCAACAACCAGCCCCAGGCGGCGGGATTGGCAAATGCGTTGGCCCCGTACGCAGCCAGCATGCCGGGATGCCGGTCACGCACGTGCACCAGCATCAGCGGCCAGAAGATCACGAAGGCGGTGAACCCGGCGATGGCCAGGGCAAGGGCGAGCAGGGCGAGGAACAGGATCACGGTCGGGTGGGGGCCTCAGAATTCGGCGCTGCCGGGCGCGCGCGGATAGGCGATCGCATCGCGGATGTTGGACAGGCCGCAAACATAGACCACCAGCCGCTCGAAGCCGAGCCCGAAGCCCGAGTGCGGCACCGAGCCGTAGCGGCGGAAGTCGCGGTACCACTGGTAGTGCTCCGGATCCAGGCCGAACTGCGCCATCCGCGCGTCCAGCACGTCCAGCCGCTCCTCGCGCTGGGAGCCGCCGATGATCTCGCCGATCCCCGGGGCCAGCACGTCCATCGCCGCGACGGTCTTGCCGTCGTCGTTGAGGCGCATGTAGAAGGCCTTGATGTGCTCGGGGTAGTCGGTGACCACCACCGGCCGGCCGACGTGCTGCTCGGTCAGCCAGCGCTCGTGCTCGGTCTGCAGGTCCAGGCCCCATTCGACCGGGAACTCGAACTTGTGCCCGGAGTCCTGCAGCAGCTTCACCGCCGCGCCGTAGTCGATGCGCTCGAAGGGTGCGTTGATGAACTTCTCCAGCCGGGTCACCGCGTCCTTCTGCACCCGCTCGGCAATGAACGCCATGTCGTCGGCACGCTCCTCCAGCACCGCGCGGAACAGGTACTTGAGGAAGTCCTCGGCCACGTCGGCGGTCTGCAGCAGGTCGGCGAAGGCGATCTCCGGCTCGACCATCCAGAACTCGGCCAGGTGGCGGGTGGTGTGGGAGTTCTCGGCGCGGAAGGTCGGGCCGAAGGTGTAGACCTTGCTCAGCGCCAGCGCGTAGCCCTCGACGTTGAGCTGGCCGGACACGGTCAGGAACGCCTCGCGGCCGAAGAAGTCCTGGCGGAAGTCGACGCTGCCATCGTCGCGGCGGGGCAGGTTGGCCAGGTCCAGGGTCGAGACCCGGAACATCTGCCCCGCGCCCTCGGCGTCGGAGGTGGTGACGATCGGGGTGCTGATCCAGTAATAGCCGTTGCGGTGGAAATACCGGTGCACGGCCATCGACAGGGTGTGGCGGATGCGCGTGACCGCACCGAACAGGTTGGTGCGCGGACGCAGGTGGGCCACCTCGCGCAGGAACTCCAGCGAGTGCGCCTTGGGCTGGATCGGGTAGGTCTCCGGGTCCTCGACCCAGCCCACCACCTCGATCCGGCTGGCCTGGATCTCGAAGCCCTGGCCCTTGCCCTGGGACTCGACCAGCTCGCCGGTGGCGATCACCGCGCAGCCGGCGGTGAGGTGCTTCACCTCGGACTCGTAGTTGGCCAGGCTGGAGGGCGCGACCACCTGGATCGGCGCGAAGCAGGAGCCGTCGCTGATATTGACGAAGCTCAGCCCGGCCTTGGAATCACGCCGGGTCCGGACCCAGCCCCTGACCGTCACCTCGCCGCCGACCGGCAACCTGCCGGCAAGCGCGTGCTGCACGCTGACCACCGTCATGCCTTGAACCTCGCCCCTTCGGGCCGGATATGGGAAGGGCCGGAGTTTACCCGAGCCCGGCCCCGCCGCCCCATACCGGCGGTACAATCGCACCATCGCAGGAGAGTCCCAATGGCCGTCACCCTCACCCCCGCCGCCGCCGATCGCGTCACCCGCTTCCTGGAAAAGGAGCCCGGGGCCCTGGGCC
Organism: Pseudomonadota bacterium; assembly: GCA_023388955.1. GTDB lineage: Bacteria > Pseudomonadota > Gammaproteobacteria > Xanthomonadales > Xanthomonadaceae > Novilysobacter. Next base: position 32,687 of record JAEWFH010000120.1, read on the forward strand.
TGCGTTTCGGGGTGAAGCGCACCGGCTGCTCGGGCTGGCAGTACGTGGCCGAGCTGGCCCGAGAGGAACAGCCGGGCGATACCGTGTTCGAGGACCGCGGCGTGCGCATCCACGTCGACATGCTGAGCCTGGCCCAGGTCGACGGCACCGTCATCGACGTCGAGGAACGCAAGCTGGGCGACCAGTTCCTGTTCCGCAACCCCAACGCCAGCGCCGCGTGCGGCTGCGGCGAGAGCTTCACGACCGACGCCGGGATGGCCTGACGGGTCGTCCTGGCGGGCTGGTCGGAACCAGGCATTCCCGGCGCCCTGGCGGGCGCGGCGTGCCAGGAACGCGTCCACTGGCGCCGTCCCATCGGATCGGTCATACTTTCCGGCTTCCCGCGCCACGCGCACGGGAACCTTGCCCCACCGCGCCGGCCGGCGACGGGGGGCTGAACCGGCCACCAGGCCGTCATCCACAAGGAAAAACACGATGCGTCACTACGAGATCGTCTTCCTGGTCCACCCGGACCAGAGCGAGCAGGTTCCCGGCATGATCGAGCGCTACAAGGGCACGATCGAAGCCGGCGAGGGCAAGGTCCACCGCCTGGAGGACTGGGGTCGCCGCCAGCTGGCCTACCCGATCCAGAACCTGGTCAAGGCCCACTACGTGCTGCTCAACATCGAAGCCAGCCAGGAAGTGCTCAACGAGCTGGTCGACACCTTCCGCTTCAACGACGCGATCCTGCGCCACCTGGTCATCAAGCGCGACGGTCCGGAGACCGAGCAGTCGCTGATCATGAAGTTCAAGGACGAGAAGGGCGACAAGCCCGAGCGTGGCGAGCGCCGCCGCCGCGACGACGAGGGCGAGGACCGTTCCGACGCCCGCGCCGATGGCGATGACGACGGCAAGGACGAGAAGTCCTCCGACGACGACGCCGCCTGATCACGACCTCCAGGAGCAGCCACATGTCCAAGTTCTTCCGCCGCCGCAAGTTCTGCAAGTTCACCGCCGAGGGCGTCAAGGAGATCGATTACAAGGATCTCAACACCCTGCGCCAGTACATCACCGAGACCGGCAAGATCGTCCCGTCGCGCGTGACCGGCACCAAGTCGAAGTACCAGCGCCAGCTCGCCACCGCCGTCAAGCGCGCGCGCTACCTGGCCCTGATCCCGTACACCGACAACCACAACGCCTGAAGAACGCGTCGCCCACGGGCGACCCCGTTTCCCCCTCTCCCGCCTGCGGGAGAGGGCAGGGGTGAGGGCAGTTCCCAAGTCCACCACCTCCCCCAGGCGCCATTCCATCGGACAGCGATCATCGCTGCAGGGCCAAGCCCCCTGCTAACGACTCCGGAGCAAAACCATGCAACTCATCCTCCTGCAGAACGTGCAGAACCTCGGCCAGCTCGGCGACAAGGTCACCGTGAAGCCGGGCTACGGCCGCAACTTCCTGGTTCCCCAGGGCAAGGCCGTGCCGGCCACCGCCGCCAACCTGGCCGACTTCGAGGCCAAGCGCGCCGAGTACGAAGCGCGCGCCAAGGCGCTCAACGACGAGGCCGAGTCCCGTCGCGCCGCCCTGGAGGGCGTCGAGGTGACCATCCGCGCCAACGCCTCCACCGAGGGCAAGCTGTACGGCTCGATCACCACCCGTGACGTCGCCGATGCCCTGACCAAGGCCGGCCACCAGGTCAGCAAGTCCGAGGTGGTGATGGGCGAGGGCCCGATCCGCCAGGCGGGCGAGTACGAGATCCTCGTGCAGCTGCACGGCGACATCGAGACCACCGTGAAGGTGATCGTGGAAGGCGAACTCGCCTGATCCACGCCACCGGCGGTAGCTGCGAAGGGCGCCCCAGGGCGCCCTTCGTGTTTTCGGCCGCCGCTCCGTCGCAACCCATGCGACACGGGCATGGCAGGACATCCATGCCCATGTTCTCCACCACTTGTCCACAGACTTTTCCGTACCGCCGGACGCGGCGGGCCCCTAGGATCACTCCTTGGCCCGCGGCACCTGCGAGGCCCCAGAGGACCCCATCCAGATGAGCGCACGCCCAGGCTTCCGGGATACCGCACCGCGTTTCGAGACCCGCGCCGAGCAGCGCCTGGACCAGTTGCGCGTGCCTCCACAGTCGGTGGAGGCAGAGCAGGCGGTGCTGGGTGGGCTGATGCTGGCCCCGGAAGCCTATGACAACGTCGCCGACGGGCTGAACGAGCGCGACTTCTACCGCCGGGACCACCAGCTGATCTTCCGTGCGATCCGCGAGCTGGCCGAGAAGAGCCGGCCGTTCGACGCGGTCACCCTGGGCGAGTGGTTCGAATCCAACGGCCACGCCGAACTGGTCGCCGGGGGCAGCTACCTGATCGAGCTGGCCAGCACCACGCCGTCGGCGGCCAACATCAAGGCCTACGCCGAGATCGTGCGTGACAAGTCGGTGCTGCGGCAGCTGATCGAGGTCGGCACCGAAATCGTCAACGACGGCTTCCAGCCCGACGGCCGCGAGAGCGCCGAGATCCTCGCCAAGGCCGAGCAGGAGGTGTTCGCGATCGCCGAGGCCGGCTCGCACGGACGCACCGATTTCACCCCCATGAACACCGCGCTGTCGGAGGCCTTCGACGTCCTGCAGAAGCGGTACGAGGCGGGCGGCTCGGTCACCGGGCTGCCGACCGGGTATACCGAGTTCGACGAGATGACCGCCGGGCTGCAGCCGACCGACCTGCTGATCCTCGCGGCGCGGCCGGCGATGGGCAAGACGACCCTGGCGCTCAACATGGCCGAGCACGCCGCCATCCGCACCAGGAA
>JAEWFH010000004.1 GCA_023388955.1 Pseudomonadota bacterium
GGCCCCGCCCGAACGCGGCAAACCCGCCAAGCGCCAAAAACAGAAATATTGACCGTAGGGCGCAATAGCCGCCCAGCGGGCGGCGTATTGCGCCGTACAATTGCCGGATGAGCCAGAAACAATGGATTGCCGGCATCAATGCCGTCGCCTCCGCCGTCGAACATGACGCCGGCAACGTCCGCGAGGTGCTGGTCGAGGCCGGTGCGAAGAACCCGCGCCTGGCCGAGATCGAGGCCCAGGCGCGGCGCCGCGACATCGACGTGCGCCGGGTGGCGAAGCAGGCCATCGACGGCGTCGCCGGCAACCTGCGCCACCAGGGTGTGGTCGCCCGCTATGCGGCCGCCCGGACCTGGAGCGAGAACGAACTGCAGGGGCTGGTCGAGGCCGCCGAAGGCCGCGCGTTGCTGCTGCTGCTCGATGGCGTGCAGGATCCCCACAACCTCGGTGCCTGCCTGCGCAGTGCCGCCGCCGCCGGCGCCACCGCGGTGGTGATCCCCAAGGACAAGGCGGTCCAGGTCAACGCGACCGTGCGCAAGACCTCCGCCGGCGCCGCCGACCGCATCCCCGTCGTCTCCGTGACCAACCTCTCGCGCACCATGCGCGAGCTGCAGAAGATGGGTGTATGGCTGTACGGCCTGGCCGGTGAGGCCGACGCCCCGTTCTACGGGCTGGACCTGACCGGCAACGTCGGCCTGGTCCTGGGCGGGGAGGGCGAGGGCCTGCGCCGGTTGACCCGCGAGAACTGCGACAGCCTGGCCGCCATCCCGATGCCCGGCGCCGGGGATGGCGAGGTCGAGAGCCTGAACGTGTCGGTCACCGCCGGGGTCGCCCTCTTCGAAGCCGTCCGCCAACGCGCAGGCTGACCACGATCCCCGCGCACGCGGGGATGACGGATGCGTGCGCGGGGATGACGGTTGTGTGTGCGGGGATGACGTCAGGCCCTCGGGTGGGGCCAGGAATTGACGATCCGGCAGAACAGCTCCGCAGTGCGCTCGGTGTCGTATACCGCCGAGTGCGCCTCGTTGGCATCCCAGTCCAGGCCGGCGGCCTGCACCGCGCGCGCCAGCACCGTCTGCCCGTAGGCCACGCCGGCCAGGGTCACCGTGTCGAACACGCTGAAGGGATGGAACGGGCTGCGTTTGTGCCCGGTGCGGGCGATCGCGGCGTTGAGGAAGTTCAGGTCGAAGTGGGCGTTGTGCCCGACCAGGATCGCGCGCTGGCACCCGTGCTTCCTGCAGGCGGCCCGGACCGGGGCGAACACGTGGTCCAGCGCGGCCTTCTCGGGTTTGGCGAAACGGAAGGGGTGGTCCAGGACGATCCCGGTGACCTCCAGTGACTTGGGGTCGATTTCCAGGCCCGGCGCCGGCTCCAGGTGCGCACTGCTGGTCTCGCCGGGTACCAGCCGCCCCGCCTCGTCGAGGTCCAGCGGTACCACCGCGATCTCCAGCAGCGCATGCCGGTTCCAGTCGAACCCACCGGTCTCCACATCCACCACGACCGGCAGGTAGCCGCGGAAGCGCGTGGCGAGGGGAGAGACGGCGGGGGCCGGAGCCGGGTTTGGGGCTGGGGCTTCCATGGGCCGGCCAGACTACAGGAAGCGAGGAACGAGTGGAGTGCTCTCCACTCGTTCCTAGCCCTCAGGGCGCGAGCGAGGGGCTGTCGTCGCGCTTCTCCCGCGGCGGCAGGTCGTCCTCGCCGCTGACCAGGTAGCACACGTTCTCGGCGACGTTGGTGGCGTGGTCGCCGATGCGCTCGATGTTCTTGGCCATGAACATCAGGTGGGTGGCGCTGGTGATCGAGCGCGGTTCGGTGCCCATGTACTCGACCAGGTCGCGGTAGAGGACGGAGTAGTCGGCGTCGATGCGGGCGTCGGCGTCGCGCGCCTGCATGGCCAGTTCGACATCGTCGTCGCGGAAGGCCTGGGTCGACTGGCGGATCAGGGCCACGGCGCGGTTGCCGAGCGCCTGCAGCGCCTCCACCTGCGGCAGCGCCGGGGCCATGGACAGGGCGGCGGAGCGCTTGGCGATGTTGGCCGCGTAGTCGCCCATGCGCTCGATCGCCGCGGCGATGCGCAGGGCGGCCAGGATGAAGCGCAGGTCGCGCGCCAGCGGGCCGCGCAGGGCGAGGCGCACGGCCTCCTGGCTGACTTCCTGCTCCAGCGCGTCGATGGCGTCGTCGTTGGCGACCACGCGGGCGGCGGCGCGGTCGTCGCGGCGGACCACCACGTCGAGGGCGGCCTCCAGTTGCGCCGCGGCCATCCCGCCCATGCGCACCAGGCCGTCGTGTACGCGTTGCTGCTCCTCGTCCAGGGCGCGGACGATGTGGTCGTGGGGGGCAGTCATCAGCCGAACCTCCCGGTGATGTAGTCCTCGGTCTGCTGCACCGAGGGGTTGGAGAAGATGGTCTCGGTCTCCCCGTGCTCGATCAGGTCGCCCAGGTACATGAACGCGGTGTAGTCGGAAACCCGCGCCGCCTGCTGCATGTTGTGGGTGACGATTGCGATGGTGTAGTCGTCCTTCAGGTCGGCCACCAGCTGCTCGATGCGGCTGGTGGAGATCGGGTCGAGCGCCGAGGTCGGTTCGTCGAGCAGCAGCACGTCCGGGCGCAGGGCCACGGCGCGGGCGATGCACAGGCGCTGCTGCTGGCCGCCGGACAGGCCCAGGGCGCTCTGGCCCAGCTTGTCCTTGACTTCGTCCCACAGTGCGCCTTGCCGCAGGGCCAGCTCCACGCGTTCGTCCATCTGCTTGCGCGACAGCTTCTCATGGTGCCGGATCGCGTAGGCGATGTTCTCGTAGATCGTCATCGGGAACGGCACCGGCTTCTGGAACACCATGCCGACCTTGCTGCGCAGCCGGTTCATGGAGTACTTCGGATCGAGGATGTTCTCCCCGTCCAGCAGTACCTCGCCGCTGGCGCGCATGCCCGGGTACAGCGCGTAGATGCGGTTGAAGACGCGCAGCAGGGTCGACTTGCCGCAGCCCGACGGGCCGATCAGCGCGGTCACGCGCTTCTCCGGGATCTCCAGGTCGATGCCCTTGAGGGCGTGGAAATCACCGTAGTGGAAATCCAGCCCGCGGGCGGCCAGCTTGGCCGGCGGGGTGTCGGGTGCGGTCGCGGTGTTCGGGGTCATGGCCGGGGTCCCAGTATTGGCAAGGGCACGCGTGGTGGGGGCACGCGACGTGGCGGATGCCGGGGGCGCGAAGGTAACGACGGTCTCAGTCATGGCTCACCCGGTGGCGGTTGACGACGGCGCGGGCGACGAGGCTGGTCAGCAACACGAACAGCGTAAGCACCAGCGCGCCGCCCCAGGCCAGGTCCTGCCAGGTGGTGTAGGGGCTGCCCGCGTACTGGTACATCACCACGGGCACGCTGGCCATGGGGCCGGTGACGTCGGTGCTCCAGTACTGGTTGCCGAAGGCGGTGAACAGCAGCGGGGCGGTCTCGCCGCTGATGCGCGCCAGCGCCAGCAGCACGCCGGTGACGATGCCGGGCAGGGCCGAGCGGTACAGCACCTGCATGGTGACCTTCCACTGCGGCACGCCAAGCGAAAGCGCGGCCTCGCGCATCTGCGCCGGCACCAGCCGCAGCATCTCGTCGGTGGTGCGCAGCACCACCGGCAGCACGATGAAGGCCAGCGCAATCGCGCCGGCGACCGCCGAGAAGCTGCCGCCGAACTGCATCACCACCAGGGTGTAGACGAACAGGCCGAGCACGATCGACGGCGCCGACAGCAGGATGTCGTTGACGAAGCGGACCGAAGTGCCCAACCGGGTATTGCGGCCGTACTCGGCCAGCCAGGTGCCGGCGGCGATGCCCAGCGGGGTACCGATGCCGATCGCCATCAGGCACATCACCGCGCTGCCGAAGAAGGCATTGCGCAGACCGCCCTCGACCATCGGCGGCGGGGTGTCATGGGTGAACAGGGTCAGGTTGATCGCACCCAGGCCGCGCGAGACCAGCGTCCACAGGATCCAGGCCAGGAACACCAGCCCGAAGACCGCCGCGAGGCAGGAAAGCACCAGCGCCAGGGCGTTCTTGATCTTGCGCCGGCGGTACAGCGATTCGGAGACGTCGTGGGTGGAGGCGGCCATCAGTTGCCCTCCCGGCGCTTGAGCTGGGCAAGCATGAAGCGGGCGGCCGCCAGCACCAGGAAGGTGACGATGAACAGCACGAAGCCCAGCAGCAGCAGCGCCGAACGGTAGGTCTCGGTGGCCTCGCCGAAGTCATTGGCGATCAGCGCGGCAATCGTCGTCGACGGCTCCAGCAGCGAGGCGGTGAAGCGGGTCGAGTTGCCGATCACGAAGGCCACGGCCATGGTCTCGCCCAGGGCGCGGCCCAGGCCCAGGAACACGCCGCCGATCACCGCCGAGCGGGTGTAGGGCAGCACGATATCCCAGCTGACTTCCCACTTGGTCGAACCCAGCGCGTACGCCGATTCCTTGAGCCGGGTCGGGACGGTCAGGAACACCTCGCGCATGGTCGCGGCGATGAACGGGATCACCATGATCGCCAGCACGATGCCGGCGGTGAGCATGCCGATGCCGATCGGCGGGCCCTGGAACAGCGGCCCGATCACCGGCAGCGTGCCCAGGTGGTCGTTGGCCCAGGGCGTGACGTAGGTGGTCATCACCGGCACCAGCACGAACAGGCCCCACATGCCGTAGATGATCGAGGGGATGCCCGCCAGCAGTTCGATGGCGGTGCCGACCGGGGTGCGCAGCCAGCGTGGCGCGACCTCGGTGAGGAAGAAGGCGATGCCGTAGCTGACCGGCACCGCGATGATCATCGCGATGATCGCGGTGACCACGGTGCCGTAGATCGGCACCAGCGCGCCATAGCGGTCCTGGACCGGGTTCCAGTCCGCGGTGAAGAAGAAGTCCAGCCCGGTGATCTGCAGCGCCTGGCGGCCGCCCCACAGCATCGACAGCGCCGCGCCGGCCAGTGCCAGCAGCACGAAGACGACCGTGGCGATCAGGAAATACCGGAAGACCCGGTCATTGCGCGCATCGGCGCGATCGCGTGGTGCCGGCAGGACCATCTCGTTCATTGCGGTACCCGGTGGACGGTGTTGCGGGTGTGTCGTTGGTCGCCATGCGGCGCAATACGCCGCCCCTGGCGGGGCGGCTATTGCGCCCTACGGTTACTCGGCGATGTTGAACTCGGCGTCCCAATAGGCTTCGATCTGGCCCACGAGCTCCGGCGGCAGCGGCACGTAGTGCAGCTCCTCGGCCTGCGACTGGCCGTTCTCCAGGGCCCACTTGAAGAACTCCATCGCGTTCGCGGCGCGCTGGGGGTCGGCCGGATCCTTGTACATCAGGATGAAGTTGGCGGCGGTGATCGGCCAGGCATCGGCGCCCGGGGCGTTGGTGATCACCAGGTTGAAGTCCTCGACGCTGGTCCAGTCGGCGGTCGCGGCGGCGGCCTGGAAGGACTCCAGGCTCGGGGTCACCCAGTTGCCGGCGGCGTTCTGCAGGCTGGCGTAGGACATGTCGTTCTGGATCGCGTAGGCCAGCTCGACGTAGCCGATGGCGCCGTTGATCTGCTGCACGTAGGACGCCACGCCCTCGTTGCCCTTGCCACCCACGCCGTCGACCCACTGGATCTGCTTGCCCTGGCCGATCTGCTCCTTCCAGGACGGGCTGACCTTGCTCAGGTAGTTGGTGAAGTTGAAGGTGGTGCCGGAGCCGTCGGAGCGGTGCACCAGGTTGATCTTCGCGTCCGGCAGCGACAGGCCGGGGTTCAGCGCGGCGATCGCCGGATCGTTCCAGTTGCTGACCTTGGTCAGGTAGATGTCGGCCAGCAGCTCGCCGTTGAGCTTCAGCGCGCCCGGCTCGATGCCTTCCACGTTGACCACCGGGACCACGCCGCCGATGGCGGACGGAAACTGGCCCAGGCCGGCCTCGTCGAGCTCCTTGCTCGACAGCGGCTCGTCGGAGGAGCCGAAGTCGACGGTCGCGGCCTTGATCTGGGCGATGCCGCCGCCGGAGCCGATCGACTGATAGTTGACCATGTTGCCGGTGGCGGCGTTGTAGTCGGCCGACCACTTGGAGATCAGCGGGAAGATGAAGGTCGCGCCGGCACCGGTGATCTGCGCGGCGACCTGGTCGCCCGGCGCGGCGGCGTCGCCGGCACCGTTGGCGGGCGGCTGGCTGCCGCCGGAGCAGGCGGCCAGGGCGACGGCCATCGAGAGGGAGAGGACGGCGAAGCGGATCGGCGTCTTGTTCATTTGCGGCTCCGTTGACGGAAAGAGGCCGGTTCTGCCCGGCGGACAAGGCAATGGAATGATGTTTTTGTTACGCGCCGATGACATCCGGCAAAAAAACGGCGCGCCTCGGGGGAAGCGCGCCGGAATCAGGGAATGGAGAGATGCGCCGCATTGCGCAGGTTCCATTGGACACCCTGAAGGTGACACGCAGGTGACACATTGGTGACGCCGGCGGGGTTACCAGTGCATCTGGCCGCGGAAGCCGATGATCGAGGGGTCGTCGGGGATGCCGGCGCGCTCGCTGTCGATGCTCGACCAGTTCAGGGCGAGCTTGAAGTTGTCGCGGTAGTACCAGTTCACGCCGACGGTGAAGGCATCCATCCGGCCACCTTCGACCCCGGCGTCGTCGAAGTCCAGGGTGTCGGCGCGGGCCGCCAGCTGCCACATGCCGCGCGGGCCGGCGGGCGAGGCGGTGCGGGGCACCCCACCGCGGTACGACCAGCCTTCGCCGGTCAGGTTGTAGACCGCGCTCAGGTAGCCGCCGCTGGCGGTGAAGTCGGAGCCGGCGATGCGGTCGACCTCCCCCTGCAGGTACTCGGCCTGCAGCTTCAGCGGACCGGCCATCCACAGGCCTTCCACGCCGGTGGTCGCCAGGCGGTCGGCGTCGGTGAAGGTGCCGGTGTCGACCAGCCGGTCGCCGGCCATGTCGGCCTGCGGACGCACGCGCAGGCGCAGGGTGTCGGCGTCGGTGTCGTGGTTGACGTGCGCCAGGCCCAGGTGGAGGGTGCGGCCGCCGTCGTTGATCGGCGCCCAGGTGGCGCGGATCCCGTGGCCCGCGCCATGCGCACCGCCGCTGGTCAGGTTGCGGCCAAAGGTGCTGGCGGTGATGCTCCAGCCGTCGCCGGCGTAGCCGTAGCTGGCACCCAGCCGGCGGCTGGTGGCGAAGGCGTTGGTGGCCGCGGCCTTGGAGATGAAGTCGTTGTTCTTGGTGGACGACAGCTCCTCCAGCCCGATCGGCTGCTTGAACTGGCCGACGCGTACGGCATGGCCGCCGCCCAGGTCGAAGCCGGCGTTGACGTCGAGCCAGTTCTCGCTCTTGGCGTCGTGGCCGACCACCCAGTCCAGCCCGCGGGGGCCGTCGCCCTTGAGCACCAGCTCGGCGCGGCGCAGGCCGTGGTCGCTGTCGTCGCCATCGCCCGGATCGCCATCCAGCGGCGCGCGGTCGGTGTCGTACCAGTAGTGGTCGGACTGCAGCAGTCCTTCGAAGCTGACGGTGGAGCCGGCGAACTCGCCGACCTCGAAGCCGGCGTGGGCAGGCACGGAGCCCAGCAGCAGGGCGGCAGCAAGGGCGAGGGAGGTCTTCATGACGGCCATGTGTCAGCGGTTTGAAAGTTGCGTGCACGGTATGGCGGTCATGTTTCAGGAACATGACATTGCGTACGCATGATGACCCCTGTGTTTCGGATCTGTTACGGAATGCCGGCCGCCTGTTCCGGCAAGGGTGCTCCGTCGAAGGCGAACTCTGCGTGCAGGCGCCCGTCGCGCTCGCCCACGTCCAGGGCCACCGGGGCGATGCCCTGGCGGGCGAGAGCGTCCAGCCAGGCCAGCAACGCGGGGGCGTCGACCGCGTCGATGCCCACGGTGAGCAGGCCTTCGTGCCGTTGCTGGCGCGACAAGGCGACGCCGGCGGCAGTCGCGGTCCGTGGCAGCAGTTCCTCCAGCGGCACCGCCGCCGGCGGATCGGGCAGCGCGGACTGGAACGCCGCCAGCCCGTCGCGGGCGGCGCGGACTTCGGCCAGCGTCGCCGTGGCCGCCAGCCGGTCCGCCGCCGCGTCCTGCTGCCAGCGCGCGAGCGGGCGCAGCACCGCGAACCAGACCAGGAACGCCACGATCGCCAGCACCATCACCGTCAGCATCCACCGCTCGCGCGGCGCGCGCGTGCGCCACCATTCCATCAGCGTGCCGGGTGGCTTCATTGCATTGGCTCCAGTGAGATCCGCAGGTGGTCGCCGCCGTCGACGGACCGGCTTTCCTCAACCAGGCCGAAGCCGTGCGCGGCCAGTCGGGTGCGCAGGGCGTCGACGTCGTCCGCCGCGCCATGGGCGACCGTCGCCTGCAGGCGCCCGTCGCGCCAGGACAGCGCGTCGAGGGAGGTGCCGGGCACGGCCTGTACCGAGGCCATCAGGCCGCCCGTCGCGGCGCTGAAGTCGAGGACGTTGCGGCTGGCGGCGACCCGGCCGCGCAGCGCGGTGAGTGCGTCCGGGCCGGTGGCGGCCCCGGGCACGGCCTCGCGGGCTTCCCGCATGGCCTGGTCCAGCAGGCGCCCGGCCTGCCATTGGTCGATGCCGGCGCGGATGCCGGGGGCGAGCAGGAGCATGGCCAGCACGGCCGTCGCGAGCACCGCGCTGCGGCGCCAGGCCGCGGCGCCGCGGGGCGCGTGGCTGGCGGGCGCGAAAGGCCCCTGCAGCAGGTCGAGCGGCGGGGCCAGCGCCCCGGCGGCGAGCAGTTCCGCGTCGAGCGGGACCGGATCCATCGGGCGCCCGGCCAGGATGGTGCGGGCCAGGTCTTCCTCGGCGGTGAAGGCGAGGCCGGCGCCACGGCACAGCCAGTCTTGCCGATGCCTGGCGATCAGGACCGGTGCGCCGTCCTCGTCCTCGAGCCCGCCCCCGGCGGTGCCGGGCACGTCGCCCGGCGGCGGGAGCAGCAGCGCCGCCGGTACCATGTGCTCCGGCTCCAGGCCCAGCGCGCGCACGCGCTCCAGGCAGCGCTGCACGTCGGCGACCGCGGCGACCGCGGCCCACCAGGCGTCGCCGTCCGCGGCCACTGCCACGTGCACGTCGTCGTTGCCGGCAAGGCCCGCCGCGAGCGTCGCCCGCGCCGCCGCGGTCGCCTGTGCCAGCGAATGCGCCCGCACCTGCACCCGATGTACCGCGCAACCGGCCCCCGCCACGCCTGCCACCACCCGCAGGGCGGGACCACCCGGCCCCGGCGATCCCGTCCCCCGATCGACGCATCGTCCCGTCGGGTCCAGTCGCCACCAGTCGACCGCGGCCCCCGGATCCTCCGGCAACAGCAGCAGCAAGGTGTCACGCGGCGCCGCGGCGGGCGCCCTTTTCATAACGTTCGGCTTCATTCTTCCGGTGTCCAGCGTCGTGCCAGCAGCGCGATCGCGCCGCCGGTGTCTTCCAGCAGGGAGCCCATGACCACTTGCACGCCGTCGTGCTCGACCTCCACCTGCAGGCCGTACCAGCGCGGCCGCGCCACCACGTGCCCAGCGAGCATGTCGCCGCGCCCGGGTGCGGCCAGCAGCGGATGGGCGAGGAACGCCGCGCTGTCGCCCCAGCCGCCCGGCGGGCGGGCGCGGAGCAGGCTGCGGGCGGCTTCCAGCGGCAGTGCGCCGGCGGTCAGCGCGACCAGCAACGGCGCATCCTCGTCGGCCATGGTGTCGGGATTGAACACGCTCGGCGTGTTGGTGGGGACGGCACACACATGCGGGCGCAGTCGCGCGTACGCGGCGCCGAAGCCATCGATGGCGCGCAGTTCCGACGGCTCGGCAAGCAGATCGCCCGCGGTCCGGTAGGCGGGGTCGCGCAAGGTGTAGGCGATGTCCTCGGCCCCGCTGGGCGAGGCCGCCGGGTCGCTGTCGATCCAGTCCACCAGTGCATCGGCCAGCGCCTGTGACTGCCCCACGCCCAGGCCCAGCGCCTGCAGCAGGTGGTCGAACTGTTCCGCGCCGGCCTCGCGGCGCTGCCACTGACCAGGGGCGCCCTCGACCACGCTGTTGAGGTTGAAGCAGTTGCCGGCGTCACGCAGCCGCGCACGGACCATGCCCTGGTCGGTGGGGAAGTGCAGCGGCTGGCCGAGCCAGCGCGACACGGCGCCCGGGTCGGTGCTGGCCAGGGCTACCAGCTGCTGGCGGGCCAGCTGCTCGGCACCCAGGGCGTGCCAGCGGGCCTGTTCGATCGCGCGGGTGTTGACGCCGCGGCGTAGGCCGAAGCGGATGTCGTCGAGGACGACCACCAGCAGGGCGCTCATTACCGCGGCCAGGAGGAGGACGGTGAGCAGGGCGATGCCGCGTTGGGGGCGGCGGGGAAGGTTCGGCGCAATACACCGCCGTGGGCGGTTATTGCGCCCTACAGGAGTCATGTCGGATCACCGGGGAGGAGGAAGAGCTGCTCGAGCTGGCCGAGGTCGTGCAGCTCCACGGTGAGGCGGAGGGCGGTGGGCAGGGCGGTGGCGCCGCCGGGCCAGCCGTGGTCCCAGGCGCCGTGGTGGTGGTAGCCGACCGAGGCGTCGACGATGCCGTCCAGCAGCACCCTGGCCTCGCCGGCGGTGGCGCCGTCCAGCATCGGCCGGGTGGCGCGTTCCAGGCGCCCGTCCACCAGGCGGTACTCCACGTATTGCAGCGAGGCGCGCGGGGCGCCATCGGGGTTTTCCCAGCCACGGCGCACGAAGGCGAGCAGGGGGCCGGGGCCGGTGCCACTGGCGCCGCTGCGATGGGTGGCGCCGATGAACGCATCCGCCGACTGGCTGCCGTCCGGCCCGCGCACCCGGCGCGCGGCTGCCTGTCCCAGGTCGGCCTGGAGCACCGCCCGCGCGCGCTGCAACTGCGCGAGCCGCTCGGAATGGGTAGCGACGGTGCCGCGGTTGTCGGCGGCCCAGGCCAGGACGGCGGTCGCGGCCAGGCCCAGCAGCGCGAACACGACCAGCGCGACCAGCATCTCCACCAGGGTGAAGCCCGCCGTCCCGCGTGCGTGCCGCCGCGAGCGCGTCATCGCGGGACCGCCCGCAGCAGTTCGGTGCTGGCCAGCACCTGGGGCCTGTCGCCGGCGCGCACGTCGATCACCACCCGCGCCAGGCCGTCGCCCGGTGCCGGCTCGACCCGGCGCTGCCAGCGCCAGTCGCGCCCGCCCAGCCGGGTGCTGCCATCGTCTGCGGCCAGCGCCGGTCCCGCGAGCAGCGCCGCCTCGACCGCCTGGTTGCCGGCGACCACGTCGGCGAGCCACTGCTCCTGCAGAACGACCAGGGTGCGGGTGTTCTCCCCGGCCAACTGCAGCAGGGCAAGCACCAGCAGGCCGAACACCGCCAGTGCCACCAGCAGCTCCAGCAGCGAGAAGCCGGCGCTGCGGGTCATTCGACGTGGACCTCGCCGTCCGGGTCGACCTCCACCCGCACCCGGGCGCTTTCCCCGGCCAGTACCAGCGAACCGGCGCCGGCGGCGCCCCCCTGCAGATCGAACACGAAGGCGACCGGGTCGCGGCTGTGGTCCAGCACCGGGCGCACGCCGGACTCCCAGTGCACCAGCTTGAACGGGCCATCGACCAAGGCCTGCCACTGGCCCCAATCCTGGCGTTCGAAGCGATAGCCGTCGGCGTCCACCACCACCCGTACCGGGCGCATGCCGAGCATCGCCTCGTCGCGGGCGTGCGCCAGGTGGGCGGCAAAGCGCTCGGTGGCACGCCACGCACCGCCCCCGTCGGGGAGGGTCAGCGCGATGGCGGCGGCGAACAGGGCGATGAGCAGGACGACGACCATGGTTTCGATCAGGGTGAAGCCGAGGGAACCGGCGCGGAGCCGGGGCCTGTTCACTCCCAGTTGCCGATGTCCGCGGCGTCGCCTTCACCGCCCTCGGCACCGTCGGCGGCCAGGGAGAACACTTCGAACGGCAAGCCGTCGCGGCCCGGCCGGCGGTACTGGTAGGGGTTGCCCCACGGATCGTCGGGCAGGCGGCGGATGTAACCGCCGGTGCGGTAGCGCTCCGGCCGCGCCAGCCCCGCCGGTGCCTGGCGCAGCGCGGCCAGGCCCTGCTCGGTGGTGGGGTAGGTGAGGTTCTCGAGCCGGAAGGTCTCGACCGCCTGCTCCAGCACCGAGATGTCGGCACGCGCCTTCTCGGCCATCGCGCGGTCCTGGCTGGGCATGACGTTGATCGCCACCACCGTGGCCAGCAGGCCGATGATGACGATGACCACCATCAGCTCGACCAGGGTGAAGCCGGCGGCGCGGCGGCGGGCGATGCGAGGGGCGGCGGGACGGGTGTGCAGGGCATGCATGGCGGTGACCTCAACCAAGGACCAGGGTGTTGAACTGCAGGATCGGGAGCAGGATCGAGAGCACGATCACCGCCACCACGCCGCCGAGCACGACGATGATCGCCGGCTCCAGCAGGCTCATCGCGGCGCGGGTGAAGGTGTTGAACTCGCGTTCCAGGTAGTCGGCGGCGCGCTCGAGCATCGGCGCCAGGCGGCCGCTGTCCTCGCCGCTGGCGGCCATGTAGAGCAGGGTCGGCGGGAACACGCCGGCCCGGCGCATCGCCGCCGACAGACTGCCGCCCTCGCGGATGGCGGCGGCCATCGATTCGGTGGCCAGGCGCAGGCGGCGGTTGCCGACGGTGCGCGCGGTGATCGCCAGGCCTTCCATCACCGGCAGGCCGCTTTCGAGCATGATCGCCAGCGTGCGCGCCATGCGCGCAGCGTGGACCTCGCGCAGCAGCCGGCCCAGCAGCGGCAGGCGCAGCACCGCGGTATCGAAGCGCAGCCGCGCGGCGGGCTGGCGCAGCAGGCGGGCCGCGGCGAGGCTGGCGACCACCAGCAGCGCCAGCAGCGGCAGGCCCCAACTGCCCAGGAATTCCGACAGTCCGACCACGAAGCGGGTCAGCCACGGCAGCTCGCGCCCCATCGAATCGAACTGCTCGACCACCCGCGGCACCACGAAGGTCATCAGCGCCAGCACCACGCCGACCGCGGTCAGCGCCAGCGCGGCCGGATAGGCCAGTGCGGTGAACAGCTGGCTGCGCACCTGCTGCTCGCGCTCGAGCAGGTCGGCCAGCCGTTCCAGGATCACCGGCAGCGCGCCGGTGCCTTCGCCGGCGGCGACCATGGCCCGGTACAGCGCCGGGAACGAGCGCGGTTGCCGGCCCATCG
>JAEWFH010000053.1 GCA_023388955.1 Pseudomonadota bacterium
TCAGTCCACCCGGATAAAGGCGCTGTTGGTGGCGGCCGCGGATTCAGCGCACGGCGCGTTCAATTCGCTGCTCGGCCAGGTCACAAAACTCAGGTTCAGGCTGGTCGGCCCGGCAAACGACTTCTTCTGCGCCTGCACCTTGATCTCGCCCGGGCAGGCAATGCGGATGTTCCCACCTTCGATGGTCAGGCTGGCGCCACCGCTGGTGGCCAGGTGCACCGTCTTGCCGGCGGCCAGTTCCACTTGGGCATGGGCGCTGACCACCGCCAGGCCCTCTTTGGCCTGCAGTTTGAGCGGGCCGGCCTGGGCCTGGAGGGTCAGGTCGCCTTGGGCGGTGACCAGGCTGAGGGCATCCGGAGGGGAAGGGCTGCCCTCGCCCCGGCCCTCTCCCGCTGGCGGGAGAGGGGATGAAGCAGAGTCCACCGCACCGGCCAGCCAGCCGATCGCCTGGCCGGCGTGGATGCGCAGGTTACCGGCGACGGCGGCATTGCTGGCGCCGCCGCTGGCCAGGGTCAGGGTTTCACCGGTGCTCCAGTGCAGGGACTGGCCGGCCACCAGGCCGATGCCGGCCGGGGCGCCCAGCCCGAGCAGGGCGTCGGCGGTGTGGGGGACGCGGTCGTCGCCGGGCGCGGGGCTGCGCTCGCCGCTGGCGGCGTCCGCCTGGGCGGCCGCATATGCAGTGCCGTCCACGGTCGTGCGGGCGCTGGCATCCAGGACCTGCAACACCGGAGCCGCGTCGGCCAGGCGCGATTGCCCCGGGCTTTCCACGCCCTCATGGGCGGCCAGCTTCACCGTCAGGTGGGTGCCGGCGATGGCGGAGAACGATCGCGCCAGGGTCGCGACCTGGCGCAGCAGGGCGTTCTCGGGGATGTGCTCGCCGGCCGGGTCGTCCGCCGCGGCGCCCCAGGCGCTGATCCACACGCCGCGCTCGCCACGGATGGCGCCCCACTGGTCGGTGCGCAGTTCGAAACCTTCGCCGCGGAAGCTGCCACGGTAGTTGTCGGCCTGGTGCACCAGGTGGCCGAGGTTGAGTTCGCCGTGGCCGTGGGTGGTCGCCAGTTGCAGGCGCAGCTGCCCATCGGTGTCGTCGAAGACCAGCCGGTTATGGCCTTGCCCGCCGAACTCGCGGCTCTTGAACCCAGACAGCGCCCCGGCATTGCGGTGGCCGTCGGCACCGGGGGCCATGCCGTGCCACGCCGGGGCGTTGCCGCCGGCCAGGTTGCCCTGTGCACTGGGCCGGTGGTCGCCGGCCTCGGCGAACAGGGCCTCGGTCGCGGCCGTGCCCGGTTGTCCGCCAGGCGTGGGCGCGATGCCGCCCTCGCCCTGCCCGTTGTACAGGCTGCCCACCACGATGGGCCGGTCGATGTCACCGCCGAGGAACCCAACCAGTACCTCCTGCCCCACGCGCGGCAGGAACTGCGCCCCCACCCCGGGGCCGGCATAGCGCTGGGAGACACGGAGCCAGCAGCTGTCCCGCGCGCCGCCGGAGGCGGTGCCGTCCTGGAAATGGAAACGCACCCGCACCCGGCCCAGCGCATCGGCGTGGAGCTCGCTGCCGCCTTCGCCACCGGCCACGATCGCGGTCTGGTACCCGGGCGCGGTCGGGCGCGGGTTGAGGCGCGTGCCGGTGCCGTCCTCCAGTGCCGGTCGCCACGGCAGGTCGCGGGGCACGGCGGTGAAGGTGTTGGCATAGCCCACGGCCGCGGCCGCGGCCTGCAGGTCCGCGGCGACGGACGTCGCGTCCTCCCCGGTTCCCGGCGGCTCCGCCGTGCCCAGCAGGGTCGCCACGCCCTCGCGCACCACCTCGGGCAGGTTGTTGATGCCCAGGTGCTGCACGGAAACCAGCAGCAGCCCGGCCTCCCGCTCCGCTCCCGACACGCGGAACCACTCCCCCGCGCGGAAGCTGCGCACGGTGCCCTGCCCCATCCACGCCCGGCGCGCGGCCTCCCCGGCTTGCGCCATCAAGCCGGCGTACCGCGCACCCTCGGCCTGGCTGGCAAACGCATAGGGGCCGGCAAAGTCGTACGCCTCCAGCGTGTTGCCTTCGCCGCCCGCCTCCAGTGCCTGCGAAGCACCGAGTGCCTGGTAGCGGTAGTCCTCGGTCAGCACGGTGAGCCGGCCCGCGCCCAGCGACTCGGCATGCCCCAGAACCTGGATCGTGTCGCTGCGCTCGGTGCCGTCGCGGCGGTGCAGGCGCACCGCACCGCCCGTCGCGGAAACCGGATCCTCCGGACCCGCCGCGCTGTCGGCAAACACCACCATGCGATGTCCGGCTTCGCCCCCGTCCCCGCCGGGCACCTCCTCCAGCCGCCAGCCGAGCCCTTCCTCGGCCAGCAGCCGGGCGAGGAAATCCGCATCGGTTTCGCGGTACTGCACGCAGTAGCTGCGCGGCCGCGCGGGCGCCGGCAGGCCGTCGCCGGCCAGGAACGGGCCGACCTCATCGCCCACCTGCCAATCCGCCAGCGGCGCATGGCCGGCCAGCACCTCGCCGGCGATCTCCAGCACCGTCCGGTCCTGGAATACCCGGCTGTGGCGGCCCTGCCCCAGCAGCCAGGTCCACGGCACCAGGCACAGGCGGTAGCGGGCCAGGCCGCCGTCGCCGCCCAGGCAGGCCACCTCGCGCACCAGGCCACTGCGGGGCAGGCGCCGGCCATCGGCGAGCCGCGTCCACAGCGTGGCGCGCTTGCCGATCATCGGTTCCAGGGGCAGGTGGGCGTCGGTGGACAGCACATCCACCCACCACTCGAACCCGCTGGAAAGGCGTTCCAGGCCCTGCCAGCGCTCCACCACCAGCTCGGTGGGGCAATCGGCCAGATCCAGGGCGTACAGGCGGTCGGCGCCGGTAAACCGCGAGAGCGCGGCCAGGACCGCGCGGGCAACAGTGACTCCGCTGTTGTTCATGCGTCTCTCCATAGACGCGCTAAAGCTTAGCCGACCGCGGCCGATACGCAATCGGATGGGGCGGGACACGCCACTTTGCGTCAGAAAATGCCTGCGCCCGTCTTCACGATGCGTTAATATTCCTGCGACGCCCGGAGGGACTGGATGGATACCCGTAGTGCATTGGTGATTGACGACGAGCGGGACATCCGCGAATTGCTCGTCCTCACCCTCGGCCGCATGGGCCTGCGATGCGACACCGCATCCAGCCTTGCGGAGGCCCGCAGCCAGCTGGCGCGCAACCGCTACGACCTGTGCCTGACCGACATGCGGCTGCCGGACGGTTCGGGCATCGACCTGGTCGCCGAGATCACCCGCGACCATCCCAGCACCCCGGTGGCGATGATCACCGCCTTCGGCAACGTCGACGTGGCGGTGGAGGCGTTGAAGGCCGGCGCCTTCGACTTCGTGTCCAAGCCGGTCGAACTGTCCGCGCTGCGCGACCTGGTGCGCCACGCGCTCGACCTGGGCAAGGCCGGCGCCGGCAAGGGCGTGCGCGTCACCGGCCCGGTGGCCACCCGCCTGTACGGCAACTCCCCGGCCATGACCGGCCTGCGCGAGACCATCGCCAAGGTCGCGCGCAGCCAGGCCCCGGTCTACATCGCCGGCGAGTCCGGCGTGGGCAAGGAGCTGGTCGCCCGCACCATCCATGCCGAGGGCGGCCGCGCGGCCGGCCCATTCGTGCCGGTCAACTGCGGCGCCATCCCCACCGAGCTGATGGAAGGCGAGTTCTTCGGCCACAAGAAGGGCAGCTTCACCGGCGCCCATGCCGACAAGGCCGGCCTGTTCCAGGCCGCCGACGGCGGCACTCTGTTCCTGGACGAGGTCGCCGAGCTGCCGCTGTCGATGCAGGTCAAGCTGCTGCGCGCCATCCAGGAAAAGTCGGTGCGCCCGGTCGGTGCCAACACCGAGGTCCCGGTGGACGTGCGCATCCTGTCGGCCACCCACAAGAACCTGGCCCAGCTGGTCACCGAAGGCCGCTTCCGCCAGGACCTGTACTACCGCATCAACGTCATCGAGCTGCGCGTGCCGCCGCTGCGCGAGCGCACCGGCGACCTGCCGGGCCTGTCGGAGGCCATCCTCGACCGCCTGGCCGGCGAGCTGGGCCGCCCCGCGCCGATCCTGTCCGACCAGGCCGTGGACGCGCTGCGCGACTACCCCTTCCCTGGCAACGTGCGCGAGCTGGAGAACATCCTCGAGCGCGCCATGGCCCTGGCCGACAGCGACGTGCTCAGCGCCGCCGACCTGTGCCTGCCGCAGGACAACCCACGGCCGCCGGCGGATCCGATTGCCGCGACCGCGCCCCCGGTCCCGCCACCGGCTCCCGCTCCGGCTTCGCTGCCCGGCAACGGCGTCCCGCCGCCCGCCGCTCCCATCACCCCCCACACCGCCGCCGCCGCCCAGGGCATCGACCCGCGCACCCTGGACCCGCGCGACACCGCCACCAGCGCCCTGCCCTCGTACATCGAGGAAATCGAGCGCGCTGCCATCGAGCACGCCCTGCGCGAGAACCGCTACAACAAGACCAAGACCGCGGCGGCGCTGGGCATCACCTTCCGGGCGCTGCGGTACAAGCTGAAGAAGCTGGGGATCGACTGAGAGGCGTGAATGCTCACAGCCTCGAGGGCGTCATGACGAACCCGACGTGGTGTACAGTATCCCGTACACATGTGGGGGAGTTCCATGGATACCATCACCTACACTGCGGCACGCGCCACGCTGGCCGACACAATGGATCGCGTGATCAATGACCACGAACCCGTCATCATCACCCGCAGCGCCCGCCAGTCGGTCGTGATGCTTTCGCTGGCGGACTACAAGGCCATGCAGGAAACCACCTACCTGCTGCGCAGCCCTGCGAACGCCCAGCGCCTGCTGGAATCCATCGCACAGCTGGAAGCCGGACGAGGAGAGGTACGGGAACTGGCAGAGTGATCCTCCAGTTTTCGGACAACGCCTGGAAGGACTATCTGTACTGGCAGCAGGCCGACAGGAAGCTGCTCAAGCGCATCAACGAGCTGATCAAAGCCATCCAGCGGGATCCTTTCCACGGCATTGGCAAGCCCGAGCCCCTGCGCCACGCCCTGGCCGGATATTGGTCGCGCCGCATCGATGGCGAGCACCGGCTTGTCTACAGGATCCAAGGCGAGATCCTGATGATCGCGGCGGCGCGGTATCACTACTGAGAACCTGCGGCGCAATACGGCGTTCCGCCTGTTGCGCCTTACAGGTACCGGGCCCTACAGGTACCGCGACCATTGCACGGTGGCGGCATTTCCCTCCACCGCCTCGGGCGGCGTCTCCGGTTCGCAATCCACCACGCACGGGATTGGCGCGCTCGGGTCGTAGTCGTCCGAGCCGCTGCCCAGGTCCATCGTGGTCGAACCCCTCATGGTGACCTCCTCGCCGGCGCCGGCCCGCTGGGCGGCGCTGACGATACGCCCGTTGACGGTGGTGTTGCCGCCGGTCCCCAGCAGGTTGCCGGCCATCACCGCGCCGTCGGTGCGGGTCGAGGCGCCCAGCTCGATGTCCCCGCCAACGTACCCGCCGCCGGGCTGCAGGCCGCCCGCCAGGTAGGCCACGTTGCCCAGCGGCTCGCCACTCATGCGGCCTTCGGCCACCTTGCACAGGTTGGTCGGCACCAGGGTGGCGAAGTCCGGGTTGACCCGCAGGCCGGTCCCGGCCACCTGGGCGTTGGTGCACACCGCGGCGTAGCCCGCGTAGTTCGGCGCCAGCGTGCGGTGGTTGCCGCTGGTGTTGATGTTGCCGGTGGCCAGGAAGGTGTTGATGTACGTGCCCGTGCCCACCTCCAGGTCGCCGTCGAACCACGCCACCCCGCGCGCCAGGCTGGCGCCGTTGATGGTCCACTTGCCGCGCTTCCAGGCCAGGCAGGCGTTGTAGGCCGAGTAGCCCTGGCAGATCGTCGCCAGTGGCTGCCGGCAGGTGCCGCCCGCCATGTCCTGCGGGCGGCACAGCCAGTCCTTGCGGCCATCCTGGCGCTCGGCCAGCACGTAGGTCCCGTCCGGGATCCCGCCGACCTGCGATACCTGGACCTGGATCCGGTTGCCCACGTACTCGAAGACGTAGTTCGCCGCCGCCCGCAGCGGGTGGACGTCGATGCTGTAGGCCGGCATCTGCACTTCGGGCACCTCGACGATCGAGACCGCCCCCACCTCCTCCACGGTGCCAGCGGGGCGGACCGTGCCGGCAGTGAACGAGCCAGTCAGCGTCAGGCCGCCACGCGCGGCCACGATATCGAAGTGCCCCCAGCCCTCGCCGCGCACGCGTCCGTTTGCGTGCGCCAGGCCTGCGCCTGCCGCGGTCGCCGTCACGTCGCCGCGCGAGCGCAGTGTCGGTGCGTTGCCGTTCTTTCCGCCCCCGTACCGGATGTTGCCGTTCGCATGCACGATGCCCGCCTGCCCGCCGGCCCAGTCCACCGCGCCCTCCGTGGCCACGGTGCCGACGTACACGCCGCCACCGGTGACCCGCACCCCGCCGCGTGACTCCACCACCGAGGCGCCGCCGTTGCTGACCGTCACCAGCCCGTTGGCGCGCACCAGCAACGGCCACGTTTGCGAACCCAGCCCCGACTTCAGCGTGACGTCCCCGCGGCTCAGTATTTCGCTGGCGCGGCCACTGCCGCTCAGGCTCACGTTCCCGTTGGCGTGGAGCGCACCTGCGCTGGCATTGCCGCTGAGCGAGATGTCGCCGGTCGCGCGCAGGGTGTCGATGCCGTCCACGGTCCCCGACAGGCTTGCGTCGCCATCGACGTGGATCACCGCGTTGTCATGGCCGCTGAGCTGGATGTTCCCGCGCAGGTCCAGGTTGCGGTGGATGTCCATCGCATGGATCACCCCGCCGCCGCCCGGACCGGGCGTGGTCCCGCCGCCGTCACCGGGCTCCACCCGGTAGACCACCTCCACCATCGAGGTCGACTGGGCCTGCGTCCCGCGCGCGGCCATGCCCGACACCTGCGCCGTGACCCGATAGTACGGCCCGACCATGGCGCTGCCGGGCACTTCCACCACCTCGGTGATGCGCGCGGTGATGCCCAGGTCGCCACCGATCGCCAGCGGCACCCCGTTGCGGCCCCAGTCAGCGATCACCTGCCCGTCGACCGCCTCCAGGTAGCGCCGCACCAGCTGCACCCCGCGCCAGGCGGTGGCCTGCGCCGGCGCAGTGGAATGCACGGTGAGCTGGCGCTCCTGCGCACCGC
>JAEWFH010000116.1 GCA_023388955.1 Pseudomonadota bacterium
CAGTCGTCGAACACCAGCGCGGCGTTCTTGCCCCCCAGCTCGAAGGACACCGGCCGCACGCCCTCGGCGGCCTGGCGCATGATCGTGGCCCCGGTGCGCGACTCGCCGGTGAAGGTGATGCCGTTGACGCGCGGGTGGGTGACGATCGCCTCGCCCGTCGAGCCGGGCCCGAAGCCGTGGACCAGGTTGAACACTCCGGCTGGTACGCGGGCCTCGTCCATCACTTCCGCCAGCAGGGTCGCGGTCGCGGGGGTTTCCTCCGACGGCTTGGCCACCACGGCATTGCCACAGGCCAGTGCCGGCGCGAGCTTCCAGGTCAGCAGCAGCAGCGGCAGGTTCCACGGCGCGATCACCCCCACTACGCCCAGCGGCCGCCGGATCGAGTAGTTGAGCGCGCCGCTGCCGTCGGGCGTGGCGCTCTCGTACATCTCGCCGCCGTGGACGCGGATCATGCTGGCGAAGGCGCGGAAGTTGGCCGCCCCGCGCGGGACGTCGACGCTGGAGGCCAGCGCGACCGGCTTGCCGGTGTCCTCGACCTCGGCGGCGATGAACTCGGCAGCGCGGCGGTCGATCAGGGTCGCGATGCGGTCCAGCACGTCCGCGCGTGCCTCGGAGGTGCTGTGGCCCCACTCGCCCTGCAGTGCACGGTGCCCGGCCGCGACGGCTTCGTCCACCAGCCCCGCGTCCGCTTCGTGCACCAGCGCGGCGACCTGCCCCGTCGCCGGGTCGAGGTCCTCGAAAGTGGCGCCGGTGGCGACAAAGCGGCCGTCGACGTAGTTCCTGTACTGCCTGGTGCTCATCCCCGGCTCCGTTGGGCACCGCCGGTCCGGCGGTACTGCGCCGGCCTACCTTATCGCCCCGTCCCGGGGCCGGTCACCCGTCCGCCGTGCCGGCGTTCGAGCGCAGCCAGTTGTGCGCCCGCGTTGCCGCCAGCGCGCCATGCCCCATCGCCACGCTGATCTGGTCCAGGCCATCGACGATGTCCCCTGCGCAGTACAGCCCGGGCACCTCCGTCCCCAGCGGCGAGCGGGCCGCGGTGGTGCCGTCCTCGCCCAGCTCCAGGCCGAGCATCAGCGCAAGCTCGGTGCGCTGGCGCACGCCCAGCGCCGGATAGACCACGTCGAAGTCGAGCACCTCGCCGCCATCGAGTTCCACCCGATAGGCCCCGTCGCCCGGATCGTGGTGTGCGACCGCCTGCTCCGCCACCCGGATCCCGGCCGCCTGCAGGCACGTGCGGTCGACGGCCCCGAGCTGGCTGTGGTTGAGCGGCAGCACCGTGATGTCGGGCGAGAACCCGCGCAGGAACAGGGCTTCCCGCGCCCCGTGCCCGTCGGCGCCGAGCACGCCGATGCGCTCGTCGATGTGTTCGTGGCCATCGCAGATGGGGCAGTAGCGCAATACCCCGGCCTGCATCGCGGCCTCGTGCACCGCATCGTCCAGCGGTGCCTGTTCCATGTACAGGCCGGTCGCCAGGATCACGCTCGCCGCGTGCAGCCGCTCACGGCTGTCGGCAAGGGTGAGGACGAAGCCGCGACCGGCGCGACCGGCCTGGACGACCTCGCCCTCGCGGACCTGCGCGCCGTACTCCCGTGCGTGCCGCGTCATGCGTGCGACCAGCGCCGGGCCCTCCACGCCATCGGGAAAACCGGGCACGTTGCGGGTCAGCGGGATGCGCAGCGCGCGCGAGCGGCCATCGTGCACGACCAGCACGCGGCGCCGGAACCGCGCCAGATACAGCGCCGCCGACAGGCCGGCCGGACCGGCCCCGACGACGATGCAGTCCCATGGATCCGCCATGTGGTCTCCCGATGGCCCGTGCCCCTCTGGCACGACGGGGAGACTAGGTGCCTGCACGTATACGCCGTCTCAGCGGGGTGCCTCGGAGTGCCTCCCCCACGGCCCCGCCCGTCGCCCCGGTGGGCGTAGGATGGCGCTGCCGTCCTTTCCCGGAGCGTCCCCCATGAAAGCCCTCAGATCCGCGGTCCTCGGCCTGGCCTTCCTCCTCGCCGCGGCCTGTTCGCAACCCGCCTCCGCCACCCTGCAGCCGGGCGACGCCGCGCCCGACTTCACCGCGCCCGGCTGGCTGGCCGGCGAAGCGTTCGAATTCACGCTCTCGCAGGCCCTTCGGGACGGCCCGGTGGTGCTGTACTTCTTCCCCGCCGCCAACACGCCGGGCTGCAACCTGGAGGCCTCGCTGTTCTCGCAGGCTATCGACCGGTTCAAGGAGCGCGGCGCGACGGTGATCGGGGTGACCGCCGGCAATACCGACCAGCTACGCGAGTTTTCCAGCGACACCGCCACCTGCGCCGGCAAGTTCCCCGTGGCCGCCGACGAAGGCGCCCGCATCGCCGCCGGGTACGACGCGGTGATGGAGGGGCGCGGAATGTCGAGCCGCACTTCCTATGTGATCGGGCAGGACGGGCGCATCCGCGCGGTGCACTCCGACCGCAACCCGTCCCGCCACGTCGAAGCCATGCTAGCCGGCCTGGAGGAAGCAGGGGACTGACCGGTTTCCGGTCTCCTCAGCGGCCGAGGCGGCCGAGGATGTCGTCGAGCGGGTTGCCGTCGCCATCGGCGTCGAGCAGCCCGGCCAGGCTGGCCAGCCCGCCCGCCCCGCCGGCGGACGTGCTCCCGCCAAGCAGGCCTCCCAGCATCCCGCCAATGCCGCCGCCGGCCACCGGTGCGCCGCCGGCCGCGCCAGAGCCCTGCCGGGCCATGTAACCGGCGGCCAGCATGGCCAGGATCGGCAGCATCTTCTTCAGCACCGAGCTGTCCAGGCCGGTCTTGCGCGAAGCATCCTGGGCGACCTCGCGGCTGACTTCCCTGGAGCCGAAGATCTGCCCGAGCACGTTGTTGCCGCGGTCCACGTGGGTGGGTTGCGGGGACAGCACGTCGTCCAGCAAGCCACCACCGCCCAGCTGGCCCAGCAGGGCGCCCAGGCCGGCGACGCCCGCCGGGCTGGCCTGCGCCTGGCGACGGAATCCGCCCATGATCGCGGGCAGCAGCGCGGTCGCCCCGGCGGCGGCCTGCCGTTCGTCGATGCCCAGTTCGCGGGCCATGGAGGACAGCCCCCCGGTACTGGCGAGGAAGTCGGAGATCTTCATGGGAGGATCCGGTATGGGTTCGCGGCAACTATAGCCGCAGGCCCTGCCGTCCCACGCGATTCGTGCTACACAGGTGCCAAGGGGGGCTATCGGACGAACTGCATGCAGGCGATACCCGGACGGAACCAGGTGCGGCAGGGCGGCATGCGGCCACGCAGTCGGGGCGCCGCTTCCTTCTTCCTGGCGCTCGTACTGCTGGCCCTGCCGGCGGCAGGTGCCGGCGCGCGGGAAACCCTGGTGGTCGCCGGTGACGCCCGCTATCCACCGTTCCAGGTGCTGGATGCCGACGGCCACGCCACCGGCTTCGACATCGAACTGATACGCCTGCTGGCCGAGGACCTGGACATGGACCTGCAGGTCCGGCTCGGCGACTGGGAGCAGGCCCTGGCCAGCCTGGAACGCGGGGAGATCGACGTCGTCCCGGCCTTCCTTTCCGACCAACGCGATCACCGGTTCCTGTTCACCCGCCCCTACCTGCTGCGCTACCACGCCGTATTCGGGCGCAAGGGACAGCCCGAGACCGTCGGCCTGGCGGAACTGGGTGGCCACACCGTGGCAGTGCAGGAGCGGGGGCTGGCCTGGGAAACCCTGCAGCACCTGGAACCAGCCCCCTCGCTCGTGCTCGTCCAGACCGAGCCGGAGGCTTTGAACGCGGTGGCCGACCACCGGGCCGAGTACGCGCTGGTGCCGACCGGCATCGGCTTGCATGCCATCAACCAGGGCGGCCTGCACCAGTTGGTCCCGCTGGGTCCCCCTCTGCTGGAGCAGCGCTATGCCCTGGCGGTGCGCCATGACCGCCCGGACCTGGTCACGGCCCTGGACGCCGCCCTGGTCCGGGTCCGCGAAAGCGGTACCCAGGACCGCCTGTATCGCGAATGGCTGGGCCAGATCGGCGCCACGCCGCACCAGGAAACACGTCTGTCCCGGGCCGGGTGGCTGCTGCTGCCGGTGGCGCTGCTGGCAGGCTGGCTGGCCTGGCGACGCGCACGCGGCAAGCAGCAACCGGTGGCGACGGAGGGCGGCCACGGGCGGAACGCCCCGGACAGCACGGGCCCTGCGGATCCCCCGGGGCAGGCAAGGCTGCTCGCGGACCTGCGGGCGGCGCTGGCCGACGGTTCCCTCGGCTACGCCGTGCAGCCCAAGCAGGAGCTGCGCACCGGCCAGTTGCCCGGGGGCGAGATGCTGGCACGCTGGAACCATCCCGAGCATGGCCCCCTCCAGCCCGGGGACTTCATCCCGCTGGTCGAATCCGCCGGGGAGACGGCAGGTCTGACCCTCTACATGGTCCGGCGCGCCATGGAGGAACTGGCGCGGTGGCCGGCACTTCCCTGGCACCCCACGTTGTCAGTGAACGTCGGCGCCAACGACCTGGCGGACGATGCGCTGGTGGACGCCATCATCGAGGCCGTCGGGGACCGCGGGCATGGGCTGATCCTGGAGGTGACCGAGACCGACCTCATGCATGCACCGCAACGGGTCGCCGATTCCCTGCCGAAGCTGCGGGCCCATGGCGTGCGCATCTCTCTCGACGACTTCGGCACCGGCCATTCGACACTGACCAACCTGCGCCAGCTGGCCCCAGAGGAACTCAAGATCGACCGCAGCTTCATCGCCGGCCTGCTGGACTCCCGCTCCGACCGGGCGATCGTACGGGGCGTCCTGCAGATCGCCCACGAAGTGGGTGCCCTGGTCACGGCTGAAGGCATCGAGGACGCGGAGACGCTGCAATGGCTCCGCGAGGCGGGCTGCGACATGGCCCAGGGCTTCGCCATCTCCCCGCCGGTGCCGCCCGGGAAGTTCACCGCGATGCTGGCGGCCCAGGCAGGCTGAGCGCCTGTCTGGGCCGCCCGCGGCTCAGGCCGCGTCCGGCTGCGCCAGCACGTACTCGATCGCAGCGCGGACCGCGGCCGCCTGGGCATCGTTACACTGCTGCGGGGTCGCGTCCGGGCTGTCCGGGTAGACCTCGGTGGTGGTCACGTACGGCGCGCCGGTGATGCTCGCGCACAGCCCCAGCCGGTGCAGTGGATAGTTGATCACGCCCCGCTGGGCCGGCACCTCGCCGATGATCCGGCCGCCCTCGTCCGGCGGCGCGATGTGGGTCACCCTGGCGACGGCATCGATGATCGCCTTCTGGAACCCGGGCTGCGGGTTCTCCGTGTCGCCGACCAGGTAGAACCCGTCCGGGATCGTGCCCGGCTCGAACGACTTGCCGTCGCGCGCCGCGAGCGCGGGGCGGAACTCAGACTCGTCGGTGTTGGTGGTTTCGTGCAGGTCGATGTGCATCACGATGCGGCCACGCAGCGGCGCGACCAGTGCCATCAGCGCGGCGGATTCGGCGGCCGGGCTGTCAGGCAGGAAGGAGCGGTTGGGATCGACCGCGTCCGCGTTCCAGCGGTGGATGCGCTCGTACCCCCAGGGGCTGACCGCCGGGGCGATGAGCAGGTTCACCCGGCCCGCGTAGGCACCGGCGTCCTCGCGGGCGAACTGCAGCGCACCATGCACGCCGCTGGTCTCGTAGCCGTGGACGCCCCCGGTCACCAGCACCACGGGCAGGTCGTCCCGCCATGGCCTGCTGCGCAAGGCGAACAGCGGAAATGACTCGCCACCGTACTCCAGCTGGCCGTACTGCTCGACGTCGAAGCGGTCGCGCAGCGCGTCGACCCGGGTGACGACCTCGTCCTGGTAGCTGCGCCGGCGCGACTGCCCTGCCAGCCATTCGGCTTTTTCGGTGGCGCCCCACGGGGTTCCCGGGGTGCCGATGGGGTGAAAACGTTCGGAAATCATGTGGGGATCCTGCGTTGGTTCACGAGCGGATGATGCCCGAACCGGCCGACGGACTCCCGCTTCTTCACATGCAGTATGGGCGTGGGGGCGAATGATGTGCGCCGAGATGTCCAACCGGAGGAACCCATGAACATCAAGCTCACCCTGCTCACCGCGTCCTGTGCGCTGGCACTGGCGGCCTGTGGAGGAAACGACACCACCCCGGCGCAGGACACCACCGCCGGCACCGCCGCCACCGATACCGGGACCATGCCGGACACCACTGCCCCGGGAGCCATGGACACGACCGCCCCGGACGCGGTTGCCGACACCACCATGCCGGACGCGACCGACCCGGCGGGCACGGACGCGACGGCCGGCGCCCCGGTCACCGCCGGCGACGCCGCGACGGTCGCCGACTGCGCGACCACCATCGAGGGCAACGACGCGATGCAGTTCAACGTCGACTCGATCGCGATCCCGGCCTCGTGCAGCGAGTTCACCATCAACCTGGAGCACACCGGCCAACTGCCGGAGGCGGCAATGGGCCACAACGTGGTCATCACCTCCACGGCGAACATGCAGGCCGTTGCCGCCGATGGTCTTTCGGCCGGTGCCGACAACGAATACGTGAAGCCCGACGACGAGCGCGTCATCGCCTACACCGACCTCATCGGCGGTGGCGAAAGCACTTCGGTCACCTTCTCCACCAGCGCGCTCCAGAGCGGTGGCCCGTATGAGTTCTTCTGCAGCTTCCCGGGCCACGCGGCGCTCATGAAGGGCACCATCTCGGTCCAGTAAGCGCCCCGCGCCGCCGGCCTGGCCGGCGGCGCTTCGCGCACCCGTTCCCACGCGCCCTGGCGGGCCTTCCCGTCAGGGCGCGCGCGGATTGAGCTTGCGCTTGCCGGTGCGCCCGGCCAGGGTGATCACCGCCACGCCGGCCAGGATCACCACCATGCCGCCGATATCGAACGGCCCGACCGTCTCCCCGGCCAGCAGCACGCCGAACAGCACGGCGACCGGCGGATTCACGTAGGCGTAGCTCGTGGCCACGGCGGGCCTGGCGTGCTTGAGCACGTACAGGTAGGCACTGAAGGCGACGATGGAGCCGAACAGCGCGAGATAGGCCAGGGCCAGCGTCGCCTTGAGGGTGGGTTCGGCAGGCAGGCGTTCTCCCGTGCCGAAGCCGACCAGCAGCAGCGCCACGGATGCACAAAGCATCTGCGCGGCGGTGTTCATCGGGCCGGCCGGCATCTCCTGGCGGCGGCTCCACACCGAGCCGAACGCCCACGCGGCCGCCGCGACCAGCAGCGCGATCGCTCCGATCCGCTCGCCCGACAGCCCGCTGCCCAGGTTGAGCACCACCACCCCGGCAAAGCCGACCATCAGGCCCAGCGCTTCCCGCCCTGACGGCCAGTTGCCATACAGCCCCCCGAATGCAGCGGCGAACAGCGGCATGCTCGACACCGCCACCGCCGCGATACCCGAGCTCACCCGCTCCTGGGCAAAGCAGACCATCCCGTTGCCCATCCCGAGCAGCAACAGGCCGGTTATGGCGGCGTTCCGCCACTGCAGCGCAGTCGGCGGCGCCATTCCGCGCCAGCGCAGGAATCCATACAGCAGCCCGCCCGCGGCGGCGAAGCGGAGACCCGCCAGCATGAACGGCGGATAACTTTCCAGCGCAAAGGCGATGCCGAGGTAGGTCGAACCCCAGACCAGGTACAGCACGAACATGCACAGCGGGATGAGCACCCGCGGATCAAGCTGGGACGCGGCGGGCGCCACGGTCTGGGAGGGGGGCATCGGAGGCGGCTGCGGGACGGTGCCGCATTATCCGCCTCCGCACCCCCGCCGGCATACTCCCCGCCCTGGAGCTGTATGACGCCGAGGATGCCGCCGCCGGCCAGATCACCGGGGAGGACCGTGCCGGCCGCCCGGCCACGTTCCCGCTCAGCACCCTGTCGGTCGGCGTGGCGCAGGTGCGACCGGGGCGGTTCGCCACTTCCGAACAGGTCGCCTCGATCGCGGCGATGGCAAAACGGCGCGCCAAGCGCGAAGGCCGGGGCGTGGCGGAACTGCCGGAAGGCGAGGTGCGCGCATTTGCCGAGCAGGTAGGGGCGCCGCTTCCGGCTTGATCCTGCGGTCCGAGCGCTCGGGTGCGGCTGAATGCACCGGAAACCGTCATCAGGCTGTCATCGTTCCAAGATAGGGCAGGCACGCCGCGGTCGATAGCCTGCAGGGCCGCATTGCCCCTGTCGTGCCATGTTCCGTGTCGCCCTGCTGACCGCCACCTGCCTGCTGCTGGCCGGTTTCACTTCCCTGCCTGGCCTGTCGGCTGCGCTGGCCGCGCAACTCGTCGCGCCCGGCGGCACGTCCCCGCTGCTTCCGCGTGCGCCGATCGACGCGGCCCTGGCGCGCCTCGACGACCGCAGCGGGCATGTCATCACCTCCGCCGGCGTGGAGGTGTTCTGGCGCGCCGTCGATCCCGGCGACTACCACCTGCAGATGTCCTGGCCCGACGGCCAGACCGTGGCGGACACCTTCCCGGACCTGGACTTCGACATACCCCCCACCCCGCCACAGGCACCGCGCGGCACCGTGGTCCTGCTGCACGGCTGGATGATGCATGGCGACTCGATGCTGCCCTGGGCCCTGCACCTGGGCGAGGCCGGCTACCGCACCATCGCCCTGGACCTGCGCAACCACGGCCGCTCCGGCGAAGCCCCGACCGGCTACGGGACCCGCGAGGCCGCGGACGTGGTCGACGTCGTCACCGCCCTGCGGGCGCGCGGAGAGGTCATCGGCCCGCTGCACCTGCTCGGGGTCTCGTATGGCGCCGCGACCGCGATCTTCGCCGGCGCCGACCCGCGGCTGCAGGCCGAGACGGTGGTGGCGATGGAGTCCTTCGCCGTGGCCGACGAAGCGGTCCGCGACATGGTGCCGTACATGCTCACCGACGCCCCGGCCCCGCCGACCGCCTGGCTGGCGCGGCACTGGATGCGCTGGCAGCTCGACGATGCCGCCCTGGACGCCGCCATCGAGCAGGCCGGCGCTACGCTGGACCTGCCGCTGGAGCAGGTGGACGTCACCACCGCCCTGGCCGACGTCCCCTGCCCGCTGCTGGTCCATGGCGATGCCGACCGCCACGTGCCGGTCGCCCATGGCCGCGCCCTGGCCGCCTCGGCCCCGCATGCACGCTACCTCGAGGTTGCCGGCGAAGACCACCTCACCCTGCCCATGCAGCTCGATACCCTCGGCCCGGTGGTCGTCGACTGGCTGGAGCAGCCCGATTGCGCAAACCCCACCGCATGACCTACGGCCGGCGCCCACCGCGAGCCGGCCCCGCTACAGTCCCCACAAAGTAACCGCGCCCTTCCGGCGCCACGGGGATCGTGCATGTTCAAGCGTTGCGCTTTGATGTTGTGCCTGGGTTTCAGCGGGTTCGCCATGGCCCAGGAGCCGGTGGACCTGGACATGGTCACTAAGATCCGGCAGGAGGCCTTCCACCGCTCGCAGGTCATGGAGACCTTCAGCCACCTGACCGAGAACATCGGTGCGCGCCTGACCAACTCCCCGCAGATGGCCGAGGCCAACGCCTGGACCCGCGGCAAGTTCACCGAGTGGGGCCTGTCCAACGTCCACGACGACGCCTTCGAGGACTTCGGTCGCGGCTGGGAGTTCAGCTCCGCCAGCGTCGAGATGCTCAGCGACCGCGCGCAGCAGTTGCACGCCCTGCCCAAGGCCTGGACCCCGGGCACCAACGGCCCGGTGGAGGGCGAGCTGGTGCACGTGGAAATCAAGAAGCCCGAAGACATCGAGAAGTACCGCGGCAAGCTGGGTGGCAAGATCCTGCTGCTGGGCGAGGCACGCGAATACAAGCGCGGTGAAGAGCCGGACTCGCACCGCCACGACGCCACCTCGCTGGAGGGCCTGCAACAGTTCACGGTGCCGAAGGCCGCGGCGGAAGACCGCGCGGAGCGGGTCAAGAAGTACAGCGAGCGCCAGGAGCTCGCAAAGGCGGTCAACGAGTTCTTCGCCGAGGAAGGCGCGCTGGCCGCGATCAGCATCAGCAGCTGGGACAACGGCATCATCCGCGTTGCCGGCGGCGGCTCGCGCAAGGCCGGCGAGCCGGTGGGCATCCCGGAGCTGGCGATGATCACCGAGCACTTCAACCCGC
>JAEWFH010000119.1 GCA_023388955.1 Pseudomonadota bacterium
GCGACGGGATCCGCACCGGTGCGGTCGACTGGCCCGCAGGCGTCGACCACAACGACGAATATTTCGGCGATACCGTGGTGTACATGCAGCCGGTGGACGTGCCGGTGCAGGTGCTGCGCGAGCACCCTGATCCGGTCGAGACGACCCTGGTGGTGTCCTTCCAGGGCTGCCGGGACGAGGGCATCTGCTATCCGCCGATGACCCGCAGCATCCCGGTGTCCTTGCCGGCCGGCAGCGTCAGCCAGGTCGAGCGCACGCTGCCGCCGCAGGGGGTGCGCGGCACGCTGGAGGAAGGCGGACCGGGCATCTTCGCGGTCCTGCTGCTGGCGCTGATCGGCGGGCTGATCCTCAACCTGATGCCGTGCGTGCTGCCGGTGCTGTCGTTGAAGGCGCTGGCACTGGCGGAAGGCGGCACCAGCCGCGCCGGGGCCCGGCGCCAGGCGCTGTGGTACACGGCGGGCGTGCTGGTGAGCTTCGCCGCCCTGGGCGCGCTGGCGCTGTCGCTGCGCAGCGCGGGCCTGGCCCTGGGCTGGGGCTTCCAGCTGCAGCAGCCGCTGGTGGTGGGCCTGCTGGCACTGGTGATGTTCGCACTGGGTCTGAGCCTGTCGGGGGTGTGGCACTTCGGTGGACGCTGGACCGGGGTCGGCCACGGGCTGGCCAGCCGCTCCGGGCCGGCCGGCGACTTCTTCACCGGCGTACTGGCGGTGGTGGTGGCCACGCCCTGCACGGCGCCGTTCATGGGCGCGGCGCTGGCCTGGGCCTTCGCCGCCCCGGCCGGGCTGGCCATGCTGGTGTTCCTCGCGCTGGGCCTGGGGCTGGCGCTTCCGTTCCTGCTGATCGGCCTGGTGCCGGCGCTCGCCGACCGGCTGCCACGGCCCGGCGCGTGGATGGAGACGTTCAAGCAGCTTCTCGCCTTCCCGCTGTACCTGACCGCGGTGTGGCTGGTCTGGGTACTGGCGCGCCAGCGCGGCGCCGACGCGGTCGGGCTGTGGATGCTGGCCGCGGTGCTGCTGGCGATGGTGGCCTGGGCCTGGACGCGCTCGCGCGTTGGCGCGCCGCGGCGCTGGCTGCCGGTCGTGGTCGCGGGCCTGCTGGCGATGGCCTGGCCGCTGTATTCGCTGCACACCCTGGAGCGCCCGCAGGCGCAGGCGACCGCCCCGGTCGGCGCCGAGGCCGGGGCGGAGCCCTTCTCGCAGGCGCGGCTGGCGGAGCTGCGCCAGGCCGGCCAGCCGGTGTTCGTGAACATCACCGCCGACTGGTGCGTGACCTGCAAGGCCAATGAAAGCACCGTGCTGTCGCGCGAGGGCTTCCGCGACGCGCTCGCGCAGGCCGGCATGGCCTACCTGGTGGGCGACTGGACCAACGTGGACCCCGCGCTCACCCGGTACCTGCAGGAGCACCGCGCCGTGGGGGTACCGCTGTACGTGGTCTATCCGGCAGGCGACGGGGAAGGCGAGGCCTTGCCGATCGTGCTCACGCCCGACATCGTCCGCGACGCCATCCGGCGCGCCGCGGGAGGGCCGTCATGAGCAACCGCAGGGTGCTGGTTGCCGCGCTGCTTGCCGGCGTGGCGGGCGTGGTCGCCGGGCTGCTGATCAACGGCCCCGGCCCGTTGCTGGGCTCGGAGCCGGGCCAGCGTGCGCTCCAGCAGCTCACCGCCGCCGGCGCCCCGCCACCCCCCGAAGGCCTGCAAGTGGCCGGGCGTGGCGAGGCCATCCCGCACCTGCAGCTCCCCGGCCTGGACGGCGCCCCGTTCACGCTGCCGGACGGCAGTGGCCGGCCGCTGCTGATCAACTACTGGGCCAGCTGGTGCGCGCCGTGCATCGAGGAGATGCCGGAGCTGGACCGCTACGCCGCCAGCCAGGGCACCGACGGCGTGCAGGTGGTCGGCATCGCCCTGGACGACCTGGACGCGGTCCGCGGGTTCCTGGAGCGGGTGCCGGTCGGCTATCGCATCCTGCTCGACCAGCCCGGCCCGGCCGACACCAGCGTGCAGCTGGGCAACCCCGCCGGGGTACTGCCGTACACGGTGCTGGTCGATGCGCAAGGCGTGCTGCAACGGCAGAAAATCGGTCCGTTCCAGGACGGCGAGATCGACGGCTGGGTGGATCCCTGACCCGCCGCCGGAATCAAACGCCCGCTTAAAACCTGACAACTTCGGCGATCCTGCAGGGATTTTCTGGACAGCCGCGGCAGCGTGTTCCACACTGCCGGCCTTTCCCGTGGTCCCCCGCCGATGGCGCAACTGCTGGTATTGCACGGCCCGAACCTCAACCTGCTCGGCACCCGCGAGCCGGAGGTCTATGGCCGCACGACGCTCCGCGAGATCGACGCCGGGCTGCGCCAGCACGCCGAAGCGGCCGGGCACCGAGTGGAGTGCTTCCAGTCCAACGCCGAACATGCACTGGTCGACCGGGTGCAGGCGGCAGCGGGCGACGGCACCGCCTGCATCGTGATCAACCCGGCCGCCTTCACCCACACCTCGGTGGCCCTTCGCGATGCCCTGGCGGCGGTCGCGATTCCCTTTTACGAGGTGCACCTGTCCAACCCGCATGCGCGCGAGCCGTTCCGCCGCACCAGCTACTTCAGCGACCTGGCCGTGGGCGTGGTCGCGGGGCTGGGCCCGGCCGGCTACAGGCATGCACTCGACGCCGCCATCGCGCGGCTGGCCACGGACCCGGCCTGAGCATCCCGGCAGCCGCAGCTCGCGGCGCCCTTTCCCGATAACCAGCAAAGAGGCTCCGCTCATGGACCTGCGCAAGATCAAGAAACTCATCGACCTGCTCGAAGACTCCAACCTCGCCGAGATCGAGATCCGCGAGGGCGAGGAATCCGTCCGCCTGGCGCGCACGCCCGGCGTCGTCCCGGCCACCTACGTCGCCGCACCGGCCGCCATGCCGGCCCAGGTGATGCCGATGAACTCGCCGGCCCAGGCCGCGACCGGCGGTCGCCCGCAGGCACCGGCCGAAAGCGCGCCCGCCCCGGGCCAGGACCTGCCCGACGGCCACGTGGTGCGCGCACCGATGGTCGGCACCTTCTATGCCGCCTCGGCGCCGGACAAGCCGGCGTTCGTCAGCGTCGGCCAGCAGGTCAAGGAAGGCGACACGCTGGGCATCATCGAGGCGATGAAGATGTTCAACCCGATCGAGGCCGACACCTCCGGCACCGT
>JAEWFH010000123.1 GCA_023388955.1 Pseudomonadota bacterium
CCATTAAAGACGGTGCGGCAAAAGCAGATAGCGCCATCCAGAACTCGGTTGGTGATGGCAGCCCCAACCCGGGCGTAACACCTCCCGCAGATGATTCGGCTCCCAAGTCGTAATTCTGCTGCCTGGGCCTGAATTGGCCCGATGATATCGCCCGCGTTAAGCGGGCATTCGGAACACCCCTGCGCTGCAGCCCAGGGGTGTTTTAATATTGGGAGCAGCCTGCATTACACTAGCGGGTCGTCGCTGCAGGCAAATTCCTGTGCATGTATGAATGAATCCGGAGGTAGCAATGGTTAACCGCAATGATTGGTTTGAAGATTTTCAGAAGAATATGTCCGAGCTCATTGCCAAAAGCCCGGCGGCCGATATCGAGCGCAACGTCAAAGCCATGATGGCGCAAACATTTTCGCGTATGGATTTGATCACTCGCGAGGAATTCGATGTTCAGGCGCAGTTGCTGGAACGCGCTCTGGCCCGAATTACGGCGCTGGAGTCACGCGTGCAGGTGCTGGAAGGCCGGCCAGATACTCCCTTGCAGCCAGGGCCAGGCGCCACCGGTACCCAATAAATCCGCTGATTCCCCTGCTTTATAGTAGTAGCGCTAATGGATGATCTGCTGCCCGGCAGGTCTTGTGGGCAGAAGGAGCGCTGCATACTGACCCCTGTGTGAAACAGTCATGGGGTTTGCATATGTCTTTAGCTGTGCTGGCCAGCCGTGCACTGTGCGGTCTTCAGGCCCTGCCGGTACGTGTCGAAGTCCATATGGCCCCAGGCCTGCCGGCTTTTCATGTGGTGGGCCTGCCCGATGCCGGCGTACGCGAAAGCCGTGAAAGGGTACGGTCGGCCATACTCAGCAGCGGTTTCGAATTTCCAGCAGGGCGTCTCACGGTCAACCTGGCGCCGGCCGATCTGCCCAAGGAATCCGGACGTTTCGATTTACCCATTGCGCTGGGTATCTTGCTTGCCTCGGGCCAAGTGCCGGAAGTGCTTTCGTCCGGTTATGCCGGCGAGCTTCAGGATTATGTCTTTGCAGGCGAATTGTCGCTAACCGGTGCCATTGCTCCGGTAGGGGCGCCGCTGGCGATTGCGCTGGCCGTGGCGCGCAGCAATCCCGATGCGGTGCTGGTCCTTCCGGCAGGGTGCGCCGGTCATGCGGCGCTGGTGCCCGGTCTTACGGTGTTGTCTGCGCCCACGCTGCTTGATGTGGCAGATCATCTCGCGGGGCTTCGGGCGCTGCCGCCTGCGCAGCCGCCGGTGCTGGCGGCGTGTCCTCATGTCGAACCCTGCCTGTCTGAAGTAAAGGGGCAGGAACTGGCGCGCCGCGTGCTCGAGATCGCGGCTGCCGGTGGTCATAGTCTGCTGATGTCGGGGCCGCCTGGTACCGGCAAAAGCATGCTGGCACACAGGTTGCCAGGCCTTTTGCCGCGTCTGGGCGCCGAGCAGGCGCTGGAAGTGTCAGCGTTGGCAGGTTTAAGTGGTCATCCGGCTACGTTTACCGACAGGCCGCCATTCAGGTCGCCGCATCACTCTGCCTCCATGCCGGCTTTGGTAGGCGGCGGTGCCTATCCCAGGCCTGGCGAGATAAGCCTGGCCCACCAGGGTGTTCTGTTTCTTGATGAGCTTCCGGAGTTCCAGCGGCGCGTTCTGGAGTCATTGCGCGAGCCGCTGGAAACCGGCGTTGTTTCCATTGCGCGCGCCTCGCGAACACTCACTTTTCCAGCCGCTTTCCAGCTGGTCGCAGCCATGAATCCCTGTCCTTGCGGCTGGCAAGGGCACAAGAAGAAAAGCTGCCGCTGCACACCGGATCGTGTCGAAGCCTACCGCAGCAGATTGTCTGGCCCCTTGCTCGACAGGGTGGATCTGCAGATCTCGCTGCCCGCGTCCGAGTCCAACTGGGTCGATTTGCCTGAAGGAGAAGCCTCTGAACCCGTGCGTCTAAGGGTGGCGCAATGCAGGGCGCGTCAGCTGCAGCGGCAGGGTACGACCAACGCCAGGCTGGGGGTAGCCGATATCAGCACGCATTGCGGGCTGAATGAACAGGGCAAAATGCTGCTGGCGCAGGGTATGCAGCGCTGGAATTGGTCTGCCCGGGTCGTGCACCGGATTCTGCGGGTGGCGCGCACGCTGGCCGACATGGAGGGGCAGGGACAGATAGCGTCGGTGCATGTTGCTGAAGCCATACAATACCGGTTGCCCTGGAACGGCTAAGTTGTTGCGCGAATCAGTTAGACAAACGGCTTTAATTCATCGTATAATCAAGGGCTTTTCCAAGTGTATGCCCAATTTATGGCAACAAGCCTATTTGGGGTAGCCGGAAAAGAAATCAATAAGTGAATGCCGGGTTGTGCAAGCGCCGCCAGTTTGTTTGGGGGCCACCTACATTCATCAATCACAGAGTTACATCATGCCTAAGATGAAAACCAAGAAAGGCGCTGCCAAGCGCTTTAAGGTTCGTGGTAGCGGGTCTATCAAGCGGGGCCAGGCGTTCAAGCGTCACATCCTCACCAAGAAAACAACCAAGAACAAGCGCCATCTGCGCGGTTCGGCTGCCGTTCACGATGCAGATGTGAGCGCAGTCAAGGCAATGTTGCCGTTCGCTTGATAGGAGATCTGATATGCCACGCGTAAAACGCGGCGTTACTGCCCGTGCCCGTCACAAAAAAGTTATTAAAGCAGCAAAAGGTTATCGTGGTCGCCGCGGTAATGTATTCCGTGTCGCCAAACAGGCGGTAATGAAGGCCGGGCAATATGCCTACCGTGACCGCCGCAACAAGAAGCGCACGTTCCGCGCCCTCTGGATCACCCGTATCAATGCGGCTTGCCGTGAACTGGGTGTTTCCTACAGCGTGTTCATCGCCGGCACCAAGAAAGCCTCGATTGAACTGGATCGCAAGGTTTTGGCCGACATGGCCGTAAACGATAAAGCCGGCTTTGCTGCCGTGGTTGAACAAGCCAAGTCTGCTTTGGCTGCTTGATCAATCTCGATTCTGTATTGCTGCAAACGGGGCTCTAGCGGGCTCCGTTTGTATTTGGAAACGCTACCTATGACTCCTTCGGTTGATGACCTGATCGTTCAGGCGCAAGAACAGTTTGCCCAGGCCAGTGATGCTGCGGCACTTGAAAATGCCAAGGCCCGATTTTTGGGCAAGCAGGGTGCGTTAACCGCCCTGATGAAAGGCCTGGCGCAGTTGGCTCCTGATCAGAAAAAGGCCGAAGGGGCCCGTATCAACCAGGTCAAACAGCAAATCGAGGGTCTGCTCAACGCCAGGCGTCAGGAAATGGCCCAGGCTGAACTCGACAAGCGTCTGGCAGCCGAAACAATAGACGTCAGTTTGCCGGGGCGGGGCAAGGGAGTAGGGGGCATACACCCCGTCATACAATCGTGGCAGCGCGTTGAAGCCATATTCCGCTCCATCGGATTCGATGTGGCTGACGGCCCAGAAATCGAAAACGACTGGACCAACTTCACGGCCCTGAACAACCCTGAAAACCATCCTGCACGCTCGATGCAGGACACTTTCTATGTCGACATGCAGGATAGCCAGGGCTTGCCTTTGCTTCTGCGCACGCACACCAGCCCCATGCAGGTGCGCTACGCCCGCATGCACAAACCGCCCATCAAGGTTATTGCTCCGGGGCGTACCTATCGCGTAGACAGCGATGCTACTCACTCTCCTATGTTCCACCAGGTTGAAGGCCTGTGGATCGCCGAAGACATTTCTTTTGCCGACCTGAAGGGTGTTTACACGGACTTCTTGCGCGCTTTCTTTGAAACCGAAGATCTTTGTGTGCGCTTCCGCCCGTCATTCTTCCCCTTTACCGAGCCCTCGGCCGAAATTGACATGATGTTTACGTCGGGACCGAACCAGGGGCGGTGGCTCGAAATTTCCGGCTCGGGCCAGGTGCACCCGCAGGTGGTGCGCAATTTCGGGCTCGACCCTGAGCGCTATATCGGTTTCGCATTTGGTTCAGGGCTGGAACGCCTGACTATGTTGCGCTATGGCGTCAATGATTTGCGCCAGTTCTTTGAAGGCGATTTACGCTTTCTGCGCCAGTTCAACCGCTGAAAACCTGCAAACAGGCGGCACTGCGCCTGATCGCGGCCGGCCTGGCCCCGCTGTAAAACGAATACGACGAGTACATTATGCAATTTCCTGAGTCCTGGCTACGTGCTTTTGCAAATCCCGACCTAGACACCGACGCCTTGTCGCATCGCTTGACGATGGCGGGTCTTGAAGTCGAGGAAACCACCACGGTGGCGCCTCCCTTCAGCGGTGTGGTGGTTGCGCATATCAAGGAGATTGCGGCTCACCCCAACGCCGACAAGCTGCGCATTTGCCAGGTCGACGATGGCTCAGGCGAGCTGCTGCAGATTGTTTGTGGTGCGCCCAATGCGGCAGCCGGCCTCAAGGTGCCGCTGGCTCGCGTAGGTGCCGAACTGCCCGGCGGCATGAAGATCGGCGTTGCCAAAATGCGAGGTGTGGCCTCTGCAGGCATGCTGTGCTCGGCGCGCGAGCTTGGTCTGTCGCAAGACCACGCAGGTTTGCTCGAGCTCGATCCGGAGGCCCCGGTCGGCGTATCCATACGTACTGCGCTTGATCTGGACGACACGCTGTTCACCCTGAAAATGACCCCCAACCGGGCCGACTGCCTGTCCATTCTGGGTGTGGCACGCGAAGTGTCTGCCCTGACCGGCGTGCCGCTGACACGTCCCGCGTTTGAGCCAGTACCCGTTACCCTGGACGATCGTCTTTCAGTGAGCGTACAGGCGCCTGACCTTTGTGGACGCTTTGCCGGCCGCGTCATTCGCGGTGTCAATGCGCGCGTAGCCACTCCTGACTGGATGAAAACACGTCTGGAGCGTGCGGGGCAACGCTCCATTTCAGCGCTGGTCGATATTTCGAACTATGTCATGCTGGAATTGGGTCGGCCCACTCACGTCTTCGACCTGAAGCGCATACAAGGCGGCCTGACCGTACGCTGGGCGCAACAAGGCGAGCAGCTGGAACTGCTGAACGGACAAACCGTTACCCTTGAGCCTGATGTCGGTGTAATTGCAGCGGGCGATGCCGTCGAAAGTCTGGCGGGCATCATGGGCGGTGAAG
This sequence comes from Pseudomonadota bacterium, assembly GCA_023388955.1. Lineage (GTDB taxonomy): Bacteria > Pseudomonadota > Gammaproteobacteria > Xanthomonadales > Xanthomonadaceae > Novilysobacter. Next base: position 5,106 of record JAEWFH010000123.1, read on the forward strand.
CCACCGCCGTGACGCTGGATACGACCGATATCTATCTGGAAGGTGCTTTCTGGTGGCCGGAAGCCATCATGGGTCGCCCGCGTCGTTATAAATTCAGTTCCGAAGCCAGCCATCGCTTCGAGCGGGGCGTTGACTTTGCTTCGATCACCGACGATCTGGAGTTCATGACCCGCCTGCTGGTTGACATCTGCGGTGGCCAGGTCGGCCCTCTGGATGATCAGGTAATCAACTTGCCGGCGCGCGAGCCGGTATCCATGCGTTTGTCACGCTGCCACAAGGTTCTTGGGGTGCAGGTTTCGAGTGCGGAAATAGCAACCATTTTTACCAACCTGGGCCTGCCTTTCGAGGTTCAGGAAGGCGACGTGTTCGTCGTCAGCCCGCCATCTTATCGATTTGACCTCTTTATCGAAGAGGACCTGATCGAGGAAGTGGCGCGTGTATATGGCTTTGAGCGTATTCCCGATGTGCCTCCTGTAGCACGTGCGCACATGCTGGCCAGCCCTGAAGTGCTGCGTGGGCCGCACGCCTTGCGTGCGAGCATGGCAAGCCAGGACTATCAGGAAGTCATCAATTTTGCTTTCGTGGAAGAGTCCTGGGAGCGCGACTTTGCAGGTAACGACAATCCGATCAGGTTGTTGAACCCTATCGCCAGCCAACTGGCGGTCATGCGGTCCAGTCTGATGGGCGGCTTGCTGGCCAATATCGTGCACAATGCCAACCGCAAGCAAAGCCGTGTTCGGGTGTTTGAGCTCGGGCGTGTTTTTGCGCGCGATGACCAGGTCGCCGATGGCGGTCTGACGGTGGCCGGCATCAATCAGCCCCAGCGCCTGGCTGGTGCTGCCTGGGGGCCTGCCGTGGAAGAGCAATGGGGCACTCCATCGCGTCCCGTTGATTTCTATGATGTCCGCAATGATGTTGAATGCCTGCTGGGTGCACGGGCCGGCAATCTGGTGTGTGTCGCCGATACGCATCCCGCCCTGCATCCGGGTCGTTCGGCCAGGCTGGAACTCGATGGCAAGGCTATCGGCTGGCTGGGCGAGTTGCATCCGCGTTGGGCCCAGCAGTACGATCTTGCACACGCGCCAGTAGTGTTCGAGCTGGATGTCGAGGCGATTTCCGTTGGTGAATTGCCCGTACCTGCAGAGCTTTCACGTCAGCCTGTGGTGATTCGCGATCTGGCGGTATTGGTCGATCTGGATGTGTCGTACCAGGATTTGTTAAATACACTTACTCGCGCGATCGAATCTAATGCTACTCTTGGCATCGTCAAAGATATTAAACTGTTCGACGTGTGGCGAGATAAATCGGCCCAAACAGCCGAGAAAAGTATGGCCTTCCGTTTCTGGCTTCAGAATCCGGAAGCTACACTCGACGATGCCACCGTTGAACAATGCATGACACTGCTGCTTGATGCGCTGGTCAATGCCCACGGCGTACGCCAGCGCGCATAAGGAACAACAAATTATGAATCCGGAACGTACCCTGACCAAGGCTGAGCTGGCGGAGTTGCTGTTCGACCGCGTGGGATTGAACAAGCGTGAAGCCAAGGATATTGTCGATACCTTCTTCGAGGAAATTCGCGACTCGCTTGCGCGCGGTGTCGAGGTCAAGTTGTCCGGTTTCGGTAATTTCCAGGTGCGCGACAAGCCGGCTCGTCCCGGACGCAATCCAAAAACCGGCGAAGTCATCCCTATCGCGGCGCGCCGGGTCGTTACTTTTCATGCCAGCCAGAAACTCAAGGTTGTTGTCGAATCAGCCGGCAAGACCCCTGCATCCATCGGGTAACACATGAGCACCAGCGAAACTCCAGTCACTTTGCCGCCCATCCCGGCCAAGCGCTACTTCACCATTGGCGAGGTCAGCGAGCTGTGCGACGTCAAGCCGCACGTGCTGCGGTACTGGGAAACCGAGTTCCCCATGCTCAGCCCGGTCAAGCGCCGTGGCAACCGCCGCTACTACCAGCGCCACGAGGTGCTGATGGTGCGCCAGATCCGCGGGCTGCTGTACGAGCAGGGCTACACCATCGGCGGCGCTCGGCTGCGGCTGGAAGGCGATGCAGGCCGCGACGAATCGGCGCTGAGCACCCAGATCGTCCGCCAGGTGCGGATGGAACTGGAGGAAGTGCTGCAACTGTTGAGGCGGTAGGGGTATACTTGCCGGCCGCCGCACAGGCGGGACGGATTTTCCGGGGTGTAGCGCAGCCTGGTAGCGCACTTGTCTGGGGGACAAGTGGTCGTCGGTTCGAATCCGGCCACCCCGACCAATCCGGTCAGCAAGACGCAGGACAAAACGCAGAAAAGGGGCCGCAGGGCCCCTTTTTAGTATCCGCGCGGCCCGCGCGGTCTGTCCCCAGTCCCTGGGGTATATGGCCGCAGGCGCGCGTCTCCCGTCAGGACGCCGCGTTCTGCCTCGGCGCCGTGCCCAGCGTCGGCCAGCGCGCCAGGATCGCCGCGCGGATCCCGTCCACGTCCAGCCCGGCCTCGGCCAGAAGCTGCTCGCGGCTGCCGTGGTGCTGGAAGGCATCCGGCAGGCCCAGGTGCAGCACCGGCACGCACACGCCCTCGGCGGCCAGCAGTTCGGCCACGCCCGAGCCCGCGCCACCGGCAACGACGTTGTCCTCCAGGGTCACCAGACCCTCGTGGCTGGCGGCCAGTTCCAGCACCAGCCCGCGGTCCAGCGGCTTGACGAAGCGCATGTTGGCGACCGTCAGGCCCAGTTCCGCGGCGACCTGTTCGGCGGCGGCCAGCGGGGCGCCGAAGGCGAGCAGGGCGACGCCGGCGCCGCGGGCGCGGACCTCGCCCTTGCCGATCGGCAGGGTTTCCAGGCCCGGCTCCACCGGCAGGCCGGGGCCGGTGCCGCGCGGGTAGCGGACCGCCGCCGGGCCAGCGTGGCGCAGGGCGGTGCTCAGCAGCTTGCGGCACTCGGGTTCGTCGGCCGGTGCCATCACCACCATGTTGGGGACGCAGCGCAGGTAGCTCAGGTCCAGGTTGCCGGCGTGGGTGGCGCCGTCCGGGCCGACCACGCCGCCGCGGTCGATCGCGAACAGCACGTCCAGGTCCTGGATCGCCACGTCGTGCACCAGCTGGTCGTAGGCGCGCTGCAGGAAGGTGGAGTAGATCGCCACCACCGGCTTGGCGCCCTCGCAGGCCATCCCGGCGGCGAGGGTGACCGCGTGCTGCTCGGCGATGGCGACGTCGAAGTAGCGCTCCGGGTACTCCTTGCTGAAGCGCACCAGGCCCGAGCCTTCGCGCATCGCCGGGGTGATCCCCATCAGCCGCGGCTCGGCGGCCGCCATGTCGCACAGCCAGTCGCCGAACACGTCGGTGTAGGTCAGCTTCTTCGCGCCCGGCGTGCTGACCATGCCCTGGACCGGGTCGAACGGGCTGACCGCGTGGTAGCCGATCTGGTCGCCCTCGGCCAGTTCGTAGCCCTTGCCCTTGGTGGTGATGATGTGCAGCAGCTGCGGGCCCTTCATGCCCTTGAGCGTGCGCAGGGTCGACACCAGCGCGTCCATGTCGTGGCCGTCGATCGGGCCGGTGTAGTGGAAGCCCAGCTCCTCGAACACGCTGGAAGGCACGAACATGCCCTTCCACTGCTCTTCCCAGCGCTTGACGAAGCGCGCCGGCGCACCGTGCTTGTCGCCCAGGAGCTTCTTGCCGCCCTCGCGGATCGCATTGAGGGTGCTGCTGCCCGAGAGCCGGCCGAGCATGCGGGTCACGCCGCCGACGTTCTCGGAGATCGACATCTGGTTGTCGTTGAGGATCACCAGCAGGTCGGGTTCCGCGCGCCCGGGCTCCTCGCCCAGGCCGCCGCCGTGCGCGAGCGCCTCGAAGGCCATGCCGGCGGTCATCGCACCGTCGCCGATCACCGCCACCACCTTGCGTTCGTCACCGGTGGCCTGCAGCGCCAGGGCCATGCCCAGCGCGGCGGAGATGCTGGTGGAGCTGTGGCCGACCCCGAAGGTGTCGTACTCGGACTCCTCGCGCTTGGGGAACGGCGCCACGCCGTCCTTGCGCTTGACGGTGTGGATGGTGTCGCGGCGACCGGTGAGGATCTTGTGCGGGTAGGTCTGGTGGCCCACGTCCCAGACCAGGCGGTCCTGCGGGGTGTCGTACAGCCAGTGCAGCGCCACCGTCAGCTCGATCACCCCCAGGCCCGCGCCGAAGTGCCCGCCGGACTGCGCGACCTGCTCGATCAGGTAGCCGCGCAGCTCATCGGCGATCGCCGGCAGTTCCCCGGCAGGGAATGCGCGCAGGTCCGAAGGGACCTGGATGCGGGAAAGACGGGGGTAGCGCTGCGGGTCGATCATCAATACGGAACCGGACGGCAAGTGGGCCATTGTCCCGCTGCCGAACGGGGGGGGCAAGGCGGCTCAGCGGCCGCGCAGGCGTCCGAACAGCCCCTGGCGTGGTGCGGGCGCCGCCGGCTCGTCGACTTGCTCGGGCCGTGCGAAGCCGGTGGCCAGGTTGGCGTTGACGAACTCGACCACTTCCGCGGCGGGAACCCCGCTGGCGGCCGCGACCTCGTCCAGTGTGGCCGGGCCGCGCATCATCACCGTGGCGATGCGGAAATGGCGGGGGAATTCACGCTCCGTCTGCGGCCACTTCAGCAACTGGTAGCGGGCGCCAGGGTCGAAGCCGGGGAGAAGTTCGCCCTTGCCCGCCTGCAGGCCGGCGAACCAGAGCAGGCGCGACAGCGGCTGGGCCGGGCCCGCGGCCCCGGCGCGGGCCTCCCAGTCCTCCGGTTCGGAGCCGAGCCCGTCGGCGCTGAACTCGGCCGCGGCCAAGCCCGCCAGCGGCTTGAGCAGGGCCGGGCCGTGGTACTGCTGCGTGACCGGATCGACCAGCACTTCGACGTCGCCGTCGCGGAGCGCAAAACGGTGTCCCGGGCCGCCCGCCGCCAGCCAGTCCAGCAAGGAACGCGGGCGGTCGGGGGCGGGCGCCGGCGCGGACTCCGCCGGCTCGAGCGTGGGCGCGGCGGGCAGCACCTGGCCTGCCGCGGTGCTGGCCGGCTCCGCGGGGTCGCCGAACTCCTCGGTGGCCGGGGCGGCGCTGCCGAACACGCCTGGCGCCGCCTGCTCCTCGTTGGCCGGCAGGGTCCGCTCCTCGGGGAGCTGGTCCATGGCTTCCGGGGCCGGTGTCTGGCCGGCCGGCAGGGCGTGTGGCCCCGGCGCGATCTGCCGCAGCACCGAGGCCAGGATCGCGGCATCGGCGGGCTGCGGCAGGTGGAAGTCGGCCTGCGTGCGTGGCGCCACCGTCAGGCCGATGACCTGCTTGCCGTCGGCGTGCAGCCGCAGCCAGCTCATCGGCCCGTACATGCTGTCCATGTCGACGATGACATGGCTGGCCTCCTGGTCGCCGACCAGCGCCCAGGCGTTGCCGGCGAGTGCGTTGGCCTCGGCGAAGGTCGACTCGAGCTTCGTGCGGGTCGACTGGTCCATGCCTGTCAGGCCAAGCTTCAGGGGCATCGCCGGTTCCGGTTGCAAGTGATCACGGCAGTGTTGCGGACCACGTGAACGGCGTCAAACGATTGCGTCGCAATCACACCGCGATCCGCGCATCGCGCGGCAGCTGTGCCTTCAGGAAGGCCATCTGGTCGGCCAGGATGTTGCGGTTCGACAGGATCAGGTGCTCGATCCAGCTGGGCCGATAGGGCACGGCCAGCAGCGGCATGCCCGCCTGTTGCGGGGTGCGGCTGCCCTTCCGGGAGTTGCATGCGAAGCAGGCGCTGACCACGTTCTCCCAGCAGTCGCGGCCGCCGCGCGAGACCGGCATCACGTGGTCGCGGGTCAACTGCGGACGGTTGAAGCGGTGCCCGCAATACAGGCACAGGTGGGCATCGCGCGCGAACAGCGCCGGGTTGCTGAGCGCCGGGGTGGGGTCGAGGGCCTTGCCACGGGCCTGGCCGCGGCTGGCGACGATGGGGTGCAGCTCCAGCAGGCTGCGCCGGCCGCTCCAGCGGTTGGTGCCGCCATGCACCAGCAGGCACGGATCGCCGAGGGTCCAGGCGACCGCATCGCGGGCGTACAGGCAGGCCGCGTGCTGCCAGCCGATCCAGTCCAGCGCCCGGCCGTGGGCGTCCAGGGAGAGCAGGCGGACGGCATCCAGCGGGCGTCGGGGCGGGGAGGCGCCAGGGGCGCCGGCCGAGTGGAGGATCGTCCCCGGCGGCGTGTTGCCGCCGGAGACAGCCGGGTCAAGCATCGCCGGGGCAGTCTCCATGTCGCCCGAGCTTACAACCAGATTGTTGCGGCAGGGAAACCGTCAGGCGTCGAAATCCGCCTCGTCTAGTCCCATCAGCGAAGCCGCTCCGCTGCGGATGGCCGCCGCGTGGGTGCGGGTACGCGGCAGGATGCGCTCGAAGTAGAAGCGGGCGGTTTCACGCTTGCCGGCCTTGAAGCCCTCCGGCTGGCCGGAAGCCACGGCGGCCGCGGCCATGCGTGCCCACCAGTAGGCCAGGGTCACGTAGCCGCTGTACATCAGGTAGTCATACGCCGCCGCGCCGACCTCCTCCGGGTTGCCGGCGGCGGCCCTGGCGATGGCGACGGTCAGCTCTTCCCACTCCCTGGCGGTGGTCGCGAGCGTGGCGACCATCGGGCCGAGCGCCTCGTTGCCGCCGTTCTCCTCGCAGAAGCCGCGGATCATCCCGCCCAGGACCTTGAGCCCGGCGCCTTCGAGCTTGAGGATCTTGCGGCCGACCAGGTCGAGTGCCTGGATGCCGGTGGTGCCCTCGTACAGGGTGGTGATGCGGGCATCGCGCGCGAGCTGTTCCATGCCGTGCTCGGCGATGTAGCCATGGCCGCCGAAGCACTGCAGGGCGTTGTAGGTGCACTCGATGCCCCACTCGGTCAGGCACGCCTTGACGATCGGGGTCATGAAGTCGACCAGCGCCAGCGCGCGTTCGCGCTCGGCCGGGTCGGTGGCGCCCTCGGCGGTGTCGATCATCAGCCCGGCGTGGTAGGCCATGGTGCGGCTGCCTTCGACCAGGGCCTTGCAGGTCAGCAGCATCCGGCGCACGTCCGGGTGGACGATGATCGGGTCGGCCGGCTTCTCCGGCAGCTTCGGGCCCGACAGCGAGCGCGACTGCAGGCGCTCGCGCGCATAGGCCAGCGCGTTCTGCAGCGCCCGCTCCGACAGTCCCAGCCCCTGCAGGCCGACGGCGAGGCGCGCGGCATTCATCATGGTGAACATGTGCGACATGCCCTTGTGGGGCTGGCCGACGAGGTAGCCCTCGGCGCCGTCGAAGTTCATCACGCAGGTGGCCGAGCCGTGGATGCCCATCTTGTGCTCGAGCGAGCCGCAGGCCACCGCGTTGCGCTCGCCGACGTTGCCGTCGCGGTCGACCTTGAACTTGGGCACCGCGAACAGCGAGATGCCCTTGCTGCCCGCCGGGGCGTCCGGCAGGCGCGCCAGCACCAGGTGGACGATGTTGGACGCCATGTCGTGCTCGCCGGCGGTGATGAAGATCTTGGTGCCGGTGATCGCGTAGCGGCCGTCGCCGACCGGTTCGGCGCGGGTCTTGAGCAGGCCCAGGTCGGTGCCGCAGTGCGGCTCGGTCAGGCACATGGTGCCGGTCCACTCACCGGAGACCAGCGGCTTGAGGAAAACCTCGCGCTGCCAGTCCTCGCCGTGGTGGCGCAGGGCCTCGGTGGCACCGTGGCCGAGCAGCGGGAAGTTGCCCCAGGCCAGGTTGGCGCTGTCGATCATTTCCTTCTGGACGAAGCCGACTACGTGCGGCAGGCCCTGGCCACCGAAGTCCACCGGGGCGGTAAGGCCGGGCCAGCCGCCTTCCACGTACTGCTCGTAGGCCTGCCGGAAGCCGGTCGGGGTCCTGACCTCGCCGGTGGCGGTGTCGAGGGTGCAGCCTTCGCGGTCGCCGACCTCGTTGAGCGGTGCCAGCACCGTCTCGGCAAAGCGCGCGGCTTCCTCCAGCACGGCGTCCACCAGCTCGCGGCCGGTTTCCTCGTGGCCCAGCGCCGGCAGCACCCGGTCCATTCCCAGTACGTCGTACAGCGCGAACTGCATGTCGCGGATCGGGGCCTTGTAGCGGTTGCTCATGTCGTCCTCTCGTATTGGTGTCGGTCAGCGCAGCACGCCGGGCAGCCCGGGGGCCGGGCTCAGCGCGCTGCGACGCGGGTCGGTCTCGAAACGGCGCTGCTTGCCTTCGTCGGGGGTCGCGGTGATCGGGCCCTGCAGCGTGTATTCGACGCTGCGGCCGGCGGCCAGCGCATCGGCGACGGCCAGCCGTGCGTTGGCGGACGGGGCCAGGGTGATCTCCGCCACGTCGGCGGATTCCCCGCCGATCAGCAGGCCGGGAGCGGCGCGAAGGGTGCCGGCGTCCTGCCCGGCTACGGTGAGCTGCAGTTCCACCTGGTCGAAGCGCATCGGGATGCTGCTGAAGTTCTGCAGCCGCAGCGTGACGTCCCAATGGCCATCGGCCTGGACGGCCAGCTGCTGGATGCGCGCGGCCGGATCGGACACGCGGCGCACGGGACCGCTGGCGCACGAGGCCACCAAAAACGCCGTGCAAAGGGCCAGGACCAACCACGCAACCGGGCGTGAAGGCTTCATCCGGGAACTCCGTTGGGGAGGGCGCCGCCAGCATACTACGGCGCATGGTGGCCGGGCGGGGGGGCGGGTCCCGGGCAGTGGACGCTGCTGTGGAGAAAGTGGGCGCGCCCCTTCACATTGCGGAAGCATGTCGTTGACGCGGCCTTCACGCTTGCGGCGTTCCGGTAGCCGGACCTTTCCCGTGGGGTCGACCATGAGCAAGCGCGGCGAGCTTCCTCCATCCACCACCGGCGCGGGAGCTCCGGCACCCAGCGACCGTGATTCCCTGACCATCGGTCCGGACGGTCCGATCCTGCTCCACGACGTGCATTTCCTGGAGCAGATGGCGCACTTCAACCGCGAGAAGGTGCCCGAGCGCCAGCCACATGCGAAGGGCGCGGGTGCGTTCGGCACCTTCCGCACCACCGCGGACGTATCGAGGTACACGAAGGCGGCGCTGTTCCAGCCCGGCGCGGAAACCGAACTGCTGATCCGCTTCTCCACCGTCGCCGGCGAAATGGGCAGTCCGGATACCTGGCGCGACGTGCGCGGGTTCTCGCTGAAGTTCTATACCAGCGAAGGCAACTACGACCTGGTCGGCAACAACACGCCGATCTTCTTCGTGCGCGACCCGATGAAGTTCCCGCACTTCATCCGCAGCCAGAAGCGCCTGCCGGACTCGGGTCTGCGCGACAACCACATGCAGTGGGACTTCTGGACCAGCAACCCGGAGTCCGCCCACCAGGTCACCTACGTGATGGGCGTGCGCGGGCTGCCGCGCACCTGGCGGCACATGAACGGGTATGGCTCGCACACGTACCTGTGGGTCAACGCCGAGGGCGAGCGGTTCTGGGTCAAGTACCACTTCCACACCCGCCAGGGCATGGAGTTCTTCAGCAACCAGGAAGCCCAGGACATGGCCGGCCTGGACGCCGACTACCACCGCCGCGACCTGTTCGATGCGATCGCCCGCGGCGAGCATCCGCGCTGGAAGCTCAGCGTGCAGGTCATGCCCTACGAGGATGCAAAGACCTACCGCATCAACCCCTTCGACCTGACCAAGGTCTGGCCGCACGCCGACTACCCGCTGATCGAAGTGGGCGAGATGGTCCTGGACCGCAACCCGGAGAACTTCTTCGCGCAGATCGAACAGGCCGCGTTCTCGCCGGGCAACACGGTGCCGGGGATCGGGTTGTCGCCGGACAAGATGCTGCAGGGTCGGGCCTTCGCCTACAACGACGCGCAGCGCAACCGGATCGGCACCAACTTCCACCAGTTGCCGGTCAACCAGCCGAAGGTGCCGGTCAACACCTACCTGTTCGACGGCCAGATGGCGTACCACCACAGTGGCGCCGCCCCGGTGCACGCACCCAACAGCGGCGGCCGGCCGTGGACCGGGTCGCCCGGAGCGGTCGACGATGGCTGGGAGGCGGATGGGCCGATGGTGCGCAGCGCCTACACCCTGCGCAAGGACGACGACGACTTCAGCCAGCCCGGTGCGCTGGTGCGCGAGGTGATGGACGACGCGCAGCGCCAGGCGCTGGTCGAGCAGGTCGCCGGCAGCCTGCTGGGCGGCGTGCACAGTCCGGTGCTGGAGCGTGCGTTCGAGTACTGGAAGAACATCGACCCGGACGTGGGCGCGCGGATCGAGGAGAAGGTGCGTGCCGGGGCCGCGGGGGAGCCGGCGGCGGGAATGGGCGAGAGCTGACGGCCAGAAAGCAAAAGCCCCGCAGAGGCTGGAACCTTTGCGGGGCTTGCATTTGAAGATGGTGGCCAGGGAGGGAATCGAACCCCCGACACGGGGATTTTCAATCCCCTGCTCTACCAACTGAGCTACCTGGCCACGTCACGGGCGCGCCGTGAAGGAGCGGCATGATAACGGCGCGCGCTGGAACCGGCAAGCGTTATGCTCGATCCCGTCGAAGTTACCGGTGGAGGACGCATGAGGCGCGCATACCTTGCAGCCTTGGGCGCGGCGGCGCTCGCATTGGGGCTTTCCGCCTGCGCATCCGGCCCACGGCTGTCGGACACCGACAAGCTCGGGCTGTACCAGCGCAACGCCGGTGAGCCGGTGCCGAAGATCCACTATTTCGGTACCCCACGCAGTTGGGAGCCCATCGGCGAACGCGCGCTGGTGGTCTGGGTACGCGGCAACGAGGGGTACCTGTTCACGCTGGATGCGCCGTGCCCCGACCTGTCGTTCGGAAAGGCGATCCGCATCGGCGACCAGAGCGGCGACGTGTTCGCCGGGTTCGACTCGGTGCGGGTCCTTGGGGGTTCCGCGCCCGGCCTGGCGTGCCGGATCCGCACCATCCAGCCGTTGGACCGGGACGCGCTCAGGGAAGACGAAAAGTCGCTGCGTCAGTCGCTGGGCGGGACGTAGCCGGCGACCTGGGCCACCTCGCCTTCGAACAGGAACTTCACCATCTGTTCCTCGAGGAAGGCGCGGTGCTTCGGGTCCATCGGGGACAGGCGGTTCTCGTTGATGAGCATGGTCTGGTGGGCGAGCCACGCCTGCCAGGCCGGCTTGCCGATGTTGGCGTACACGCGCTTGCCCAGCTCACCGGGCCAGGGGACGAAGTCCAGTCCTTCGGCGTCGCGTTTGTGGTGCTGGCAGTAGACCTGTCGGGGCATGTTCAAGGGGTCCTGGCGGCGGCCGCTTGGCCGGCCGGGGCCAGCAGGCGGCGGATGGGGGCGGGGATGCCGAGGCGGTCGAGGCCCTCGGGCGCGACCCAGCGAAGGCCGTCATTGTCGCCCACCGCGGCGCGGGTTTCGATTCCGCGCCAGTGCAGGGGCTGCAGCCGCAGGCGGTAGTGGCTGAAGGCATGGTCGACGTGGGGCAGGGCTTCGCCCGCTTCGAAATCGCCGGCCAGGTGGCGCCGGAACCACTCGCGCGCGGCCGCCGCATCCTCCGCCTGCGGCAGCGTCCACAGCGACGCCCAGATGCCGGCGGGTGGCCGCTGCTGCAACAGGACGCGACCGTCCGGGTCCTGCAGCCACAGCACGGTGGCCTGGCGTTGCGGGAGCACCTTGCCGGGGCGCGGGGTCGGCAGTTCGGTGGTACGCCCCTGCAGACGGGCCTGGCAGTCGTCCTGCAGCGGGCACAGCATGCAGGCGGGATCGGCGCGGGTGCAGACGGTCGCCCCCAGGTCCATCTGCGCCTGGGTGTAGTCGGCCAGGCGCCCGCGCGGCAGGTGCCCTTCGGCCAGCGTCCACAGCTGCTTCTCCACCCGCGACAGGTTCGGCCAGCCCTCCGCGGCGTGGTAGCGCGCCAGCACGCGCTTGACGTTTCCGTCCAGGATCGCGTGGCGCCCGCCCCAGGCCTGCGCGGCGATCGCCGCCGCGGTGCTGCGGCCGATGCCGGGCAGTGCCTGCAGCGCCTCCACGCTGGTGGGCAGGGCGCCGCCGTGCTGGTCCATGCACAGCCTGGCGGTGGCGTGCAGGTTGCGGGCACGGGCGTAGTAGCCCAGGCCCGACCACAGCGCGAGCACCTGCTCCTGGGGCGCGGCGGCCAGCGCCGGCAGGTCCGGGAGGGCGGCGGTGAAGCGCTCGAAATACGGGATCACCGTGGCGACCCGGGTCTGCTGCAGCATGATTTCCGACAGCCAGACCCGGTAGGGGCTGCGCGGGTGCTGCCAGGGCAGGTCGTGGCGGCCGGCGTGGTCGAACCAGGCCAGCAGGCGGGTGGCGAAATCGGCGGTCATGGCGCGTCCGGTCCGGTTGGCATCTCCAGTTCGACCCCGTGCAGGGTCGCGCCGGGCAGTTCCAGCCGTGGCACGGACAGCCGTCCCTGCAACGGTGGCAACGGCGTTCCGTCGGGCTGGTGTTCCAGCCAGTCCAGTACCGCGGTCAGGTGGAACCTGGCGTCCAGCCGGGCCGTGCCGTGTTCCAGGCGCAGTCCGGCCGGGCCGGAGAGGTCGGCCTGTCCTTCATAGGCGAGCGTGAACGGCAGCGCGGTGGTCGAGTCCGCCAGCGGCGCGGGCAGCCGGGGCCAGCCCGGTGGCCATTCGGCGATGTGCCCCTCCAGTTCCAGCGCCATCCCGTCCTGCCAGCTGAACCCGCCCCGGCCGCGCAGGTCGGGCACGGTGCCATCGCCGCGCAGCACCAGCGCAGCGGGCGCGATTTCCAGCCGGCCGTCCAGGTAGCGCACCGGCGCGGCCAGGCCGGCGCTGAACCGCAGGGCCTCGCGGCCGGGCGCAAGGTGGCGCGCACGCATTCCCAGCTGCATGCCGTCCAACCCGAGGCCGTCGTCGCCGGCATGCAGGCGCGCGGACAGCACCGCTTGCATGGGCAGGCTCCAGGAATCCGCCACCACGGTGGCATTGCCGGCCATGCCGACCGCCGCATCGCGCCGTGGGGCGGCCAGTGTTGCGTACAGGTCGAACGGCAGCCGCGTGCCGCCCGCCAGCAGCAGTTCGCCGCCAACGTGGCCGCGGACGGGCTGTCCCGGTGCAAGGAACGGCACGTCCAGCCTGATCCCGCGCACGCTCCAGTCGCCGCCCGCGACGGTGCCGCCCGTGATCCCGAGACCGCTGGTAAGCGTCGGCACCCGCGGGCTGCCCCCTTCGGGCCGGGTGGCGAGCCAGGCCTGCAGCTCCTGCAGGTCGAGGGTGGGGGAGTCCAGTTCGATCCGCTCCACCGTCAGGTCCGCGCCGCGGGCGCGCAGGGTCGACCAGGGCAGGGCCAGGTAGGCGCGGTGGGCCGTGAGCAGGGGCACGTCCGACCCCGGGCGGCGGGCCTCCAGGCCGCGCACCATCAGGTGCGGGACGCCACGCAGCCGGTACTCCGCCGCCCCATCGAAGCGGATATCCAGTCCGAGCGCGTTGCCGGCCTGGCGCAGCACCAGCCCGGCCACCTGGGGCGGTCGTGACAGCCAGGCGATCGCAATGACCAGCAGCGTGACCAGCACCAGCAAGGCTGCCAGCAGCAGCTTGCCGCGCCGGCGCGACCAGGTTCCCGGGCCCGTGCCGGCGTCCACGAGCGGCCGCTTCAGCCGCCGAGTTTCTGCGGCAGCAATGCGTCGACGAAGGCCTCGGCGTCGAAGACCCGCAGGTCCTCCGGCTGCTCGCCGATGCCGGCGAACCGGATCGGGATGCCGAACTCACGCGCCAGCGCGAACACCACGCCCCCCTTGGCGGTGCCGTCGAGCTTGGTCACCACCAGGCCGGTCACCCCGACCGCGGCGTGGAACTGGCGCAGCTGGCTGAGCGCGTTCTGCCCGGTGGTACCGTCGATCACCATCAGCACCTCGTGCGGTGCCCCGGGGTCGATCTTGCCCAGCACGCGACGGATCTTGCCCAGCTCGGCCATCAGCCCGGCCTGGGTGTGCAGCCGGCCGGCGGTATCGGCGATCAACACCTCGGTGCCGCGTGCCTTCGCGGCCTGCAGCGCGTCGAAGGCGACCGAGGCCGGGTCCGCGTCCTGGCCCTGTGCGATCACCGCGACCCCGTTGCGCTCGCCCCAGGCCTGCAGCTGTGCCACCGCGGCGGCGCGGAAGGTGTCGCCGGCGGCCAGCATCAGCGAGCGGCCCTCGCCACGGAAGCGGTGCGCCAGCTTGCCGATGGTGGTGGTCTTGCCGACACCGTTCACCCCGACCGTCAGCAGCACGAACGGGCGGGCTCCGGACTCGATCACCAGGGGCTTTGCGACCGGTTCCAGCAGGGCCAGCAGCTCGGCGCGCAGGGCGGCAAGCAGCGCGCCGGAATCGGCGAACTCGCGGGCCTTCATCCGCTTGCGCAGTGAATCGACCAGCTCGGTGGTCGCGGTCATGCCGACGTCGGCGGTGATCAACGCGGTCTCGATATCGTCCAGCAGGGACTCGTCGAGCTTGGGGTTGGAATAGAACAGGCCGCTGAAGCCGCGCGCGAACGCGCTGCCGCGCAGGCGCTCGCGCCAGCCGCGGCTGCCGGCGGGGGCGGCTGGGGTGCTGGTGCTGGCGCCGGGCAGGTCGGCGCCGGTTTGTAGGGCGGGCGGGGCAGCCGGGATAGCCGGGACCGGCGGAGCGACCGGTGCCACGTCCGGAGCAGGAGCTGCAGGGCTGGCTTCGGCTACCGCGGAGGCCTCCGCCGGTGCAGGTTCTGCGACAGGTTCCGGGGTTGCCGGCGCGGCGGCGGCGGGGCGTTCTTCCGCTGCCGGTCCGACCGGGGCAGGGGCCGGGGCAGGCCGTTCCTCCAGCTCCGGCGCCGCGTCTTCAACCGGTGCTTCGTCCGCGGGCTTCGCATCCGGGAACGCGGCCGCGAGTTCGGCGACGCTGAAACGGCGTCCGCCGGGAGTGTCTTCCGGCTTTTTCCGGCGAAAAAGGCTGGCCATGTACAGGTGCTTTCATGAATGCGCGAGAATGCGCGACATGCTAGCACCGGCCACGGCCCAGACCCGATGAAACGACGCGCCCAGGACGGCCCCGGGCGGGCACCGCGGCCCGCTCAGGGACAGGTGCGAGTGATCGCCGGGCGCTGGCGCGGTACCCGGCTGCCGGTACCCGGCATCGAAGGCCTGCGCCCGACGCCGGACCGCGTCCGCGAGACCCTGTTCAACTGGCTGGCCCCGGTGCTCCCCGGGTCGCGGGTGCTCGATCTGTTCGCCGGCAGCGGGGCGCTGGGGCTGGAAGCAGTCTCCCGTGGTGCCGCCGGCGCGGTGCTGGTGGAGCGCGACCCTCGCGTTGCCGCGGGCCTGCGGGCGCTGGCAGGGCGGCTGCAGGGCGGGGAGGGGGTCGAGGTGGTGCAGGCCGATGCGCTGCACTGGCTGGAGCGTGGCGGTGCGCGCTTCGACATCGCCTTCGTCGACCCGCCGTTCGCCTCCGGGCTGCTGCAGCCGGCGCTGGCCGCCCTGCTGCCGCGCATGGCCCCGGACGGCTGGATCTATACCGAAGGGCCACCCGAAGCGACACCGCGGTTGCCGCCGCAGTACCGCCTCCACCGCGAGGGACGCACCCGCGACACCCGCTACGCACTGCACCGTTGCGACGGCACCGGCGCAAAGCCGGAGGCGCCGGTTGCTACACTCCCGGCAGGCCCCGACACCCCACCGGCCGCCGATACCGAGACATGACCAAGGCACGCGACCGCATCGCCGTCTACCCCGGCACCTTCGACCCGATCACCTGTGGTCACATCGACCTGGTGGACCGGGCTGCGCCGCTGTTCGATCGCCTGGTCGTGGGCGTGGCTGCCAGTCCGAACAAGAAACCGGCGTTGCCGCTCGAGCTGCGCGTGGAGCTGGCCCGGCAGGGCCTGGCGCACCATGCCCATGTCGAGGTGCGTGGCTTTGATTCGCTGCTGGCGCACTTCGTCGCCGAGGTCGGTGGCGGGGTACTGCTGCGGGGGCTGCGGGCGGTCTCGGACTTCGAATACGAGTTCCAGCTGGCCAGCATGAACCGGCACCTGATCCCCGACGTCGAGACGCTGTTCCTGACGCCGTCGGAGCACTACAGCTTCATCTCCTCGTCCCTGGTGCGCGAGATCTCGCGGCTGGGCGGGGATGTCTCCAGCTTCGTCACCCCCGCCGTCGCACAGGCCCTGCAGTCGCAGTGGCGGCGCACCACGGGATGACCGGCCCGGCGCCCCGGTGGCGCCTTCCACCACACCGCGGCTTCGGCCGGAACCACAACCAGGACCACAACGGGGAAAACCACATGAACACCACCACACGCCTGATGCTGCTCGCCTGCCTTTCGCTGCCGCTGCTGGCGGCCTGCCAGGACGACGGTGCCGCCGTCGAAGAGCAGGCCACGGTCGAGCAGGCCCCGCTCACCGCGCCCACCACCGCGGACGACAACGAATGGGCCGCCTACCTGTCCGACGTGGTCCGCCGCAACATGGGCGAGATCACCAACAGCCCGTATGTCTACTACCTGCCCGGCTCGCAGAGCGAGGGCTACGAGGGCCAGCGCGAGCGCCTGGCCGAAGAAGTCGAGATCGCGATGATGCGCGGCGTGCAGCCGGGCAACATGGTCGCCTTCGCCTCCCCCGAGTCCACCGCGATGGCCGACATCGTGGTCGCGGCCTTCGAGCCGGTGGACGAGGGCGCGATGAAGGGCGTCAAGGTGCTCTTCATCGGTAACGCCGCCGACGAGGCGCGTGTCCGCGACGCCGTTGCGCTTGCCGGCGTCGACTTCCAGTTCGTGGAAGCACGCTGAGTCCGTCCGGCCCGCGCCGCGCCCCGGCGCGGGCCACCGCCGGCGCAGGTCGCCGGTTGCAGGTCCCCCCATGTCACTGAAGATCAACGAGCTCTGCATCAATTGCGATGTATGTGAGCCGGCCTGCCCCAACGAGGCCATAACCCAGGGCGAGACGATCTACGTCATCGACCCCGCGCGCTGCACCGAGTGCGTCGGCCACTTCGACGAGCCGCAATGCGTCGAAGTGTGCCCGGTGGAGTGCATCGACCCCGACCCCGCCTTCCCGGAAACACACGAGCAGTTGCTGGCCAAGCTCGTGGCCCTGGGTGGCGTGGGCTGATAGCGGAGAGCAGTCCGTGCGTCCATTCACCAGGTCCTTTCTCCTCGCCGGCCTGCTGGCCACCCTGACCGCGTGCGCCGGCCTGGGCACGCCGCTCGCGCCGGTGGACCAGGCGCCCGCCGTCGTCACCGCAGGGGATGCCGGGGCAGTGCAGCCGCCGGGTGCGGCCATCGCCAGCGCCCATTCGTTGGCGACCGATGCCGGAATGGAGGTGCTTGCCGCTGGCGGCAACGCCTTCGATGCCGCGGTTGCCGTCTCGGCGGCGTTGTCGGTGGTCGAGCCGATCAGCTCCGGCATCGGCGGTGGCGGCTTCTTCCTGTTGCACGATGTCGCCAGCGGGCGCGACGTGTTCGTCGACGCGCGCGAGACCGCGCCGGCCGCCGCGACCCCGGAGGTGTACCTGGACGAGGCCGGCGAACTGGACCGCGACACCGCGACCAACGGTCCCTGGTCGGCGGGCATCCCCGGCCTGCCCGCCGCGCTGGTGCACGTGTCGGAACAGTACGGCCGGCTGCCGCTGGGCGTCGCGCTGGCCCCGGCGATCCGCCTGGCCCGCGACGGTTTCGAGGTCTACCCGCGGCTTGAGCGTGGCTACGCGGCGCGGGCCGGCGTGATGGAGCGCTACCCGGGCACCCGGGAGGTGTTCCTGGCCGACGGCGACCCGCCGAAGACCGGTGAGATCCTGCGCCAGCCCGACCTGGCGCGCACGCTGGAGTTGCTGGCGCGGGACGGCCACGACGGCTTCTACCGCGGCGAAGTTGCCGACGGGTTGATCGCGGGCGTCGCCGCCGAGGGCGGGCGCTGGGACGCGGCCGAGCTGGCCGGCTACCGGGTGCGCGAGCGCGAACCGATGGTCTTCGACTACCGCGGCTGGACCATCACCACCTCGCCGCCGCCCTCCTCGGGTGGAATCGCGCTGGCGCAGATGCTGCAGATCCTGTCGGGCTGGAACCTGGACCGGCTGGAGCCGGCGCAGCGCATCCACCTGACCGCCGAGGCCATGCGCCGCGCCTACCGCGACCGGACCTTCTACCTGGGCGACCCGGACTTCGTCGAGGTGCCGGTCGGGATCCTCGCCGACCCCGACTACGCCCGCGGCCTGCGCGCCACCATCCACCCGCGCAAGGCCACGCCGAGCGAGCTGCTCTCGGGCGAGCCGACCCCGCTGGAGGACGAGGAGACCACGCACTTCTCGATCATCGATGCCGAGGGCAATCGTGCCGCCGTCACCCAGACCGTCAACCTGCTGTTCGGCTCCGGCCTGGTCGCGCCGGGCACCGGAGTGCTGCTCAACAACGAGATGGACGACTTCGCGCTCAAGCCCGGCACGCCGAATGCCTTCGGGGTGATGGGCTTTGCGGCCAACGCGGTCGAGCCGGGCAAGCGCATGCTCAGCTCGATGACCCCCACCTTCATGGAGTCCACCGACCGCGTCGCGGTGCTGGGCACCCCGGGCGGCAGCCGCATCATCACCATGGTGCTGCTGGGCATCCTCGGCTATGCCGACGGGCTGGGGGCACAGGAGGTCGCCGCGCTGCCGCGCTTCCACCACCAGTGGATGCCCGACCGCATCCAGGCCGAGCCGGGCGCGGTCCCGGCCGCCGCGGCGCGCCAGCTGGAGGCGATGGGCCACACGCTCGACCTGCCGCCCGACGAGGTCCAGGCCGGTGCGTCCAGCCACTCCTGGGGCAACCTGCAGACCGTGCTGTGGGATCGCGCGGCGGGTACGCTGGAAGGCGGCACCGACCCGCGCAACCCGGTCGGCAGCGCCGAGGTCCGGCTGGAGGAGGCGAGGCGATGAAACTGTGGTCCCTGCAGGGCAACAGCCAGAAGCTCGATGGCGGCGCGATGTTCGGCAATGCGCCGCGCGCACTGTGGAGCCGTTGGCTGCAACCCGACGAGCACAACCGCATCGACCTGGCCTGCCGGGCGCTGCTGGCCACGCCGCTGGCGGGGAAGACGGTGCTGTTCGAGACCGGCATCGGCGCGTTCTTCGAGCCGAAGCTGCGCGAGCGCTACGGCGTGGTCGAGGAGCGCCACGTGTTGCTGGATTCGCTGGCGGAAGCGGGCTTCGCGCCGGAGGACATCGACGTCATCGTCCTGTCCCACCTGCACTTCGACCATGTCGGCGGCCTGCTGGCCCCGTACGCCGAGGGCGAGCCGCCGCGGCTGGTGTTCCCCAACGCGTCCTACCTCATCGGC
The DNA here is from genome assembly GCA_023388955.1 of Pseudomonadota bacterium. Classification (GTDB taxonomy): domain Bacteria; phylum Pseudomonadota; class Gammaproteobacteria; order Xanthomonadales; family Xanthomonadaceae; genus Novilysobacter. The sequence goes on from JAEWFH010000123.1 coordinate 24,310, forward strand.
CGGGAACACTGGGAGCGTGCCCGCAACCCGCACCCGCGCGACCGCGCCAGTTTCATCCCCGGCCTGCCGGAGCTGATCGAGGCCACCGGCCGGCTGGAACTGGTCGAGGGGCCGCGCTCGCGGCTGCTGGGCGATGCGGTGCGGTTCCACTACAGCGATGGCCACACGCCGGGCCTGATGCTGGCGGAGATCGCCGGCCCGCTGCGCGAGCATGGCGAACCGCACGGGGGCGTGGTGTTCTGCGCCGACCTGATCCCCGGCCGGCCCTGGGTGCACGTGCCGATCACCATGGGCTATGACCGCAACGCCGAGCTGCTGATCGACGAGAAACAGGCCTTCCTGGCCGACAAGCTCGAGCGCGACGTGCACCTGTTCTTCACCCACGACGCGGAGTGCGCGATGGCCCGGGTGGTGCGGGACGAGCGCGGCCGCTACGCGACCGCCAACGAGGTCGCCCGGCTGCAGGCGAGGATCCTCGCCGCATGAGGCGGGTTATCGCGTTGCTGGCCGGGCTGCTGCTCGCCGGCGGCGCACTGGCCCAGGCCGGGCAGGAGCCGGTGGTGCCCGAAGGGCCGCCGCAGCCGGGCGAGGTGCTGGAGGACCCGGACTTCGGCGTGCGCACCGGCCAGTTCGGCCTGGAGCGCACGGTCGAGATGTACCAGTGGTACCGCGATCCCAATGGCGACTTCCAGCGCGTCTGGAAGGCCGGGCTGGTCGACTCTGCCGGTTACGCGGCCAGCCACCGCAATCCCGGTTCGATGCCGGTGGAGGGCAGGCGCTGGTGGGCCCGGGCGCCGACCCTGGACGGCCGGCCGCTGGACCCGTCGGTGCTTCGCGCGCTGGGGCGCTGGGAAGCCTTCCGGCCCGGCTTCAGTCGCCTGCCGGCGAACCTGGCCGCGACGTTCCAGCCCGAAGGAGACGGCCTGTCCAGCGCGGACAATCCGCTCGACCCGCAGGTCGGCGACCTGCGCCTGCGCTGGCGGGAGTTGCAGCTCCCCGAGCTTGCGGGGCGGGTGGAACTGGTGGATGGCCGCTGGGAGCTGTTGCCCGACGCTGCCCACGCTGCGTTGAATGCCCGGCCGCTGCCGCCGGTGGAAGGCGTCGACGCAGTCCCGGACGCCCCGGGGGACGGCCGCCCCTGGTGGCCGCTGCTGGTTGGCCTGCTGGTGCTGGCCGGCGGCCTGGCCTGGTGGCGCCGGCGCCGCAAATGAAGAAGGCCGGGCGATGCCCGGCCTTCCCGTGACGATCTTGCGGCGTGCTCAGGCCTGCTTGCGCGGGCCCTCGCGCAGGGCGCGTCCGACCATCTCCACCAGCAGGTCCAGCTCCTCGCTGGTCATGGTGAAGGTGGGGGTGAAGCGAAGCGAGTTGGTGCCGCCGTGGATCACGCCGATGCCGTGGCGGCGCAGCCACTCCTCGGTGGAACCGGTGCCGTAGCACTTGAACTGCGGGGCCAGTTCGCAGGAGAACAGCAGGCCCGTGCCCTGGACCTTGGTGATCAGCCCGCCGAGCTCGTCCTTCAGCTTCTCCAGCTTCTCGATCGCTTCCTTGCCGCGCACGCGGATGTTGTCGCGCACCTGGTCGGTGACCAGGGCCAGAACCGCGCTGGCGGTGTCCAGGCCGCGCGGGTTGGCGGTCATGGTGTTGCCGTACAGGCCCTTGCGGTAGCAGCCGGCGGCCCGCTCGTTGACCGCCAGCACCGACAGCGGGAACTGGCCGGCGTTGAGCGCCTTGGAGAAGGTCTCCATGTCCGGCGCCTCGATGTCCTCGAAACCGGGGTAGTCGACGATCGACAGGGTGCCGGTTGCTCGCAGGCCGGCCTGGATCGAGTCCACCAGCAGCAGCGACCCGTGGTCCTTCGTCAGCTTGCGGGCCAGGTTGTAGAACTCCACCGGCACGCTGCGGCCCGGGTCGCCCTCGCCCATGACCGGCTCCAGGAACATCGCCTCGATGAACCACTTGTTGGTCTTTGCATCATCGAAGACCTTCTGCAGCGCGGCCTGGTCATAGGGCTCGATCGCGA
>JAEWFH010000039.1 GCA_023388955.1 Pseudomonadota bacterium
TGCCGTTGTCGTCCCAGAACGCGGTCAGCTTGCCCAGGCCCCAGGTGCCGGCCAGCGAGGCGGCTTCGTGCGAGACGCCTTCCATCAGGCAGCCGTCGCCCATGAACACCCAGGTGCGGTGGTCGACGATTTGGTGGCCTTCACGGTTGAAGCGCTGCGCCAGCAGCTTCTCGGCCAGGGCGAAGCCCACTGCGTTGGCGAAGCCCTGCCCCAGCGGCCCGGTGGTGGTCTCCACGCCGGTGGTGATGAAGTTCTCCGGGTGGCCGGGGGTCTTGCTGCCGAGCTGGCGGAAGTTCTTCAGCTCCTCGATCGGCAGCTCGTAGCCGGCCAGGTGCAGCAGCGCGTACTGCAGCATCGAGCCGTGGCCGTTGGACAGTACGAAGCGGTCGCGGTTGAGCCAGCCGGGGTTGGCCGGATTGTGGCTGAGATAGTCGTTCCACAGCACCTCGGCGATGTCGGCCATGCCCATCGGCATGCCCGGGTGGCCGGAGTTGGCCGCCTGGACGGCATCGATGGCGAGGAAGCGGATGGCGTTGGCGAGGTCGCGGCGGGTCGGCGTCGGCATGGCGGGCTCTGGAAGTGGGCGGCGCGCGCGGCCTGTCGGCCACGCGGGCCGGCCATTGTCCCACCCCCGGGCGGGCGTGTCAGGCGCCCGGGCTAGGCGCCGGGCGGAAGCGGCGCGGGGGCCGCTGCCTCGTGGCGGCCGATGACTACCGAACCGACCAGGTCGCCGCACACGTTCACGACGGTGCGGCACATGTCCAGGAACCGGTCCACGCCGAGGATCAGGCCGATGCCCTCCGGCGGGATGCCAAACATCACCAGGATCATCGCGATCACCGGCAGCGACCCGCCCGGAACCCCCGCCGCGCCGATGCCGCCCAGCACGCACATCAGCAGCACCAGGACCTGCTGGGCCAGGCTGAGTTCGACGCCGAAGAACTGCGCCAGGAACAGGACGGTGATGCCTTCGAACAGCGCCGTGCCGTTCATGTTGGCGGTGGAACCCACCGTGCACACGAAGCGCGCGACCGGCCGCGGCACCCGCAGGTTCTCCTCGGCAACCATCAGCGAGGTCGGCAGGGTCGCCGACGAGGACGAGGTCGAGAACGCGGTCAGCAGCGCCGGCTGGGCACCGCGGAAGAACACCAGCGGGCTCATCCGGCCGAACAGCAGCAGCAGGATCGGGAGCACCACGAACATGTGCAGGCCCAGCGCCGCGAGCACCGTGCCGACAAACTGCGCCAGCTGGACCAGCACGTCGAGTCCGAGGCGGGCGGTGATCGAGAACAGCAGCGCGGCGACGGCATACGGCGCCAGCTGGATGACCCAGTCGATCAGCTTCAGGCAGATCTCGTACAGCCCCTCCACGGCGCCGACGAAGGTCTTCGTGGCAGGCGTACGCAGGATGGTTGCCGCGATGCCGAGCATCATCGCGAAGAAGATCACCGCGATCAGGTCGCCGTCCGCGGCGGCCTGCACCGGGTTGCGGGGAATGATGTTGAGCAGGATGTCGAGGCCCGAAACGCCCTCGCGCTGGGTCGCGATCTGCCCGGCGCGTTCCGAGCCGCTGGCCAGCAGCGTCGCGGCCACGTCCTCGGGGATCCCGGCCCCAGGCTGGAACAGGTTCACGATGACCATTCCGATGGTCACCGCCGCGGTGGTGACCACCAGGATCCAGATCAGCGTGCGCCCGCCGATGCGGCCGAGTGATTGGGGATCGCCCAGTTCCACCACCCCCAGCACCAGGGCGGAGAACACCAGCGGGATCACCAGCATGAACAGCAGGCGCAGGAAGACCTGGCCGATCGGATCGGCGACGTAGCGGATCACCGCGTCCAGCCAGGCGGCCTCGCCCACCAGCAGATTGGCGGCGATGCCCGCGCCCAGGCCGACGATGAAGCCGATCAGCATCCTGGTGTGCAGGGGCATGCGCGGCTTGCCCGCCGGCGCGGTCTCGGGTGCCTGGTTCATTCGCGGTGTCTCCTCCCCGGGGCCGGCGAGCTTAGCAAAGCCGCGCGCCGCTACCTTGTGCCGTTGGTGTCCCCCCGCCGTGGGTACAGCGGAGCCAGCAATGGCGGCGATTCGACTGGCGCGGCACGCCAGCGCGCCCCGCCGGCGAAGGCCTCGCGCAACTGCCGCCGGGCCGCCGGCCCATCACCGCCAGCCCAGCGCGCGCGCTCGAGCGCCTCCACCGCCGCGACCTGCCCCGGGTCGGCAAGCCTGGCGCGCACGCCGTCCATGTCCCGCACCCCCGGCCCGGCCAGGGCGCAGAGCGCATCGGCCACGTCGCCGAGGTCACCCGTATCCAGCGCTTGCCTGAGCAGCGAGGGGTCCGCGGCCGGCTGCGACCTCTCGACCGGAGCGTCGGCGGACTTGCCGCCCGCGTGGGGACGGCGCTGCAGGGCCCAGACCAGCGTCAGCAACCACAGCGCGGCAAAGGTCGCGGCTGCGAGGATCCAACCGCGGTTGGAGGGCGACGCCGGGTCGCCGCGGGCCGGGCCCGGAACCACATCCGCGCCGGGATCGTGCGTCGCGGGACCCGTTGCACTTGCAGGAGCCGGCTGGGTGGACCCACCCACGCCTGGCAGGACGGTCAGGGTAACCGGCTCCAGGCGCGCCGTCCGTGCGCGGTCGGCCACCACGTCCCACCACTGCAGTTCCAGCGCCGGCAGCGTGACCTCGCCCGGCGCGGAGGGCACCAGCGCGAATTGCCGGCGCACGGTGACCCGCGGCCGGCCATCCACGAAGCGCTGCTCGACCTGGGCGGGCTCCGGGAATACGCGCAGGCCCAGCACCGCGGGCAGCTGCAACTCCGGTGCCTGGCCCTCGCCCGCGCCATCGGCAACCATCTCCACGGTCACCGTAGCCGCCGCACCCGCGTGCAACTCCCGCGGCAGCGCGCGGTAGCCGATCTCGAGTGAGTGCAGTGGCAGCCACGGTTGCGGCGCGCCGTCCGGCACCGGTTGCACCTGCAGGCGCTGCGAGCGGGCGGTCGCGGTGAGGCTGCCGCCGCGGCCCAGCACGTCGTCGAAGAAGCCGCGTGCGCCACGTCCCTCGAACCGGGCACCCGGCACTTCCAGCGGGCCGCTGCGTTCGGGGATCAGCAGGTAGCGCCGCTCGATGACGTTGTAATGCCGGCCGGCGACGCTGCGGGTGTACTGGGCGTCGTCGCCGACCTGGCGCAGGGTCGCCCCGGCCGGCGCAGGCTGGTCGAGCTGCCCCGACACCAGCGGGACCGCGGAGTACAGCCGCACCACCCAGCCGACTGCCTGCTGGGCATAGGGCTCGGGGTCGTCGGGCAGGCTCTCCAGGAACACGTCGGCGCCCGCCC
>JAEWFH010000173.1 GCA_023388955.1 Pseudomonadota bacterium
CGGAAAGGTGGGCCAGCAGGCCGGGCGCGCGACGGGTCACCTTCAGCCCGCCGGGCAACGTGCCGCCGGAGCGCAGGCCGCGCTCGATGCACGACTTCATCGCGTCCCAGATCTGGTCCAGGCCGGCTTCGATCTCCCCGCGGCTGCGCCAGACCTGCTCGTTGGCCAGCATCAACCCGGCCACGCCCAGGCCCGACTCGCGCGCGGTGGCGATCAGCTGGTCGCCGCTGGAGAACGGGTAGGGCACCGCGGTGGTGTCGGCGACGATGCGGTCCTCGGCCGCCTCGTCCTGATTGACCACGAAGCCGCCCCCGACCGAGTAGTAGTCGCGGGTCGCCAGTACGTTGCCGTTCGCGTCGTAGGCGGTGTAGCGCATGCCGTTGGTGTGGAAAGGCAGCTTCTGGCGCTTGTTCATGATGAGGTCGCGCTTCTCCTCGAAGGCGATCTCATGGCGGCCGAGCAGGCGGATGCGGCCCTCGCCGCGGATGCGCTCCAGGATGTCGGGGATCAGGTCCGGGTCGACCCGGTCCGGCCAGTGGCCTTCCAGCCCCAGCATCACCGCCTTGTCGGTGCCATGGCCGCGCCCGGTCAGGGCCAGCGAGCCGAACACCTCGGCGCGGATGCGGGTGACGGCGTCCAGGTGGCCCTCGTCGGCCAGCCAGTGCTCGACGAAGCGCGCGGCGGCACGCATCGGCCCGACGGTATGGGAGGAGCTCGGCCCGATGCCGATCTTGAACAGGTCGAAACAGCTGACGGCCATGGCGGTGTTTTCAGGTGCGGTGGGGGTCCCCGGGGGGGCGCGCCGTACTATATCCGACCCCTCTTGCATGCCGGCCGAACGGACCGTCTCCGATGCCACTGATCCTCTACCAGCGCGATGACTGCCACCTGTGCGACCAGGCGATCGAGGTCCTGGCCGCCGCCCGGGCCGGGGATTTCCGCAACGTGTTCATTGATGGCGACGAGGTACTGGAGTCACGCTATGGCGTCCGGGTGCCGGTGTTGGGGCGCGACGCGGACGGGAACGAGCTGGACTGGCCGTTCGACGTCGCGGCGGTCCGCGCCTTCCTGGGCTCCTGACCGGGTGGCCCCGGCTTGCACGGGGCGCCGGTGATCGCCGACCCTTGCCCTGCAAGGGGGCCGGCAGTCGCAGCCGGCGGGCAGGGAGCGGGAAGGGGCAGGAGGATGGGGAACTGGATCCGGTCGTCGGTGCGCGGGCCGTGGATGCTGGCGCTGCTGGTTGTGGTCGCCCTGTCGGCGCCACCGGTCCCTGCCGCGTCGGGTTCACGGGTACCCGCGATGCCGCAGCCGCGGTTGCTCGGGGTCGCCGACGGCCTGCCCTCCAGCGCCGTCAACGGCATCGCCGCCGACCGTGCGGGCCACCTCTGGGTGGCGACCTCCGACGGGCTGGCGCGCCATGACGGAAGCGGTTTCCGTACCTGGCGCCACGACCCCGGCGATCCCGACGGCCTGCCAGGCAACTACATCACCGCCGTCCACGTCGACGGGCGCGACCGGGTGTGGGCCGCGGTGGAGGGACGCGGGCTGGCGATGCTCGACGCACGGCGGCGCCACTTCCGGCATTTCGCCGGGTCTGCCAACGTCTGGGCGATCGCCAGCGACGCGGACGCGGTGTGGTACGGCAGCTTCGACGGTGGGGTGCACCGGCTCGACGCTGCCGGGCCGGACGTGGCCCGGCACTACACGGCGGCGGACTCGGGCCTCCCCTCGGACACCATCCTGGCGCTGCGCTTCGATGCACGCGGAACCCTGTGGGCGGGGACCACCGAGGGACTGGCGCGGCGGGTGGGCGAGCGCTTCGAGCCGGTGTCGCTGCCAGGCGAAAACCCCCGGCCGCTGATCTACTCGATCACTCCGGACGAGGGTGCATTGTGGATCGGGGCGCGCACCGGCGTGTTCCGGATCGAGCCGGGTGGGCGGGTCGTCACTCCGGAATGGTCCGGCCTGTTCGGGGCCGGCAACGCAGCCTTCTCGGTCGAGGCGGACGGAGAGGGCGGGCACTGGCTGGCCACCCAGCAGGGCCTGTGGAACGTCCCGGCGCAGGGCGAACCGTATCCGGCGCCGATCGGCAACAAGGGGCCGACGCGCGCGCTGCAGCAGATGCTGCGCCAGGACGACGGCGCGCTGTGGATGCCGGTGCCCGGGGTCGGGCTGGGTTTCCTGCGGCCGGACTGGCGGCGGATGGCGACGCTGTCCGGGCAGGACGATGGCCTGGCCGGGGAGTTCTACCGTGACGTGGTGCCGGCCAGCGACGGCGGGCTGTGGGTACTGGCGCGCGGCGGCCAGCTCGAGCACCTGGCGCCGGACGGCACCGTCCGGCCGGTACACCCACGGCTCTGGGGCCAGCTGGAACGCCTGCGTCCGCTGACGCTCGCCGAAGACGACGCGGGCCGGCTGTGGATCGGCGGCAGCGGCACCGGCACGCTGGCAAGGATCGATCCGGATACCGGTGCCCTGCGGACCTGGACGCCGGAAAGCCTGCAGGACCCCACCATGCTCGGCCAGGTGGACCATCTCGCCATCGCGCCGGACGGAACCCTGTGGCTGGCCAACGCCGGCTCGGGCCTGCAGCAGCGCGACCCGGCCACCGGGCGCGTGCTGCGAAGCCTGCGTGGCGGGCCGGGGGAAGCGCTGCCGGACGGGGCGCTGGAGTCCATGGTGTTCAGCCCGTCGGGCGCACTGTGGGTGGCAGGCGGATTTGGCGTGGCGGTGCTGGCTGACGACGCCGGTGCAGGTGGTTTCGCGATGGTGCCGGGGATCCCGGCCGGGGAACGGGTGTTCGGCCTGGCCTTCGCCGCGCCCGGGGAGGTCTGGCTGCAGCGCCTGTCCGGACTGGAGCAATACCGGTTGTCCGATGGACGCTGGCAGGCCGGCCAGGGGGTGGGCGCGGCCGAGGGCGTGCCGCCGGTCGAGGGTTCGGGGCTGGCCATCGACCCGCGCGGCCGGGCCTGGCTGGCGAGCACGCGCGGGCTGCACCGTTGGGATCCCCAGGCGCGGCACCTGCGCAGCTTCGGCCTGTCCGATGGCTTTTCCAGCCAGGAGTTCCTCGACCAGGGCATGGTGCTGACCGACCCGGGGGTGCTGGCGGCAACGCTGGCCGACGGCTCGGTGGTCCTGCTGGATACGCTGGTCGCCGACCCGCCGCCGCGGGAACCGGTACTGGTGGTGGACGCGCTCTCGGTGCGGCGCGACGGGGCCTGGCAGGCGGTCGATGGCGACGAGCCGCGGCTGTCCCCGGGCGACCGCGAAGTCCGCCTGCGCCTGGCCCTGCTGGCCTTCGCCAACCCGGGCGGGAGCCGCTTCATGACCTGGCTGGAAGGGCATGACTCGGGCTGGATCGAGCAGGCCGGCATCCCCGAGCGGGTCTGGACCGGACTGCCCCCGGGCCGGCACCTGATCCGCGCCCGGGCGATCGATGCGGAGGGCAACCTGTCGGCCGAACAGCGGATCGGCTTCGTGCTGCCGCCGCCGTGGTGGCGCAGCAACGCGGCGCTGGCGGCATGGACGGCGCTGGCCATGCTCCTGGCCTGGGCCTGCGTCCACGCGGTGCGCCGGCGGGTCGCCCACCGGCGCCGGCTGCGCGCGGCCGAGCGCGAACGCCGGCGGGCGCTGGAGGCCTCGGAGGCGAAGAGCCGGTTCCTGGCGAACTTGGGCCACGAGGTCCGCACCCCGATGACCGGGGTGCTGGGCATGACCGAACTGCTGCTGGACGATCCGCTGGAGCCGCCCCAGCGCGAGCGTGCCGAGTCCATCCGCAGCGCCGGCGAGCACCTGCTGCGGCTGCTGGACGACGCGCTCGACCTGGCGCGGATCGAGGCCGGCAAGCTCGAGCTGGACCAGGCTCCGTTCCGGCCGCGCGAGCTGGTGGAATCGGTGGCGCGGCTGGCCGGGCCACTGGCGCGACAGCGCGGGCTGGAGTTCGCCTGCACGGTGGACGTGGCGGTGCCGGATGTGGTGACCGGCGATGCGACGCGGATCCGCCAGATCCTGCTCAACCTGGTGGGCAACGCGGTCAAGTTCACCGCCCGCGGTTCGGTCCGGCTGGAGGCCGGCGTGGACGCGGACGGCACGCTGCTGCTGGCGGTCGAAGACACCGGCCCGGGACTGCAGCCGGCACAGGTGAAGCGCCTGTTCCGCCGTTTCGAACAGGCGGACGGTGCGCGCACGAGCGCGCGCTACGGTGGCAGCGGGCTGGGGCTGGCGATCAGCCAGGAGTTGGCGGCGGCGATGGGCGGTTCCATCGACGTCGACACCACGCCGGGCCGTGGCAGCCGCTTCCAGGTCCGCCTGCCGCTGCCGGTCGTGGCGCCCGTGGAGGGGGCGGGCCCGGTGGCCGGCCCGGAGGCGGAACGGGCGTGGACGCTGCTGCTGGTCGAGGACGACCCGGTGGTCGCCGACGTCATCGCCGGCCTGCTGCGCGCCAGGGGGCATGCGGTGACGGTTGCAGGCCATGGCCTGGCCGCACTGGCGGAGGCCGCGGTCCTTCGTTTCGATGCCGCCCTGCTCGACCTGGACCTGCCGGGCATGGACGGCCTGGCACTGGCCCGCCAGCTGCAGGCGCAGGGGGTGCGGGCGCCGTTGCTGGCGGTCACCGCACGCGCCGATGCCGGCGTGGAGGAGGCGGTGGCAGAGGCCGGCTTCGCCGGGTTTTTGCGCAAGCCGGTGACCGGGCCCGGGCTGGTCGCCGCCATTGCCGGGGCGCTGGCCCGGAGCCGGAGCCCCGCCGTGGAGCCGGAGCTCAGCGCGCGCTGAGCTCGTGCACCGCGTCGACCAGCACCTTGACGTGGTCGGGGTTCATGTCCGGGGACATGCCGTGGCCCAGGTTGAACACGTGCCCCTCGCGCGAGCCGCCGTTGCCGTCGCGGTAGGCGTCGAGCACGCGGCCCACTTCGCGGCGGATCGCCTCCGGGTTGCCGTACAGCGTTGCCGGATCGAGGTTGCCCTGCAGCGCGACGCGGCCGCCGGTGCGGCGCGCGGCCTCGTCCAGGTCGGTGGTCCAGTCGACGCCGACGCCCTCGGTACCGGTCGCGGCCAGCTCGCCCAGGTAGGCGCCGTTGCCCTTGCCGAACAGGATCAGCGGGGTGCGTTCGGCGCCCTCGCCGCGGTCCAGTTCCGCGGCGATGCGCTGCAGGTAGCGTAGCGAGAACTCCCGGTACATCGCCGGCGACAGCACGCCGCCCCAGGTGTCGAAGACCTGCAGGGCCTGGGCCCCGGCCGCGCGCTGGGCGGACAGGTAGGCGATGACCGCATCGGTGATGACCCCGAGCAGGCGGTGCATGGCGGCCGGGTCGTTGAGCGCCAGCGACTTCACGTGGCCCCAGTTCTTGCTGCCGCCGCCCTCAATCATGTAGCAGGCCAGCGTCCAGGGGCTGCCGGAGAAGCCGATCAGCGGGACCGCACCGTCGAGCTCGCGGCGGATCAGCGCGACCGCGTCGGTGACATAGCCCAGTTCGCTGGCCATGTCCGGGACCGCGAGACGGTCGATGTCGGCGCTGCTGCGCACCGGCCGCTCGAACTTCGGCCCCTCGCCCTCGACGAAGTACAGGCCCAGGCCCATCGCGTCGGGGATGGTCAGGATGTCGGAGAACAGGATCGCCGCGTCCAGCTCGAACCGCCGCAGGGGCTGCAGGGTGACCTCGCAGGCGATCTCCGGGTTCTTGGCCATCGTCAGGAAGCTGCCGGCTTCGCGGCGCACGGCCAGGTACTCGGGCAGGTAGCGCCCCGCCTGCCGCATCAGCCAGACCGGCGTGTGGTCCACCGGCTCGCGGCGGAGGGCACGCAGGAATCGATCATTGCGAAGCGGACTGGACAAGACGGGTTCCTCGGATGTGGCGCGAACCACCCATGGTACCCGTTGGCGAGGGCGGCCGAGCGGCGGCCCGCGTGTCAGCGCGGCCCGGGAGCGCCTTCGCTGAACACGATCTGGAAGCCTTTCCCGACCTGCTGGTCGCGGGCCTTCTCGAACGCCCCGAAGGCGGCGTCGCGCTCCAGGAACTGTTCCCGCCGCACCTGGCTGCGACCGCCGATGTGCCCGCTCTCGCGCACCAGCGTCCAGCCGCCGAGCAGGTCGGGCTGGAGCATGAGCTGGACGAAGCGCGGAAGCTCGTCGCCCTGGGGGCGTTGCTGCATCAGGATGCGCATGGGGACGAGTGTAGCGTTTCCACCACGGCCTCCTCCGGCACTCCGGCCACCACCTTCGCCTGCCCTGCGCCGGACCACAGGATGAAGCGCAGTCCGGTCGCATCGGCCTTCTTGTCCAGGCGCATGCGTGCCACCAGGGCGCCGGGGTCCAGTCCGGACGGGAGCGTGGTGGGCAGGCCGAAACGGTGCAGGAGCCGGCGCAGCCGGTCGGTATCCGGGGCGGGGGACAGGCCCAGCCGTTGCGACAGCGCGCCCGCCAGGACCATGCCCACGGCAACCGCCTCGCCGTGGTTCAGGCCATCGCCGGCACCGGCGTAGCCCTGCTCGGCCTCGATCGCGTGGCCGAAGGTGTGGCCGAAGTTGAGCAGGGCGCGCTCGCCGTGCTCCAGTGGGTCGCGTTCGACCACGGCGGCCTTGTACCGGCAGGAACGCAGGATCGCTTCAGCAAGGACATCGTCGTTGCGGGCGAGCAGGGCGCCGGCATGGCCGTCGAGCCAGTCGAGGAAGCCGGCGTCGAAGATCGCTCCGTACTTCACCACCTCGGCCAGGCCGGCCCGCAGCTCGCGGTCGGGGAGGGTGCGAAGGGTGGCGGTGTCGGCCAGCACGGCGCGGGGCGGATGGAAGGCGCCCGCCAGGTTCTTGCCGGCCGGCAGGTCCACGGCGGTCTTGCCGCCGACGGAGGAGTCCACCATCGCCAGCAAAGTGGTCGGGAGCTGGACCACGTCGATGCCGCGCATCCAGCACGCGGCGGCGAACCCGGCCAGGTCGCCGACCACGCCACCGCCCAGGGCGAGGACGGTCGCATCGCGGGTGGCGCCAAGGTGGCCGAGTGCCTCCAGCACTTCGCCGAAGCGGGCCAGCGTCTTGTGGTGTTCGCCCGCGGGCAGGACATGGCGCCCCACCACCAGGTCCGGGCGTGCGGCGGCCAGTGCGGCCGCGACCCGGGCGGCATGCAGCGGCGCCACGTTGTCGTCGCTGACCAGCAAGGCGTGGCGGCCGCGCAGCGGTGCCGCCAGCAACGCGCCCTCGTCGAGCAGGCCGGGGCCGACCGTGATCGCGTACGGGTGCGGCCCCGCGACCTGCAGCACGGAGGCCATGTTCATGCCGTTTCTCCCGGGTGCCAGCGGCCTTCCAGGCCCGCCATCAGCTGCCGCGTTACCTCCGCCGGTGGAGTGCCACCGGTGTCCAGGTGCAGGTCGGCCACGGCGGCGTAGAGCGGGTCGCGCGCGGCCGCCAGGGCCTCCAGGCGTGCCGTGGTATCCAGGCCCTGCAGCAGGGGCCGGCTGTGGTCGCCCTGCAGCCGCGCCGACTGCTCCGCCGGGCTGGCATGCAGGTGGACGACGAACGCCCGGGCACGCAGCAGCGCCCGGTTGTCCGGATCCAGCACCGCGCCGCCGCCGGTGGCCAGCACCTGTCCGTGCCCGGCCAGGCGCCGGGCCAGTGCCTCGCGCTCCAGCCGCCGGAACCCGGCCTCGCCATCGCGCTCGAAAAGCGCCGCCACCGCCAGGCCGGCGGCGTGCTCGATATCCAGGTCGGTGTCCGCAAAGCGCAGGCCAAGCAGGGGTGCCAGCATCCTGGCGACGCTGGTCTTGCCCGCGCCCATGGGACCGACCAGGGCCAGGTTCGGAGCCGGTTTCATCCGTGGATTCTAGCCAGTCGGACCGGCGATCACGCCACGGATGCGCGGGCTTTACATCCGGGCTGCAAGGGTCGGTGGCTCCCGGTCGCGGTCGCGGCCACCACCTGGAGCAAGGAGAACCGCAATGGCAGTCGCCAAGATCATCGAGGTCTACGCCTCATCCGAGAAAAGCGTCGAGGACGCCGTGCGTTCCGGCCTGAAGAAGACGGCCGAAAGCGTGAAGAACATCCGTGGCGCGTGGATCAAGGAAACCAAGGTCCAGGTCGACGGCGAGGGCAACATCACCGAGTGGCGGGTGGCGATGAAGATCACCTTCGTCGTCGAGTAGGGGCCTGTGGAGGCGGCGGGCGTGGGCAGCGCCCGCCGCACGGTCCACAATGCGGGCATGGACAACACACCCGAACTCCTCAGCGAAGCGCTCGCCACGTTCGATGCGCTGTTCGAGCGGGCCCGGCTTGCCGGTGAACCGGATCCGACCGCGATGACGGTCGCCACCGCCGGCCTGGATGCCCGCCCGTCGGCGCGGATGGTGCTGCTCAAGGCGCACGACGCCCGCGGTTTCGTGTTCTACACGCACCTGGACGGGCGCAAGGGGCGCGAGTTGCAGGACAACCGCCAGGCCGCGCTGGTGTTCCACTGGCCGCGTGTGGACGAGGGCGTGCAGGTGCGCATCGAGGGGCCGGTGGAACTGGTCTCCGACGAGGAGGCGGACGCGTACTACGCCAGCCGCAACCGTGGCAGCCAGGTCGGCGCCTGGGCCTCCAAGCAGTCCGAGACCATGGAGACCCGGCAGCGTTTCCAGGAACGCATCGACGAGGTCGAGCAGCAGTTCGAAGGCCGCGATATCCCGCGCCCGCCGCGCTGGTCCGGCATCCGGGTGCGGCCGATGTATTTCGAGTTCTGGTACGCCGCCGGGCACCGACTGCACGAGCGCGTCCTGTACGAGAGCGACATCGCCGGGGAGTGGTCGAAGCGGATGCTGTATCCGTGACCGGCCCGCGCCGGATCGTCTGCCTCACCGAGGAGCCCACCGAAGTCCTGTACGCACTGGGCGAGGCCGACCGCATCGTCGGCATCAGCGGCTTCACCGTGCGCCCGCCGCAGGCGCGCAGGGAGAAACCGAAGGTCAGCGCGTTCACCAGCGCGAAGATCGACAGGATCCTGGAGCTGGAGCCGGACTTCGTGGTCGGTTTCTCCGACATCCAGGCCGACATCGCGGCCGAGCTGGTCCGGCACGGGGTGGAAGTGTGGATCAGCAACCACCGCAGCGTGGACGGCATCCTCGACTACATCCGCCGGCTGGGGGCGATGGTCGGCGCCGCGGACCGTGCCGACGCCTGGGCACGCGAGCTGCAGCGCGGGCTGGAACGGATCCAGGCCGACGCCGCGCGCCTGCCGCGAAGGCCGCGGGTCTATTTCGAGGAATGGGACGAGCCGCCGATCACCGGCATCCGCTGGGTGGCCGAACTGGTGCGCATCGCCGGCGGCGACGACATCTTCCCGGAACGTGCCGCCGAGCCGCTGGCGAAGGCGCGGATCCTGGAGGACCCGATGGAGGTCGTGCGGCGGGCTCCGGACCTCATCCTGGGCTCCTGGTGCGGCAAGAAGTTCCGTCCCGAAGCCGTTGCCGCGCGCCCGGGCTGGGACGCGATTCCCGCCGTCCGCGACGGCGAGCTGCACGAGGTGAAGTCGCCGGTGATCCTGCAGCCCGGGCCGGCCGCGCTCACCGACGGCGTCACCCGGATTGCCGGCCTTGTCCACGACTGGGCGCTGCGTCACGGCTGAGCGCTCGAACCTTCACGTTGCGTGTGGCATACCTCCACGGTCCCCTGACCGAGGTATTTCCCATGTTGCGCAAGTTCGTCCTCACCCCGTTCCTCATCGCCGCGCTGTCGTTCTCGCTGGTCGCCAATACGGCCAATGCGGGGGTCATCGGCACCCAGCAGGCCATGAGCGCCGAGTTGCGGTCGGCCAAGGAAACCCAGGTCCGCTCCTCGCTGGCCCGCGACGATGTCCGCCAGGCCATGCAGCAGATGGGCGTGGATCCGGCCGATGCCGATGCGCGGGTGGCCTCGCTCAGCGATGCCGAACTGCTGCAGCTGGAAGGCCAGCTCGACCGCCTGCCGGCCGGCGGCGACGCGCTGGCGGTGATCGGCGTGGTGTTCCTGGTGCTGTTGATCCTGGAGCTGGTCGGCGTCACCAACATCTTCAACCGGATCTGATGGCGGTCCGCCCGGCAGGGCGGGCACGCATGGCGGCGGCGGGCCTGGTGCTCGCCGCCGCGCTCGTGTCCGCCGGGTGCTCGATCAACCCGGACTGGCAGCTGACCCGTACCGATGCGCCGGCGGGCACGCTGTTGCTGGATACCCCTTTCCATCCGCAGACCGACTACCAGTGCGGGCCGGCGGCGCTGGCCACGGTGCTGGGGGCCAGTGGGGCCGGGGTGACGCCGGAGTCGCTGGTCCCGCAGGTCTACCTGCCGGGCCGGGAAGGGAGCCTGCAACTGGAGCTGGTGGCCGCCACCCGCCGTGCCGGCCGCATTCCCTACGTCATCGACCGCGAGCCGCAGGCATTGCTGGACGAGCTGCACGCCGGGCGACCGGTACTGGTGCTGCAGAACCTGCTGGTACGCACGGTGCCGCGCTGGCACTACGCGGTGGTGGTCGGGGTCGACGCGGGCGCGAACCGGCTGCTCCTCAACAGCGGCACCGAGCAGGGGCTGGAAGTGGCGGCGCCGAAGTTCCTGCGAACCTGGGACTGGGCCGGGCGCTGGGGCCTGCTGTCATTGCGTCCGGGCGAGGTGCCGGCCCGCGCGGACCCGGTGCGTTACCTGGCCGCGGTCGCCGATTTCGAGCAGGTCGCCGGCGCCGAGGCCGCCGCACCCGCCTACGCCGCCGCGCTGCGGCGCTGGCCCGGCGAGCCACGTGCCCACCTGGCCATGGGCAACCAGGCATACGCGGCCGGCACCCTGGAGCAGGCGGCGGTGCATTACCGGGACGGCCTCGCGCTGGCCCCGGAAGACGCCGTACTGGGCAACAACTACGCCAGTGCCCTGGGCGAGCTGGGTTGCCGCGCGCAGGCGCGGGAGGTCATCGCGGCCGCGCTGGAGTCGCACCCCGCCGACGGGCCGTGGCGCGCGGAACTGGAGGCCACGCGTGGCGAGCTCGACGCCGCGGGGGAGACGGTAGGGCCAAACCGCATCTGCGCCCGGCACGGGCGCCCCGCGGCGGGCCAGGCTGCGCCGCGGGGCGGTGTCAGAAGTCGTGGTTGAACCGCAGCGTGGCCGGGGGTTCGCCGTCGCGGCGTACCTCGACCTCGAAGGTGAGCGTTTCCGGCGGTTCCACGCGGAAGGTGCCGACGTGGTCGGTGAACCCGCCGGCCTCCAGTTCGCGCAACGGCAGCTGCGCGCGGTTGCCGCGAAGGTCGACGGCGGACGCGGTGACCCGGGCCGGCACGCTCACGTGCTGGCCGTCGCCGCCGGTACGGACCCCGACCATCAGCATCACCACGTTGTCGCCGCGCTCGATGCCATAGCCCGACGCCATCTCCGGCGCCAGGTTGCGGGTCGGCACCAGGTTGGCCCGGATGGTGATGTCGCGGACCTGCAGTTCCGCCTGGTGCGGCTGCAACGCCGTACCTTCCGCCGGGCCCTGGCCGCTGCACGCGGCCAGCAATACCGCGAGCGCCGGGACCACAACGCGCATGTGGCCCTTACTCATCGTTGGCTGCCGAAAGTTCCGCGCCACGGCGGGTCGCGGCATCCACCGCGCGGTCGACCAGGGCCCGCAGGCCGCCGTCCTCGAAGGCCTCGATGCCGGCCTGGGTGGTTCCGCCCTTCGAGGTGACCTTGCGCCGCAGCGTCGCCGCGTCCTCGCCGGACTCGGCCAGCATCCGCGCCGCGCCCAGGATGGTCTGGTTGGCCAGCTTCGCCGCCACCCCGCGGGGGAGCCCCTGCCTGGCGCCGGCGTCGGCGAGCGCCTCGGCCAGCAGGAAGATGTAGGCCGGGCCGCTGCCGGACACGCCGGTCACCGAATCCATCAGGGCCTCGTCGTCGATCCATTCGACCTCGCCGACGGCTTCCAGCAGCTCGCCGGCGCGGTCGCGCTGGTAGTCCTCCACGTGCGTGTTGGCGTACAGGCCGGTCATCCCGGCGCCCAGCAGGGAGGGGGTGTTGGGCATCGCACGCACCACCGGCATGGCGCCGCCGAGCCAGTCGGAGACCTGCCGGCTGGTGATGCCCGCGGCGACCGAGACCGCCACCGGCCGGAGCTGCCGTGCCAGCCCGGCCAGGTCGTTGCACACCGCGCGCATCCCCTGCGGCTTGACCGCCAGCACCCAGTAGTCCGCACCGTCGACGGCCTCGGCGGGGGTCGGGAAGCATTCGACGCCGAAGTCGGCGGCGAGCTGTTCGCGGTTGCCGGCGTTGCGGTCGGCAACGCGGATCCGCCCCGGGTCGGTACCGCGGGCCACCAGCCCGCCGATCAGGCTGCGCGCCATGTTGCCGCCGCCGACGAAGGCGACGACCGGGGTGTCGGTCTGCTCGTTCATGTCCCTGGCCTTTCCACGTGAGCCCGACAGTGTAGGGCGACCGGCCGGCGCCCGCCTTGCCGCGGCTGCGAAGACCGGGCTGTGATGGCGGGCGTAATCGCGCGCCGGAAGCAGGGCTATACTCGGCCGCAAGGGGGCGCGGCGGCCCATGGCCGCGTCATTACAGTGCACCAGGGCGCGCCGGGCGCGGCCTGCAAAAAACGCGCGCGGGGAGCACGCATGGACATCGCCGAACTGCTGGCGTTCTCGGTCAAGAACAAGGCCTCCGACCTCCACCTCTCGGCCGGCATGCCGCCGATGATCCGGGTCGATGGCGACGTGCGCCGGATCAACATCCCGGCGCTGGACCACAAGGCGGTGCATGCGCTGGTCTACGACATCATGTCGGACAAGCAGCGCCGCGACTACGAGGAGTTCCTCGAGGTCGACTTCTCGTTCGAGATCGCCGGCCTGGCGCGCTTCCGCGTCAACGCCTTCAACCAGAACCGCGGCGCCGGCGCGGTGTTCCGCACCATTCCCTCGGAGGTGCTGACGCTTGAGGACCTGGGCACCCCGCGGATCTTCCGCGAGCTGATCGACCAGCCGCAGGGCCTGATCCTGGTCACCGGTCCGACCGGTTCGGGAAAGTCGACCACGCTGGCGGCGATGATCGACCACATCAACAAGCAGGAATACGCGCACATCCTCACCATCGAGGACCCGATCGAGTTCGTGCACACCTCGCAGAAGTGCCTGATCAACCAGCGCGAGGTACACCGCGACACCCACGGCTTCAACGAGGCCCTGCGCTCGGCGCTGCGCGAGGACCCGGACTACGTGCTGGTCGGCGAGCTGCGCGACCTGGAGACCATCCGCCTGGCGCTGACCGCCGCGGAGACCGGCCACCTGGTGTTCGGCACCCTGCACACCTCCTCGGCGGCCAAGACCGTGGACCGCATCATCGACGTGTTCCCGGCCGGCGAGAAGCCGATGGTCCGCTCGATGCTGTCGGAGTCGCTGCGCGCGGTGATCAGCCAGGCGCTGCTGAAGAAGGTCGGCGGCGGGCGTACCGCGGCCTGGGAGATCATGGTCGGCACACCGGCGATCCGTAACCTGATCCGCGAGGACAAGGTGGCGCAGATGTACTCGGCCATCCAGACCGGCCAGAACGCCGGCATGATGACCCTGGACCAGCACCTGCAGGATCTGGTCAAGCGCGGCATGATCCTGCGCCCGCAGGCCCGCGAGTACGCCAGGGACAAGCGCCTGTTCGACTGAGCGCCCGGACGAGGACACCGACATGAGCACCAACGCACCCGGCAGCACCGGCGCCAGCGCCGCCAGCGGTCCCATCGACTTCACTTCCTTCCTGAAGCTGATGGCGCACCAGAAGGCGTCCGACCTGTTCATCACCGCCGGCATGCCGCCGTCGATGAAGGTCAACGGCAAGATCTCCCCGATCACCCAGAACCCGCTGACGCCCCAGCAGAGCCGGGACCTGGTGCTGAACGTGATGAACCCCACCCAGCGCGAGGAGTTCGAGAAGACCCACGAGGCCAACTTCGCCATCGGCCTGGCCGGGGTGGGGCGGTTTCGCGTGAGCTGCTTCTTCCAGCGCAACCAGGTCGGCATGGTGCTGCGCCGGATCGAGACCAAGATCCCGACCTTCGAGGAGCTCAACCTGCCGCCGGTGCTGAAGACGCTGTCGATGACCAAGCGCGGCATCATCATCTTCGTCGGCGCCACCGGCACGGGTAAATCGACCTCGCTGGCGGCGATGATCGGCTACCGCAACGCCAACTCTACCGGGCACATCATCACCATCGAGGACCCGATCGAGTTCGTGCACCGCCACCAGGGCTGCATCATCACCCAGCGCGAGGTCGGCATCGACACCGACAGCTGGGAGAACGCGCTCAAGAACACGCTGCGCCAGGCGCCGGACGTGATCATGATCGGCGAGGTGCGTACCCGCGAGGGCATGGACCACGCCATCGCCTTTGCCGAGACCGGGCACCTGGTGCTGTGCACGCTGCACGCCAACAATGCCAACCAGGCGATGGACCGGATCATCAACTTCTTCCCCGAGGACCGCCGCGACCAGCTGCTGATGGACCTGTCGCTGAACCTCAAGGGCGTGGTCGCCCAGCAGCTGATCCCGACGCCGGATGGCAAGGCGCGCCGGGTGGCGATGGAGATCCTGCTGGGAACGCCGCTGGTGCAGGACTACATCCGCGACGGCGAGATCCACAAGCTCAAGGAAGTGATGAAGGAATCCACCCAGCTGGGGATGCAGACCTTCGACCAGGCACTGTTCGAACTCTACCAGGCCGGCCAGATCAGCTACGACGACGCCTTGCGCTTCGCCGACTCGCAGAACGAAGTGCGCCTGCGCATCAAGCTCGCGCAGGGCGGGGATGCAAACACGCTGTCGGCGGGCCTGGACGGGGTGGAGGTGGCGGAGCTGCGCTGATCCCGGCGGCCACCGCCGCGGCCAGCCGCTCCAGCTGGAACTTGGAATAGAAGCCGGTGGCGCCGGCGTGGCGCGCGGCGGTCTCGCTGCCGGGATCGTCACTGCCGGTCAGGAACACGAACGGGCACCCCGGGTGGCACTCGTGCACCAGTGCCAGTGCCTCCATCCCGTCGAAGGCGGGCAGCGCCAGGTCGGAGAGCACCAGGTCGGGGGCGCCGTCGCGCAGGGCCTGTTCCAGCCCCCTACGGCTGTCGACGCGGGTCCAGCCGACGGCCAGGCCCGCCTCCTCCAGCGCCAGTGCCAGCAACTCGGCGTCCTCGACGCTGTCCTCCACCAGCACGATGTTCATGGCGGTGCGGCTACTCCGAGGGCGCCTCGTTGAAGACCGCCCAGAACTGGCCCAGGGTCTTGACCGCAGTGAAGAACTGGTCGGCGTCCACTGGCTTGACCACGTAGGCGTTCACGCCCAGGTCCCAGCTGCGGGCCAGGTCGCTCTCCTCGCTGGACGAGGTCAGCATGACCACCGGGATGCGGCGCAGGGCTTCGTCGTCGCGCATCTGCTGCAGCACCTCGAGCCCGTCCATGCGCGGCATCTTGATGTCCAGCAGCAGCACCGCGGGGTTGCCCTCCCGGCGGTCGGCGAAGCGGCCCCGGCGCAACAGGTAGTCCATCACCTCGACGCCGTCCTCCACGTGCACCACGGGGTTGACCAGGTTGGCCTCGCCCAGGGCGTCCAGTGCCATCTCGGCGTCGGCGGGGCTGTCTTCTGCCAGCAGGATGGTGCGGATGTTGCTCATGCAAGGGACTCCGAAGGGGGACCGTCCAGCGTCGCCGGAAGGGTGAAATGGAAGGTGGCGCCGACATCCAGTTCGGCATCCGCCCAGATCTGGCCGCCATGGCGCGTAATCACGCGCCGGACACTGGCCAGGCCGATGCCCGTGCCCTGGTACTCCGACGCCTTGTGCATGCGCTGGAACACGCCGAACAGCTTGTCCGCGTACTGCATGTCGAAGCCTGCGCCGTTGTCCTTGACGGTGAACAGGTGGCTGCCGTCGTCCTGGCGGCGGTGCGTGACCTCGATCACCGCCGGGTCGCGGGCGTCACTGTACTTCACCGCGTTGCCCAGCAGGTTCAGCCAGACCTGGCGCAGCATGTTCTCGTCACCGACCAGGATCGGCAGCGGCGAGACGACCCATTGCACGCGGCGCTCCGGGGCGTCGTTGGCGAGCATCGAGTCGTACATCGCCCGGGTCTCGGCGACCAGGCTCTGCATGTCCACCGGCTGCAGCCGCATGGCGCTGCGGCCCAGACGGGAATAGACCAGCAGGTCGTCGATCAGCTCGGCCATGCGGCGTGCCGACGAGCCGATCACCTCCAGGTAGTGCCGGCTCTTCTCGTCGGCGTCCTCCCCGAGGCGGCGTTCGAGCTTGTCGGCGAAGCCGGCGATGTGGCGCAGCGGGGCGCGCAGGTCGTGGGAAACCGAGTAGCTGAACGCCTCCAGCTCGCGGTTGACCTCCGAAACCTGGTCGACTTTGCCCTCCAGCTGCCGGTTGAGGTGGCGCACCTGGTGTTCGATCGCCTTCTGTGCGGTGACGTCGCTGACCGTGACCAGCACCACGCGCTCGTCGCGGTCGGGGAGCGGCATGCGCCGGGCGTTGATCAGCATCATCCGCTCGCTGTCGTCGCTGGTGCGCTGGCGCTGTTCGTGGTCCCACAGCTCGCGGTCGCGGAACAGCACGTCATTGAGCCGCTGCAGGATGACCGGATCCGACCAGGCACCGTCGCCGACCTCCTTGAGCGGGCCGCCGTCGAGTTCCGCCTGTGGATTGCCGGTATAGAGTTCGGCAAAGGCGGCGTTGTGCATGACGATCGCCTGGTCCTCGTTGAGCAGGACGATGGGCTCGCGCACGGTCTGCATCACCGCGCTGGCGCGCAGGCTTGCCTGCTGGAGCTCGCGTTGCGCCTGCAGCCGGTCGCGGAGCTGGCGTTGCAGCAGCCAGGCCAGCAGCGCGAGCAGGGTGGTCTGCAGCAGCATCGTGGCCAGGGTGAGCTGGCCGCCGCGGGCGCGCATCCGCTCGGCGTTGTCGCTGCGCTCGAGCACCTCGCGGCGCTCTTCCTCCAGCAGGCCGGCGGCGATGTCCCGAATCGGGAAGCGGGTGACGGCTTCCTCGGCGATCGCCAACAGTTCTTCGGGCTGCTGGCTGCTGGCGATCCGGGCAGTCAGGGCGCGGCGCTGGTCGATGACCGCGCGCAGTTCACCGATGCGTCGCTGCTGTATCGGCTTGTCGGCGGTCAGGCTGGCCAGGACCTGGAACTGCTCGTCGAGCAGTGCGGTGCTCTCGACCAGGCGGTCTCGCACCTGCGTGGTGTCGATGCCGGCCGCCAGCGCCAGGGTCGCCGACTCGATGTCGCGGATGCCGTAGCTGAGTTCATGGACGGCCAGCTCGACCTGGCGCGAATGTTCCAGGTGGGACGCCGACTCGGTCTCGCTCCTGACCACCGTGTAGAGGAAAGCGAGCGGCAGCACGACGACCACCAGCACCGCGAGCACCAGCGCCGGCAGCTGCCATCGTCTCCAGCTGTCCAAGGCGCCCTGCGCTTTTTGCATTCCCGCCCCCTGTCCGTTCCGTGTATACCGCCTGCGCGCGGGCGTGCGCCGGCGACCCCGCATCATGGCGGGCGCGGAGGGTGCCGGTCAAACCGTGGGGGCGCCGCCGGATGCGCGGTGTTGATGTGGCGGCGGGCTAGAATACGGCCATGCTGACCCCGGTCTCGAACTTCGCCAACCAGCTGCTGATCGCCCTGCCGTCGCTGGCCGGGAGCGGCTTTTCCCGCAGTGTTGCACTGATCTGCCAGCACGACGACGACGGCGCCATGGGGATCGTCGTCAACCGCCCGTCGGAGTACACCATCGGCGAGGTGCTGGGGCAGATGGGCGTGGACGGGGGCAGTGACGAGCTGCGGGCCCGGCCGGTGCTGGCCGGCGGGCCGGTGCACCCGGAGCGCGGCTTCGTGATCCATGACGGTGGCATGCGCTGGGATTCGTCCCTGGAAGTCGCCGAGGGGCTGTACCTGACCACCTCGCGCGAGATCCTGGAGGACATGGCGCGCGGCGAGGGCCCCGACAACGCCGTGGTCGCGCTCGGCTGCGCGGGCTGGGAGTCCGGCCAGCTGGAACAGGAGCTGGCGGACAACGACTGGCTGACCGCGCCCTCGGACCACGAACTGCTGTTCAAGCTGCCGCTGGACACCCGCTGGGAGGCTGCGGCCGGGCGCATCGGCGTGGATTTCGCGCACCTGGCGGACTACGCCGGGCACGCATGAGCGGGCAGGAAGGCGCCGGAGGCCTGTCCGGGGAGCCCGTGCCGGGAGCAATCCCGCCCACGGCGACGGTGTTGGGATTCGACGTCGGCTCGCGCCGCATCGGCGTGGCGGTGGGCAGCCCGTTCGGCGATGGCGGGCGGGCGCTGGACGTGGTCGAGGTGCGCGAGGGGATACCCGACTGGGCCGCGCTGGACCGCATCCGCCGCGAGTGGCAGCCCGGCGGGCTGGTCGTGGGCGACCCGCTGACCCTTGACGAGGGCGACCAGCCGGCCCGGGTGCGGGCCCACGCATTCGCCCGCCAGTTGCGGACCCGGTATGGCGTACCGGTGGTGCTGGTGGACGAGCGCTCCAGCTCGCGCGAAGCGGCCCGGCAATTCGCCACCGAGCGGGCGTCCGGACGCAAGCGCCGGCGCGATGCGACCGCCCTGGACGCGATGGCCGCGGCAGTGATCGTCGGGCGTTGGCTGACTGCGCCGGCGGACGCGATCGAGATCGACCGGTTGCCGCCGGCGACCGGCGAGGGTGACGGAAAAGGGGACACCGATGGACCAGCCTGACGCAGGCAATGACGGCCACCTGCTCGACCTGGCGACGATGTCGCGCGGCCGGATGGAGTTGCTGCTGGACCGGGCCGATCATTTCGCGCGCGGCGGCGCAGCGCCGGCGGCACTGGACGGCGTGGCGGTGTGCACGCTGTTCTTCGAGCCCTCCACGCGCACCCGGCTCAGCTTCCAGCTGGCGGCGCAGCGGCTCGGGGCGCACGTGCTCGGCTTCGACGTTTCCACCTCGTCGGCGAGCAAGGGCGAGACCGACGCCGACACCCTGCGTACCCTGGAAGCGATGGGCGTGCGCGGCTTCGTGGTGCGCCATCGCGAAGACGGCGCGGTGCGCCGGCTGGCCGGATGCGCCGGGAGCGGCACCGTGCTCATCAACGCCGGCGACGGACGCAGTGCCCATCCCACGCAGGGACTGCTGGACATGCTCACCCTGCGCCAGGCCAAGGGGCCGGACCTCTCCGGGCTGAAGGTAGTGGTGGTGGGGGATGTGCGCCATTCGCGGGTGGCACGCTCCGACCTGCAGGGGCTGCGGACCCTGGGCGTGCGCGACCTGCGCGTGAGCGCGCCGGCCGGACTGTTGCCGGACGCGGACGTGCTGGAGGGCTGCACCGTGGTGCCGGAGCTGGACCAGGCACTGGACGGGGTGGACGTGGTCATGTTGCTGCGCCTGCAGCGCGAACGGATGGCCGACGGGCTGGTCGCGTCCCTGGAGGAGTACCACCGCGACTACGGCCTGGATGCCCGGCGGCTCGCGCTGGCCGCACCGGGGGCGGTGGTCATGCACCCGGGGCCGATCAACCGTGGCGTCGAGGTTACCGACGAGGTCGCCGACGGGCCGCGCTCGCTGGTCCTGCGCCAGGTCGCCAATGGCGTCGCGGTGCGCATGGCGGTGCTGGAGGACCTGCTGGGCCGGCCGCAAGGCGCTCACGGCGTCGCCTGACTCCCGCCTGGCGGGGGTGGGTCGGGTGGGGGCATCTCCTGGCGCACCCGCAGGAAGCGCGCGAAGCGCGGTACGCCCCTGGCGGTAAGGCCGTTGTAGCGGTACGTCACCCAGGTGCCCACCGGCGGCGGGCGTGCCCGCTGGACATCGCTGAGGCCGCTGCCCAGGCGGAAGCGCAGCCCGTCCTCCCGCTCCACGACCAGCGCACCGACCATTCCCTCGTACTTTCCCTTGCCGGCGGTGTGGCCGACCACGCGCGCCTCGGCGTCGTCATGGGGCTTGTACTTGAGCAGTCCCTCGCTGCGTCCGGGCCGGTACGGCGAGTCGCGGTGGTGCAGCATCAGGCCTTCCCCGCCCGCCGCGACCACCGACTGCAGCCGCCGCTCCAGCGCGCCGGCATCGGCGATGCGGACCTGCTCGACGACCCGGAGCCAGTGGCTGCCGCTGCCGTCCACCAGCGTGCGCAGGGCGCGCAGGCGTGCCTGGAACCCGCCGGGATGGCCCGGCAGGTCGAAGGCCATGAAGCGCACGGCACGCCATCGCTCCGGCTCCGCGTCCGCGGTGCGCACCAACCCGCTGATCTCTTCGAAGCGGCCACGGCCGATCCACAGTTCGCCATCGATCGGCACCGGGGGCCACCCGGCGGTGAACCACGCCGGCGGCGTCACCGGGTATCCGCCGCGGGTCCACAGGGTCTCGCCGTCCCAGTGGCCACGGACGCCGTCGAGCTTCTCGCTCACGAAGTACTGGCGCACCTCCACGCCGTCCGCGTAGGGGCTGGCCAGCATCAGCGCCGGTGCGCGCGGTGGCGCGGCCAGCGCCGGGCAGACGACGGACCAGAGCAGCAGCAACAGCAGGCAGGCTCGCAACATGGGGATCGACCGGGACCAGGGGGGACCCCAGTACATCCGCGTGGCCCCGCCTCCGCCATCGGCGGGCCGCCTGCCACGCCGTAGGAAAGGCCCGGGACGCGGCGTCAGCGCAGCAGGATCAGCGTGGCCAGGCCCAGGAAGCTGAGGAAGCCCATCACGTCGGTGATGGTCGTCAGCAGCACCCCCCCGGCCAGCGCGGGGTCGAAGCCGCGCCGCTTGAGGGTCAGCGGCACCAGCACCCCGGCCGTCGCGGCGGTCAGCAAGTTGATGGTCAAGGCGGTGCCGATCACCAGCGACAGCATCGGGCTGTGGAACCAGGCCAGCACGATGAGGCCAAGTCCCGAACCCAGCAGTACGCCGTTGATCATCGCGACGCCGATCTCCTTGCGCAGCAGTACCCGGAAATTCGACGAGCCGATCTGGCCCAGCGCCAGGCCGCGGATCATGAGCGCAAGCACCTGCGTCCCGGCGTTGCCGCCCATGCCGGCGACGATCGGCATCAGGATCGCCAGCGCGACGATCTCCTCGATCGAGTCCTCGAACCGACCGATCACCCCGGCAGCGATGAAAGCGGTCCCCAAGTTGACGCCGAGCCAGACCAGCCGGCGCTTGAACGCGCGCTTGGCCGGGCTGAACAGGTCCTCCTCTTCATCCAGGCCGGCCGCGCTGAGCGCCTGGTGCTCGGCCTGCTCGCGGATGATGTCGACCACGTCGTCGATGGTGATGCGGCCGAGCAGGATGTGGTTGTCGTCGACCACCGGCGCGCTGAGCCAGTCGCGGTCGGAGAACTGCCGGGCGACCTCGCTGTCGGATTCCTCGACCCCGATCGCCGCCTGCTCGTCGTCCAGCAGCTGGTTGATCGGCGTGCCGGCGTCGTGGGTCAGCAGCTGCGCCAGGCCGATCCGCCCCAGGTACTGGTGGCGGCGGTTGACCACGTACAGGTAGTCGGTGTGCTCGGGCAGCTCGCCGCGCAGGCGCAGGTAGCGCAGCACCACGTCCACGGTGGTGTCGGCGCGCACCGTCACCACGTCGGGGTTCATCAGGCGCCCGGCGGTGTCCTCGGGGTAGGACAGCACCTGTTCCAGGCGCTCGCGGTTCTCCCGGTCCATCGACTTGAGGACCTCGTCGATGACCGTGGACGGCAGGTCCTCGACCAGGTCGGCGAGGTCGTCGATGTCCAGGTCTTCGACCGCCGCGACGATCTCGTCCGGGTCCATCTCCGCGATGAGGCTCTCGCGGACTTCGTCGCCGACGTGGACCAGCACCTCGCCGTCGTCGTCGGGGTCCACAAGGCCCCAGACGATGATGCGCTTGCCCAGCGGCAACGACTCCAGCAGGTTGCCGATCTCGGCCGGGGAGAGCGTGTTGACCAGGCGCTTGACCGGACCCAGGCGCCCGGTCTCGAGCGCATCGGAAAGCAGCCGCAGCTGGTGCGACGTCTTGTCGTGGCGGTCGGCTTCGGCCATTCGTTACTCCGGGTCGTAAGCCGCAGCCGCGGCGGCGATCAGGCGCTCATGGGCGGGGATTATCGCCGTTGCCGCGTGGCTTGCCCACCGCGGAGTGCGCGGCTCGTGGTATTGGTATCGCATCCGATGCAGCCCAACCGATGCCGACGATGCATACCTGCCTCCGTGTCCTTCCCGCCGCTGCCGTGCTCGTGTTGCTGGCCGCCTGCGGCCGCCCGGGCGAGGTGCCCGACCAGTTGCCCTACGCCGAGCCGGGCGTGGAGTTCAACGTCACGCCGGTGGTCGAGGCGCGCTGCAACAACGGCGTCTACCGTGCGCTGGCAAGCTGGGACGTGCCGGCGTCGCTGAGCTCGAAGATCGAGATCCAGGTAACCGAAGAGCGCCAGGTGTTCGCCCGCAGCAACGATGCCGCCGGCAGCGAGGAGACCGGCGAGTGGACTTCGGACGGCACGCTGTTCGTGCTGCTCGACCGCGAGACCGGGATGACCCTGGCCGCGCTGCGGGCCGGCCCCGGTCCCTGCACGGGCGGCTGAGCCGCGTCAGCCGGCGCCGGGGGCCGGCTGCTGGCGCCCGAGCCAGCGTTCGATCGCGGCCCGGTCGCGCGCGCGCATCAACGCCGGCAATCGCGTGCGCAGGCGCTGGAGTTCGCAGCCGCGCAAGGCCTGGCGCACGTCGAGCAGGGTCGCCGGGTGCACGCTGAACTGCTCCAGCCCCAGGGCCAGCAACAGCGGTGACAGGCGGGCATCGCCGGCCATCTCGCCGCAGACGGTGACCGGTCGGCCGCGTGAACCGCCGGTCCGGATCACGTCGCGCAACACCCGCAACACGGCCGGGTGCAGCGGGTCGTTCAGCTCGCCCAGGGCTTCGTTGTCGCGGTCGGCCGCCAGCAGGTACTGCACCAGATCATTGGTGCCGATGGAAAGGAAGTCCACGTCCGCGATGAATGTGTGCAGTGCCAGCGCCGCGGCGGGGACCTCGATCATCGCGCCCAGCTGCACCTCTTCGGCGACCCCGTGCCCTTCGCTCCGCAACCGGGGTGCCAGCCGTTCCAGCGCCGCGCGCACGTGGTGTATCTGGCCCGGCTCGCTGACCATAGGCACCAGGATCCGCAGCCGGCCGTAGGCGGAGGCGCGCAGCATTGCCCGCAACTGCACCTCCAGCACTTCCGGGCGGGCCATCGCCAGCCGGATGCCGCGCAGGCCCAGCGCCGGATTGGGTTCGTCGCGCAGCGCCAAGCCGGTACGGTCGGCCTTGTCGGCGCCCAGGTCGAGGATGCGGATGGTGACCGGACGGCCGTCCATTGCCAGCAGCGCGTCGCGATAGGCCTGGAACTGCTCTTCCTCGGATGGCAGGCAGCTGCGCTGCAGGTACAGGAACTCGGTGCGATACAGGCCGATGCCGCTCGCGCCCAGGGCATGGGCCTGGGCGATGTCGGCCGGCGACTCGGCGTTGGCCTGCAGCCCGATGGCGGTGCCATCGCGGGTGCGGGTGGGCTCGCGGCGCAGGCGGTTGAGGGCGCGCAGCTCGCGCGCGGTGGCGCGGCGGCGCTCACGGTGGCGGCGCAGGTCGGCGGGCGCGGGTTCGACCACCACCTCGCCGGTGGCACCGTCCACGGTCAGCACCTCGCCGTCGCCGACCCGCTGCAGCAGCCCGGGCACGCCCACCACCATCGGCAGGTGCAGGCTGCGGGCGAGGATGGCGCTGTGCGACAGCGGGCTGCCGGTGCTGGTGGCCACCGCGACCACGCCGTGCTGCTGCAGCTGGGCCAGCTCGGCAGGCGCCACCGACTCGCAGACCAGTACTTCGCCGGCCATCCCGGCCCGCGCGTCGTGGCGCGCGTGCAGGCTGGCGTGGATGCGGCCGATGACCTGGTCGATGTCCTCCACCCGGCTGCGGAAGTAGGCATCGTCCATCGCCCGGAACCCGGCGGTGATGCGTTCGCGCTGCAGGTGCAGCGCGTAGTCCGCGCTCAGCAGGTCCCCGCTGATCGCGCGGTCGAGGCCCTCCAGCAGTTCAGGGTCGTCCAGCAGCAGCGCATGCAGGTCCAGGAACTGGCCCAGCTCGGGCGCCAGGGCGTCCTGCAGGCGTTCGCGCAGCGCCTGCATTTCGGTACGTACCTGGTCGATCGCCAGGTGCAGGCGGGCGAGCTCGGCGTCGACCTGGTCGGCGCTGATGTGTTCCTCGGCGACCTCCAGCACGTGCGGCAGCCGCACCCAGGCGCGCCCGACGGCGCTGCCGCGCGACGCTCCCTGGCCCTGGAACTGGCGGCGCATGGGCGTCGGCCTCAATGGTTCTCGTCGAAGCCGCGTTCGAACAGGCCGGCGACGGCGTCCGCGCAGGCCTGCTCGTCCTCGCCGTCCACCCGCAGCAGCACCCGGGTGCCGCGCCCGGCGGCCAGCAGCATCACCCCCATGATGCTCTTGGCGTTGACCTCGCGGCCCTTGGCCACCAGCGTGGCGCTGCAGGCGTAGCCCGACAGCAGCTGCACCAGCCGGGCGGTGGCGCGGGCATGCAGGCCGAGCTGGTTGCTGACGGTGAGTTCGCGCTCGATCATGCCGGTTCCCGGTCAGGCGTCATCGATGACCACCCCGTTGCGGGCCCCGGCGGCGGCCACGGCGGGCAACTCGTCCAGCCCCAGCTCGGGATAGTTCATCACCCGCAGCAGCATTGCCAGGCTCGCGCCGGAGACCCGGCGCACCGGGGTGCCCAGGCGCGAGAGCTCGGCGGCGAGGTTGGACGGGCTGGCGCCGTACAGGTCGGTCAGCACCAGCACGCCCTCGCCGCGGTCGACCTGCCGCATCGCCGCGCTCGCCTCGGGCAGGACCTGCGCCGGGGTCGCGTCGAACGGCACTTCCAGCGCCATCGCCGGCAACGGCAGGCCGGACAACAGTCGCCCGGCACTCGCCAGCAGGGCGGGGCCGACGCCCTCGTGTGTCACCAGCAGTACGCCGACCATCAATCCAGCTCCCGGTGGTGCACCGCGACTTCATCCCAGCCCTGGTTGCGGGCGCGCCCGGCCATCGCTTCGGCCAGGTAGACCGAGCGGTGGCGGCCGCCGGTGCAGCCGAAGGCCACGGTGACGTAGCTGCGGGTATTGCCGGCGCGCAGCCGGGGCAGCCAGGTGTCGAGGAAGTGCCCGACCTGGTCGGCGAACTCCTGTACCTCCGGCTGGTGGTCCAGGTGCTCGGCGACGGCGCGGTCGCGCCCCGACAGCGGGCGCAGCACCGGGTCCCAGTGCGGGTTGGGCAGGCAGCGGGCGTCGAAGACGAAGTCGGCATCGGGCGGCACGCCGTTGCGGTAGGCGAAGGACTCGAACAGCAGCGAGACCGTGGAGTCGTCGCCCAGCCCGAAGCGGGTGATGATCCGGCGGCGCATCTGGTGCACGTTCATCGCGCTGGTGTCGATGACCTCGTCGGCCATCTGCCGCAGCGGGCGCAGTACCTGGCGCTCCAGGTCGATGGCGTCCGACAGCGACAATCCGTAATGGCTGAGCGGGTGCCGGCGGCGGGTGTCGGCGTAGCGGCGCAGCAGCACGTCGTCGTCGCTGTCCAGGAACAGCAGTTGCGGGTCCAGCCCCAGCTTGCCGACCTCCGACAGCCAGGTGGGGATGCCGGTCAGGTCGCCGTGGGTGTTGCGCACGTCGATGCCCACCGCCAGCAGCGTCGGGCCGGTGCCCTCGTGCGACACCGAGCGCACGAAGTCCGGCAGCAACCCGGCCGGCAGGTTGTCGACGCAGTAGTAGCCCAGGTCCTCGAAGGTCTTCAGGGCCACCGACTTGCCCGAGCCGGACATTCCGCTCACCACCACGAGTCCGGGGGTGGGGGAGGGCGCCGGGGTCGGCAGGGGGGAGTTGTCAGCCATCGCCTCGTTCCAGGAAGTTGCTGTGCCGCGCGATGAACGCGGTGGCCGGGTCCATGCCCTTGGAGCGCAGGCTGTGCAGCCGGGTGGCCGCCTCGGCCAGCACCGCC
The DNA here is from genome assembly GCA_023388955.1 of Pseudomonadota bacterium. GTDB lineage: Bacteria > Pseudomonadota > Gammaproteobacteria > Xanthomonadales > Xanthomonadaceae > Novilysobacter. The sequence continues at coordinate 25,929 of JAEWFH010000173.1, forward strand.
AGGTTGCGGCCGGGCATGACCGGCAGGGTGGTCATGGGTACGTCCAGGTCCAGTACCCGGCGCACCCGGTTGTCCCCGGTCAGCCGCTGCAGGCCTTCCTCGCCTGCGACGGTACCTGTACCGCTGACGCGTTGCAGGTGGATGATCAGGCGCAGGTACTTGTGCGGCTTGACCGCGGTGTCGCCGAACATCTGGCGGATGTCCAGCACGCCCAGGCCGCGGACCTCGAGCAGGTCGCGCAGCAACTCGGGACAGTTGCCGTCGAGCACGTCGGGGGCGATCTGGGTGAACTCGGGGGCATCGTCGGCCACCAGCCGGTGGCCGCGGCTGATCAGCTCCAGTGCCAGCTCGCTCTTGCCCGACCCGGCGTCGCCGGTGATCAGCACGCCGATGGAGTAGATCTCCATGAACACCCCGTGCAGGGTGATGCGCGGGGCCAGCGCGCGCGCCAGGTGGTACTGCAGGTGGTTGAGCAGCTCGTGCCCGCGCAGGCTGGAGGTCCACAGCGCGGTGCCGGACTCGTCGGCGGCCGCGGCCAGGTCGGGCGGGCATTCACGATCCCGGCTGATCACCAGGGCCAGCGGCGCGAAGCGCACCAGCTTCTGGATCGTCTCCCAGCGCTGGCGCGAGTCCAGCCCGTCCAGCCAGGCCAGTTCCTCGGTGCCCAGGATCTGCACCTTGTTGGGATAGATGGTATTGAGATAGCCGGCCAGGGAAGGGCGGCGGTCGCGTGAGTCCACCGCCTCCAGCGTGCGTCCCGCGCCGTCCCGCCCGGCGACCCAACGCAGGCCCAGGCGCCCACTTTGCTGCTCGAACAGCTCGCCGGCACTGATGTGCGCCAGCGGCGGGGTACCCGGCATGGTCATGCGCGGGCTCGGTGGGCGCCATCGAGCAGGTGGCGGGCGAGCTCGGCGCGGTCGCGTGCCTGGCGCAGTCGCGTCCGGTACCCGGCATCGGAAAAACGTTCGGCCAGTTCGGCCAGCAGTTCCAGGTGGCCCTGCATGGCGTGGCGCGGGACCGCCATCGCCAGCACCAGGTCCACGGGTTCGCCGTCGGCGGCACCGAAGTCCACCGGTGGCGACAGGCGCAGGAAGGCACCCCGGGTCTGCTCCAGCCCGTCCACGCGTGCGTGCGGGATGGCCACGCCGTGGCCGATCGCGGTGCTGGCCAGGCGTTCGCGCTCGGCCAGCCCGTCACCGATGGCGCCGGCGTCGCCGCCCGCACCCTCGGCCAGCATCCGTGCGGCAGTCCGGATCACCGCGGCATGGTCGCCGGGCGCGTCGATGATCGCCACGCGCCCGGCCTCCAGCAGGCCCTGCAGTGCCATGGCGTCAGCCGAATCCGCCGCTTCGGGCCAGGCCCTCGTTGCGGCGCGCCTGGTCGTGCTCCTTTTCCTTGGCCCGGACCAGGGCGCGCTCGAGCTTGTCGGTCAGCAGGTCGATCGCGGCATACATGTCGTCGCCGGCCGCGTCCACGTGCAGGGTGCGGCCGTGGCGGGTGACGGTGGCTTCGGCGCAGTGGCGGGGCTTGTCCAGCTTGAGCTGGACGCGGATGTCGTCGGATTGCTCCAGGTAGCGGTGCACCCGCTTGAAGCGGGTTTCGACGTAATCGCGGAGGGCGGCGGTGACCTCGATATCGTGGCCATGGACTTCGATACGCATCGGCAGTACCTCCATACGTCGCTACGGGAGGCCAGCATATCGCAGCCACGCCGGGCTGCCATGACCCCGGTCAGGCCATTCGCACCCGGTCCTGCGAGGACGCGATTCCCATCGCCTCGCGGTACTTGGCGATGGTGCGGCGCGCGACCGGAACCCCGGCCTCCTTGAGCGCGGCGGCGAGCCGGGCGTCCGACAGCGGCTTGCCCGGGTTCTCGGCGTCGACCAGCTTGCGGATCATCGACTGGATGGCGGTGCTGGAGGTTTCACCCCCGGTGCCCGCGCCCACGCCGGAGGCGAAGAAGGCGCGCAGCGGAATGGTTCCGCGCGGAGTGCGTGCGTACTTGCGGGCGATGGCGCGCGAAACGGTGGATTCGTGCATGCCGATCTCCGCGGCGACCTCGCGCAGGGTCAGCGGGCGCAGCGCGGCGTCGCCGAATTCCAGGAACCCGGCCTGCTCGCGTACCAGGCAGCGGGCAACCTTGAGCAGGGTCTCGCCGCGGGCCTCCAGGCTGCGCAGCAGCCAGCGCGCCTCCTGCAGGTGCCCCTTGAGGTAGCTGGCGTCGGCCTCGCTGGCATGGCGGATCATGCCTTCGTAGCCACGATGGATGTGGACCCGCGGGCGCATGCTGTCGGACAGCCCCACCCGCCATACGCCGCCCTGGCGCCAGATCACCACCTCCGGAGTGACATAGGTGTCGTTGGCGACCGCGCCCAGCGCCGCGCCCGGACGCGGGTCCAGCGAGCGCAGCAGGGCGATGGCGGTGGTGACCTCGTCCACGCCGCGGCCCAGTTCGGCGGCAAGGACCTCCGGGGGGGTGCGCGGCAGGCGCTCCAGCGCGTTGTCGACCAGCAGCAGGGCGGCTTCGCGGCCCGGCGTGCATGGTTCCAGGAGCTGGAGCTGCAGGCGCAGGCACTCGGCCAGGTCGCGCGCGGCGATGCCGGGCGGGTCCAGCCGCTGGACCTGCGCCAGCACGGCGTACAGTTCCTCCATCGTCGGTGCCGGGCCTTCGAGGCCGGCCACCACGCCCTCGAGCGGGTCGCGCAGGTAGCCATCGTCGTCGACCGCCTCGATGATGGCCACGGCAAGCTGGCGGTCGCGCGGCGACATGGGGCCCAGGTGCACCTGCCACAGCAGGTGGTCATGCAGGCTGTCGTCGTCGGCGACCTGCTCGGCGTAGGCGGGCTCGTCGTCGGGGTCGGACGGGCCGGTGCGTTGCTGCCAGGCCTCGCCACTGCCGTCCCAGTCCGCCACTTCGACGGTGGCGCCGTCGTCGCCGGAGGGCTCGGTTGCGCCGGCCACGGCGCCTTCCGGCGAGAGCTGGCCGGCGGAGGCCTCCGGTTCCACCCAGTCCAGCAGCGGATTGGTCTCCACCGCCTCGACCAGCTCCGCCTCGATCTCGGCGGCCGACATCTGCAACAGCCGGATGGCCTGCTGCAACTGGGGTGTCATCACCAGTTGCTGGCCAAGGGTGGTCTGGAGACGGGGTTTCATCTTCCGGGAACTTACGCGGCCTGTAGTGACAAACGGCCGTACTGCGGCACCGGGGGGACAAGCCCCGCCATCAAGGCGGAGCGTCAGAGGCGGAAGGTGTCCCCCAGGTAGACGCGACGGACGTCCGGGTTTGCCAGCAGCGTGTCCGGAGCCCCCTGCGCGAGCACGCTGCCTTCGGCGAGGATATACGCCCGGTCGCAGATACCCAAGGTCTCGCGCACGTTGTGGTCGGTGATCAGCACGCCGATGCCGCGGTTCTTGAGGTGGGTCACGATCCGCTGGATCTCCCCGACCGAGATCGGGTCCACGCCGGCGAACGGTTCGTCCAGCAGCATCAGCCGTGGCTTGCCGGCCAGGGCGCGTGCGATCTCGACCCGGCGGCGCTCGCCGCCCGACAGGCTGGCGCCGGCCTGCTTGGCGACGTGGGTCACCTGCAGCTCTTCCATCAGCGCCTCCAGCTCGCGACGCCGGCCCTCGCGGTCCAGGTCCGTACGCAGTTCCAGCACCGCCATGATGTTGTCGGCGACGCTGAGCTTGCGGAACACCGACGGCTCCTGCGGCAGGTAGCCCACGCCCAGCCGGGCGCGGCGGTACATCGGTTCGCTGGTGATGTCGCGGCCGTCCAGCACGATGCGGCCGGCATCGGCCGGCACCAGGCCGACGATCATGTAGAAGCAGGTGGTCTTGCCGGCACCGTTGGGGCCGAGCAGGCCCACCACTTCGCCTGCATCCAGGGTCAGGCCGAAATCACGGACCACTTCGCGCGAGCGGTAGGCCTTGCGCAGCCCTTCGGCAACGAGCATCAGCGCGGCTCCTGCGCCGGTTCGCCATCGCTGGCGCCCGTCCCGGCCTCGTCGGTGGCCCGGGGGGCATTGCGCGGCATGATCCGCATCCGCACCCGGCCCGAATCCTGGCCGCCACTGGTCACCTGGCCGGTCAGCATGTTGTAGACCACGCGCTCGCCGGCGAGGGTGCCGCGTGGCTGCTCGATGCGCACGTTGCCGGTGAGCACCATCACCTCGCGGGTGATGTCGTAGTCCATGCGGGTGGCGACCGCGTCCATCGGCGTGCCGTCGTCCATCTGCTGGCGCAGGGTGGCCGGCGAGCCGATCAGCACCACCCGCGAGGGGTCGCCGCCGCGGACGCTGACCTCGGCGCGGTCCGCGCTGGCATGGAGGGTGCCCTGGGTGATGTTGACGCCACCCGACAGCACGGTCGGTGCAGTGCCATCGACGCTGTGGTCGGCGTGGCCGGCCTCGATGTCCATCGGCTGGTTGCGGTCCGACTGGCGGGCCAGCGCGGGCACGGCCGCAAGCAGCAGCGCTGCCAGCAGCACGGTGGTCTTGCGGGGATCAATTGCGGTCATAGCGGATCCTGACATCCGATTGGAGTGTGTAGCGACCGGCGGCGAGGTCGCCCTCGATGCCGACGCCACGGATGGTCGAACCTGGCTGGACGATCGTCACCGGTTCGGCGCTGGCGATGCGGTCGTTCTCCGGGAAGACATCGAGGGCCTGGGTGGACAGCGTGGTCGCGGAGCTGCCGCTTCCGTCGTTCTGCGCCTCCACGTCGTCGCGAAGGCGCAATTCCCCGGCACCGTCGCTGATCCAGCCGGTACGGGCACGGATTTCCCAGGCGTCGCCGCCTTCGCTGCGGGGCGGGACCAGGAACAGCGGGCTGGTGATCTCCATCTCGCGCGTGCCCGGATCGCGCGCCAGGGCCGGTGCGCGCAGGGTGAAGGACTCCTGTCCGCGCTCGTCCAGGGCGACCAGCTCGAAATCATGCAGCACGTAGTCGGGGCGGTCGCCGGCGACCGTCCCCGGCTCCGGCTCCGCCGGTTCGCCGCTGGACAGCAGCAGCCAGCCGCTGCCCGCGGCGGCGGCCAGCAGCACCACGGCGGCGACCACGCGCCAGTTCATGCGGTGCCTTCCGCGCGCGCGCCGGCCGGGTCGAGCAGCGTGGCGAGCAGGCCGTCGACATGGCCTTGCGCCTCCAGCAGCAGGTCGCAGAATTCGCGCGCCGCACCGGCCCCGCCGCCGGCGCGGCTTTGCCAGTGCACGCGCCCGGCGACCCAGGGATGCGCATCCGCGGGGGCCGCCGAAAGGCCCACGCCGGCCATCACCCGCAGGTCCGGCAGGTCATCGCCCATGAAGGCGACCTGGTCCATGGAAAGTCCCAGCCGGGCGGCGATGTCCTGTACCCGGGCCAGCTTGTCCGGTACCGCGGTGTGGACCTCGGTGATGCGCAGTTCGGCCGCGCGCTGCTCGACCACCGTACTGCTGCGCGCGGTGACGAAGGCGACCTCGATGCCGAACCGGCGCAGCAGCACCAGTCCCTGCCCGTCGTGGACGTGGAAGGCCTTGCTCTCGCGCCCGGCGGTGTCGAAGCCCAGGCGGCCGTCGGTCAGCGTGCCGTCGACATCGAAGCAGGCCAGGCGGATGCGGGCGGCGGCGTCGTTGACCCCGGCCATCAGACCACCCGTGCCCGCAGCAGGTCGTGGATGTTCAGCGCGCCGACCACACGGCGGTCGTCGTCGACCACCAGCAGACCGCCGATCTTGTGCGTCTCCATCAGCTGGGCCGCCTCGACCGCGAGTGCATCCGGGCCGATGGTGCGCGGGGCCCGGGTCATCACCTCGGCGATCGGGGTGGTACGCACGTCCACGCCGGCATCCAGGCTGCGGCGCAGGTCGCCGTCGGTGTACAGGCCGAGCAGGCGGCCGTCGCCATCGACCACCGCGGTCATGCCCAGCACCTTGGCGCTGATCTCCGCCAGTGCCTCGCTGATGGTTGCCTCGCCGCGGACCTTCGGTACCCGCTCGCCGGTGTGCATGATGTCGGCGATGTGCAGCAGCAGGCGCCGGCCCAGGGCGCCGGCGGGATGGGAGCGGGCGAAGTCGTCGGCGGTGAAGCCGCGCGCTTCCAGCAGCGCGACCGCCAGGGCGTCGCCCATCGCCAGCGAGGCGGTGGTGCTGGAGGTGGGGGCCAGGTGCAGTGGGCAGGCCTCCTCGGGGACGCTGACGTCCAGGTGCACCTCCGCGGCCTTCGCCAGGGTCGACTCCGGCCGTCCGGTCATCGAGACCAGCGGGTTGCCCTGGCGCTTGAGCACCGGCAGCAACGTCAACACCTCGTCGCTCTCGCCGGAATACGACAACGCCAGGACCACGTCGGCGTCGGTGATCATGCCCAGGTCGCCGTGGCCGGCCTCACCCGGATGCACGTAGAACGCCGGGGTCCCGGTGGAAGCCAGGGTGGCGGCGATCTTGCGCGCGACGTGGCCGGACTTGCCCATGCCCGTGCAGACCACCCGGCCACGCGCTTGCAGCATCAGCCGGCAGGCGCGGGTGAACTCCCCGTCGAGCCGGGCGGAGACCGCGTCCAGGGCTGCGGACTCGATGCGGAACACCCGTTTGCCGCTGGCGGCGAAGTCGGTGGCATGGGCGTCGCGGGGCGGCGGGGTCGCGGCCGGATCGGTCACGGATGGGCGTCCTCAGGAGCGGGGGGCCGATTCTACCGGCACCGGCGGTGACCGCGGCGGCATGGCCGGCCCGCCCGTTCAGCGGACACCGGCCGGAGGGGGCGGGCGATGCCGCACAATAGCGGCTTCCCTTTTCCGGCCGTCCTGCCCGGGCGGCCCTGTACCGGTACCCGTGAATTGAATCCCCAGACCATCAAGACCCTGATCGAGCAAGGCCTGCCCGGCGCGCGCGCCGAGGTGCATGGCGAGGACGGCGTCCACTTCGAAGCCACCGTGGTGTGCGAGGCCTTCGCCGGCAAGATGCCGCTGGCCCGGCACCGCATGGTGTACGCGACCCTGGGCGAGCGCATGGGCGGCGAGATCCATGCCCTGGCGCTGCAGACCCTGACCCCGGCCGAGGCCGGCGCGTAATGGCACGGATCATCGTCCAGGGCGGGGTGCCGCTGCAGGGCGAGGTCAGCATTTCCGGCGCCAAGAACGCGGTCCTGCCGATCCTGTGCGCCACCCTGCTGGCCGACGCGCCGGTGCATGTGTCCAACGTGCCGCACCTGCATGACGTGGTGACTACTACCCGTCTGCTGGCCGAGCTGGGCGCGGGGATCAGCATCGATGCCGAGTACGGGGTCACCGTCGACCCGACCACGGCCAGCGGACATGTCGCCCCGTACGAACTGGTGCGCACCATGCGCGCCTCGGTGCTGGTGCTCGGCCCGCTGCTGGCCCGCCACGGCCAGGCCGAGGTCTCGTTGCCCGGTGGCTGCGCGATCGGTTCGCGGCCGGTAGACCTGCACATCCGCGGCCTGGAGGCGCTGGGGGCGCAGATCACCGTCGAGGGCGGGTACATCAAGGCCCGTGCCGAGCGCCTGCGTGGAGCCCGCCACACCTTCCCGATCGTCAGCGTCGGTGCCACCGAAAACGTGCTGATGGCGGCCACCATGGCGGAGGGCACGACCGTGCTGGAGAACGCGGCCCGCGAACCGGAGATCGTCGACCTGGCGCGCTGCCTGCGCGCGCTGGGGGCACGCATCCAGGGCGAGGGCACCAGCCGGATCGAGGTCGAGGGCGTGGAACGCCTGCACGGTGGCGAGCACCCGGTGGTGCCGGACCGCATCGAGACCGGCACCTTCCTGGTCGCCGCGGCGATGACCGGTGGCCGGGTGACCGCCCGCCACGCCCGTCCGGACACGCTGGACGCGGTCCTGTCCGCGCTGGTGGAGGCGGGTGCGGAGGTGCACTGCGACGAAGACCGCATCACCGTCGACATGCACGGCCGCCGGCCGCGCGCGGTGGACATCACCACCGCCCCGCACCCCGGCTTCCCGACCGACATGCAGGCCCAGTTCATGGCCATGAACTGCATTGCCGAGGGCACCGGGATCATCAACGAGACGATCTTCGAAAACCGCTTCATGCACGTCAACGAGCTGCTGCGGCTGGGTGCCGACATCCGCGTCGATGGCCCCACGGCGGTCGTGCGGGGAGTGGAGCGGCTCAGCGGCGCGCCGGTGATGGCGACCGACCTGCGCGCTTCCGCGAGCCTGATCCTGGCCGGACTGGTCGCCGAAGGCGAGACCAGCATCGACCGCATCTACCATCTGGACCGGGGCTACGAGAACATCGAGGAGAAGCTGTCGGGCCTCGGCGCGCGCATCCGCCGGGTCGATTGAGGCGGGCGCCTCAATCGACCGACACGACCGTCAGGTCGATCGAGTCCTCGCCGTCCTTGCGCTGCTGGATCCGCGCGGGCACGGGCATGCCCTCGACCACCCACACCACGGTCTGCTTGTCGCCCTCGTCGTGCACCAGGCGGGTGGCCTCGCGCGACTGCCCGCCCACGTCGACCTGGTCGGTGCCGGCCTCGCGGTAGTGCATCTGCTTGACCCGGCCGTCGTCGACCATGCGGTACTGCAGCGGCTTGCCGGCCTCCCAGTCCCGCACCAGCGCCAGGTTGATCAGCAGTGCATCCATGTCGCCGGCCTGCAGCTTGATGGGGCCGGCGCGGTCGGCCTTGACGTCGCCGGTCCAGCGGGCGACGCCCTGGCCCCAGTCGTAGGTGGCGGTCTTGTCGCTGGACTTCACCAGCACCTTGGAGCTGTCCTTGCTGGTCAGCGGGCGCCACTGGCCGTCGTTGGCCTGGAACACCGTGCTCTGGCTCAGGCTCGCCAGCGCGTTGCTGACGTCCAGGGTGTAGCGCCAGCGGTCGTTGCCCTCGGGCTTGAGGGTCATGGTGCCGTTGGCCTTCATGCCCATGTAGCTGGCCTGGTAGTTGGCGCTGAAGGCTTCCAGCGCCAGCGCCGGCATCGCGGCGAAGGCCAGCGCGGTACCGGCCACGGCCATGGCCAGGCGGCGGGGGGCGGGGGCGTTGTTCGGGTTGGGCATCATTCGACTCCTCTGTACTCGATCAGGCGCAGGTCGTAGGTGTCCTCGCCGTTTTCGCGTTGCAGCATGCGGATCGGGGTGGGTACGTTGCGCACCACCCAGATGATGGTTTCCTCGTTGTCGTCGTGCACCCGCTCCACGCGCATGGCGTTGTAGCTCAGCTCACCGGCGCGGATGGACTCCAGCTCGTCGGCCACCACGTAGGTGTGCTCGCGGGTGCGTCCGTCGTCGACGAACCGGTACTGGAGCGTCTTGCCCGGCGCGGCGTCGCGGATCACCGCCAGGTTGATCAGCAGGCCGGTCATGTCCCCGTCCTGCAGTTCGCGCGGGCCGGCGCGCCATTCGTTCTTGACGTCGCCGCTCCAGCGCGCCTGGCGCGAGGCCCAATCGTAGGTACCGACCGTCTGCTTGCGCGTGAACGCGGTCTTGTTGACCGTGGCCTGGGCGACCGGGCGGTAGCGGCCATCGACCACGTCGAACACGCTGCTCTGCTCGGCATTGATCCCCATGGCGCCGATCAGGCCGCGGGTGCCGCGCATCACCAGGTCGGCACGCCAGCGCGAGCCCTGCTGGCGGACCGCCTGCATGCTGGCCTCGCCCAGGTGCTTGCCGCCGCGGTAGACGCGGTAGCTGGCTGCGAACGGCTGCAGCACGTCGGCATCGGCGATCTCCGCCTCCTGCGCGGCCTGGACCGGTTGCGGGGTGGTGTCCTGGGCCTGGACGGCCAGTGGCAACAGCAATGCAAGCGGAAGGGCGAGCAGGTGGCGCATGGAAGGCCTCAGTCAGGTTGAAGGTCGGGACGATGCAGGACGCCGGCTGAATCGAGCTGCAGCGGCGCCGGGAGCGGTTCACCATCGAGCAACACCCCGCTTGCAGCCAGCCGTACGCGCCCCTGGGAGAGCAGCCGCAGGGTAGCCAGCATCAACGGGTGTTCGCGCTCGAGCACGCGATTGGCCAGGCCCTGCTCGTCATCACCGGGCAGCACCGGCACCCGGGCCTGGCTGAGCACCGGGCCGCCGTCGAGCTCGGCGGTGACGTAGTGGAGGCTGCAGCCATGCTCGGCGACGCCGGCCTCCAGCGCCTGGCGGTGGGTGTGCAGGCCCTTGAAGGCGGGAAGCAGGGAAGGGTGGATGTTGACCATGCGCCCGGTCCAGGCCTCGACGGTGGTGGCACCGATCAGCCGCATGTAGCCGGCGCAGACCACCAGGTCCGGGCGGGCCCGGGCGATGCGCCCGAACAGGGCCGACTCGTAGGCCTCGCGGGACTCGAAGTCGCGGGGTTCCGCGGCGAAAGCCGGGATCCCCACCGCGCGTGCGCGCTCCAGGGCCCGTGCCGCCGGACGGTCGGAGAACACCCCGGCCACCTGCGCGTCCAGTTGCCCGGCCGCGATCGCATCGAGGATCGCCTGCAGGTTGCTGCCGCGCCCGGACGCGAGCACGGCGATGCGGTAGGACCCGGCCATGGGCTTCAGCCGATGCGCACCCGCTCGCTGCCGGCCGCATCGACCACCCGGCCGATTGGCCGGTGGGGCAGGCCGGCGGCATCCAGTTCGCGCCCCACCGCGTCCACGGAACCGGCCGGCACGACCAGCACGAAGCCGATCCCGCAGTTGAAGGTACGCCACATCTCCGCATCCGCGACCGCGCCTTCGCGCTGCAGCCATTCGAATACCGGCGGCAGTGCCAGCGCCGCGGCATCGATGTCCACGCCCAGGCCCTCCGGCACCACGCGGATGATGTTCTCGCTCAAGCCGCCGCCGGTGATGTGGGCCATGGCATGGATCGACTCGCCCTGTGCGCCGCGCAGCAGGGCCAGCATCGGCTTCACGTAGAGCCGGGTCGGCGCCATCAGCGCGTCCAGCAAAGGCACTCCGCCGACCTGGACGCCCTCGACGTCGCCGGCGCGCTCCAGGATCCGCCGCACCAGCGAGTAGCCGTTGGAGTGCGGGCCGGAGGACTCGATGCCGATGAGCACGTCGCCGGCCCGGACCCGGGCGCCGTCGCGCAGTTCGGACTTTTCCACCGCGCCGACGGTGAAGCCGGCCAGGTCGTACTCGCCGGCGCCGTACATGTCCGGCATCTCCGCGGTCTCGCCGCCGATCAGCGCGCAGCCGGCCTCCTCGCAGCCGCGGGCGATGCCGCCGACCACCGCCGCGGCGGTGTCGATGTCGAGCCTGCCGGTGGCGAAGTAGTC
>JAEWFH010000177.1 GCA_023388955.1 Pseudomonadota bacterium
TGGTCACGCGGGTCTGCGACACGCCCGCGGCGACGATGACCCTGATCGACCGGGAGCGCCAGTGGTTCAAGGCGGCCATGGGCGTGGACTGCAGGAGTACCCCGCGCCGGCTTTCGATCTGCGACCACACGATCCGCTCGACCCACCCCCTGGTGATCGAGGACGTGGCACGGGACCCGCGGTTCACCGGGCTGCCGGTGCGGATCGGCGGACGCCCGGTACGGTTTTATGCAGGCATACCGGTGCGCGGACATGGCGGCCATGCGCTGGGCACGCTGTGCGCCCTGGACGTGCGGCCCCGCGTGCTGAGCGACGAGCAGATGGATTCCCTGCAGATCCTGGCCCGCCAGACCGAACACCTGCTGCAGTTGCGATGGTACGGGCTGGAACAGCGCCGGCTCGCCGAGGAACGGGCGCGTACGCTGCGCAAGGCGGAAGTGGCGCACCAGTACCTGCAGCAGGAAATGGAGCAGCTGGCCGAGAGCGCCCGCCTGGACCCCCTGACCGGGCTGCTGAACCGGGCCGCGCTGAGGCAGCTGCGCGGTGACCCCGTCGCCCTGGCGCGACTGGATGCCGGTCCGTATTGCCTGATCGTGGTGGATATCGACCACTTCAAGCAGATCAACGACACCCATGGCCACCTCGAGGGCGACCGCGCCCTGCAGGCGGTGGGCGAGATCGTCGAGGCCTCGGTCCGGCACGATGACGTGGCGGTCCGGTTCGGTGGCGAGGAGTTCCTGCTGGTGTTGCCCGAGACCCGCCTGGACGCGGCGGTCGAGGTCGCAGAGCGGATCAGGCAGGCCGTTGGCAGCCTCGAACTGGCGTTTCCCGTGACCGTGTCGGCCGGCGTTGCCAGCGGCGACCCCGCCCGGTCGCGTCCCGAGGCGGTGTTCGAGGAGGCCGACCGGGCGCTCTACGCGGCCAAGGAAGCCGGGCGCGACCGGGTGGTCGCCGCCGGGGAAGCGTCCGGCCCGCGGGACTGAAACGCGCCGCAGCCGCGGCGGGGTTGTCTCGGGCAGCGGGCGGGAGCGGAAACAGGAAGGGCGGCCCGCGGGCCGCCCTTCCGTGTACTGCCTGTCCGGGTTGCCGTCAGTTCGGCAGCGACAGGTCGTCCAGCAGCGCCTTGAGGAAGCGCGCGGCCTCGCCGCCGGTGGCGGCGCGGTGGTCGAAGGTCAGCGAGATCGGCATCCGGCGATGCACTTCCACGCCGCCCATCACCGCCACCACGTCGTGGCTCAGCTTGCCCGCACCGACGATCGCAACGCACGGCGGCACCACCACCGGGGTCGCGTAGCGGCCGGCGAACATGCCGAAGTTCGACAGGCTGATGGTGTAGCCCTGCAGTTCGCTGGCCGGGATGGTGCGGTCCTCGACCTGCTGGCGCAGGCGCTGGATCGCCGAGCGCACGCCGCCGGCATCGAGCACGTCGGCATTGCGCAGCGCCGGCACGAACAGGCCATCGTCGGTGTCCACGGCGATGCCGATGTCCACGTGCGGGTGCATGGTGCGGCTCAGGCTTTCACCGTCGAACCAGGCATTGAGCGCCGGCACCGCCTTGGCGGCCGCGCAGATCGAGCGGATCAGGCGGGCGGTGATGTCCTGCTTGCCAATCCAGGCGTGCAGGTCGGCGTCGTCCACCAGCGTGGTCGGCACGACCTTGCTGTGCGCGTCGGCCATGACCCGGGCCATGTTGCGGCGCACGCCCTTGAGCTGCTCGGGCTGGCCGCTGGCGGCCACGCCCGGCGGCTGCGTGCGCATCGGGCGACCGGACTGGGACACCGTGCTGCGCTGCGCCGGGGCGGGAGCGGCGGCCGGAGCAGGGGCGGCCCGGTCGACCGCGCGCTGCGCGGGCGCGGCGCCGGCCGTTGCGGAGCCGTCGGCCGCGGCCTTCTTCACGTCGGCCATGGTGACCACACCATCGGCACCGGTGCCATGCACGCGGCTGAGGTCGACCTTGAGCTTGCGCGCCATCGCCCGCACCGCCGGCATCGCCTTGACGCCACCGACGGCGACCGCCTGCTCGGTGTGCACGGTGTCGGAGGACTGCATGGCACCGACCACGGTGCCCGCGTCCTGGCGCACCTCGCCCTTGGCGGCGGGCTCGCCGTCGGCTTCGATCGCACCGCCGTCGTCGGAGGCGACCACGCGGTCGTCCGGCGCCGGGTCCTGGCTGCCCACGCCCTTGTCGTCGCCACCGCCGTGGTGGTGGCCGGTGTCCTGGCCCTCGGCGCGCTGCGGCATGGAGGGATCGACTTCGAACTCGGCCAGCATCTTGCCGGTCACGATCACGTCACCGGCGGCGCCGGCCAGCTTCAGCACCTTGCCCGAGACCGGGGAGGGCACCTCGACCACGGCCTTGGCGGTCTCCATCGAGACCAGCGCGTCGTCCAAGCGGATGGTGTCGCCTTCCTTGACGTTCCACTCGACGATGGTCGCGTCGGGCAGGCCTTCGCCCAGGTCGGGCAGGTAAAAGGTCTTCTTGTTGCTCATGGCGTTTCCCGTAGGGCGGGCAGGGCCCGCCGTTGGTGTGTGGGTTCCCGGAGGCTCAGCCGTGCGCCACGGCGCGCTTGGCGGCCGCGACCACGCGCTCGACGCTGGGCAGGAACTTCATCTCCAGCCGGAACAGCGGGATGTGGGTGTCCGGGCCGGTGACGCGCTCGACCGGGGCGACCAGGTCGAACATCGACTCCTCGGCCAGGCGGGCGGCGATCTCGGCACCGAAACCGGCGGTCTTCGGGGCTTCCTGCACGATCACGCAGCGGCCGGTCTTGCTGACCGACTCGGCGATGGTCGCGAAGTCCAGCGGACGCAGGGTGGCCACGTCGATCACCTCGGCGCTGATGCCCTCGGCGGCGAGCTTGTCGGCGGCCTCCAGGGCCTCCTTCACCTGCGCGCCCCAGGTCACCAGGGTCACGTCGGTGCCGTCGCGCAGCACGTAGCACACGTCCAGCGGCAGGGCCTCGCCGTCATCGGGCACCAGCTCCTTGTACTGGCGGTAGATGCGCTTGGGCTCGAAGAACACCACCGGGTCCGG
>JAEWFH010000178.1 GCA_023388955.1 Pseudomonadota bacterium
CACCTGCACAACTGGCTGGACATGGCGCGCGAGCGCATCAGCTTCCAGGGCCTGCCGGCGCGCATCTGCTGGGTCGGCCTGGGCCAGCGCCATCGCCTCGGCCTGGCCTTCAACGAGATGGTCCGCAACGGCGAGCTCAAGGCGCCGGTGGTGATCGGCCGCGATCACCTGGACAGCGGCAGCGTGGCCAGCCCCAACCGCGAGACCGAGGCCATGCAGGACGGCAGCGACGCCGTATCCGACTGGCCGCTGCTCAACGCCATGCTCAACGTCGCCGGTGGCGCCACCTGGGTCAGCCTGCACCATGGTGGCGGCGTCGGCATGGGCTACAGCCAGCACTCCGGCGTGGTCATCGTCTGCGATGGCAGCGAGGCTGCCGACAAGCGCATCGCGCGGGTGCTGTGGAACGATCCGGGCACCGGCGTGATGCGACATGCGGACGCCGGCTACGACATTGCGAAGCAGTGCGCGAAGGAGCAGGGACTGAAGCTGCCGATGCTATGACTCCCTTCGCCCACCGCCTCAAGTTGCAGTAGGCTGCCACCAGCCGCATGGATTGCGCGGCTGCACCAAGGATGAAGCCAACTCAAGGAGGAGAACATGGACGCCAGAAGTGGCTCGCACTGGGTGGCGTGGGCGAATACCCACGCCAGGAACAGCCGGCGGATCGAGGATCTCGAGGCAAGTTTCCGCCGCGACGTCGAGGCTTTCCTCACCTAGGTAGGCACATGGGTCGTCGTTGCCGCATGGGGTTTTCCGTTGGGGCCTGCCTGCTGTCGGCGGCCTGCGCATCGGTGACGGAGCAGGATGTTGGCGGCCCACCACCGATCGGCTGGGTCCACGGAGCCTGCATTGCGTTGGCCCAGACCGATGCGGAGCCGGGCAGTGGGGTCGTGCTGGTGATGCTGGATGACTCCCGGCAGGTCGTGCGCGCGAAGCTTGGTCGACGTGCCGGCCCGGGTGATGCCTGTCCCGCGCTGGAGGAGGACCGGCGCGATGTGAATCTTGCCGACGGGCTGTCGTTCCATCTTGTCGAGCCCGGCGCTCCCGATGGGCTTGCGATCGGGGTGCTGGTGCCGGAGACGGTTCGGGCACCGGAAGATGCACTGGATATCGACCAGGATGGCCGACGCGATGTTTTCGAGCATTGCGCCAGCAGTGAAGGGGTTCGCTTCCGCGTTCGTTCGGCGGGTCCGGGCACGGCGGCCACGCTTTGGAGCGGTTACTACTACCTCGGGTACGACGTCGAGGCCGACTGCCCGGATACCGACTGAGGGGACGCAATGAGGTCTTTGGAAAAGCCCGGGCGTGCATCCGGCTTCCCGCTCTTGGCGGCTGCCAGCGCGCTGTTGCTCGCGGTCACGGGTACGACCAGGGCGGGTGAACTGGAAGGGCTGGAATTCCAGCACCACGACTGGCTGCTGGTCTGCGACAACACGCGCACCTGTCGCGCCGCGGGCTACAGCGAGGATGCCGGCCCGGGCTCCCCTGTCTCGGTTCTGTTGACGAGGCATGCGGGCGCGGGCGCCCCGGTCGAGGCCCGGGTAAGGCTGGGCCAGTACGAAGAAACCGCGATGCCGCCGGTACTGCAGTTGCGCATCGACGACCGTCCGCTGGGACCGGTCGACTTCGACCGGGCGGAGGGCACAGGCGAGCTGTCACCCGGACAGCTCACGGCATTGATCCGCGCGTTGAAGCGCGACAGCACCATCGTCTTCCACGGAACGAGCGCCGACAGCCCCTGGGTGCTGTCCGACCGGGGCGCGACCGCGGTCCTGCTGAAAATGGACGAATTCCAGGGGCGGCTGGATACGCCTGCTGCACTGGTACGCCCCGGCACGCGCAGCGAAGACGCCGTGCCGGCCCCCATTGCGGCGCCCCTCGTGCGCGCGGTGGCGCCTGTTGCGGCACGGCCAGGCGATGACCGCCTGGCTGATCTCCCGGGTTTGCGCCACGCCCTGGCACAAACCCTCCCGGATCCCGAAGACTGCTGGGACTTCGGCGACGAGGAGCGGTCCATGCCACTGGAGGTCATGCGACTGGACGCGGAGAGGCTGCTGGTGTCCACGCGCTGCTGGACGGCTGCCTACAACGAGGGCATCGGCTATTGGGTCGTGCGCGAGGATCCGCCCCACGCCGCGGAACTGGTGACACGCTCGGCCAGCGGGCACGACGGCGGCGAGATCCAGGCCATGCAAAAGGGACGCGGCCTGGGGGACTGTCTCTGGTATGCGGCGTGGGTGTGGGATGGGGACCGCTTCGTGCAGACCGATGACACCAGCACCGGCCTTTGCCGGCTTGTGGTGCACGGGGGTGCGTGGGTGTTGCCGCGGCTCGTGCGGCACGTGGAGCGCTGAGCCGCTGGAAGAGGGGAGTCGGAGGCGGACCGCTCACCCGTCGTTGCGTCTGCTCCGGCGGCCGCCTCAAGCCCCGGCCAGGCGCAGGTCGATTTCCAGCGCCGAGGCCAGGATCCGCATCGCCTCGTCGTCACGGCGCAGCGCGATCCAGCCGGCCAGCCCGCCGAAGCCGGCATCGGTCAGCCACAGTGTGTAGCCGTCCTCGCGCAGCCGGTCGAAGGCGGTCGCCGCCAGGTCCTCCGGGGCGAGGGCATCCAGGGACGAGGCGTCGGTTGGATCCTCCACGCCCCAGTCGATGGCCAGGTTCCAGCGTGCGGCCAGCTCATCGATCACCTCGACCAGGCCGGCGCCATCGTCTTCCGCCACCCGGAAACCCGCCTTCCAGTCGGTCACTTCGAGCAGTTGATCGGCGAGTGCGGTTCCGTCGCCCCCGGCGTGCAGTTCCTGCCAGGAGGCGAGTTGCTGCGCGGCCGCGTCCTCGTCGCCGGGATTGACCAGCAGCAGCCATTGCCAGACCAGTGCCTCGAGTGCGGCCTCTTCGTCGATCTCCTCCCCGGCATGGAAGCTGTGGGCGAAGTTGTCGTCGGGATCGTAGTCGTGGGGGGCGGAGGGGGTCATCGGGGGCGGAACGGGGGAGGGGCGGGCAGGATAGCCCTCCGGCACCGGGTGGCGCGCGAAAGACGGCTCGGCTTACGCGCCGCGCTTGCGGGTGCGTGGCTTTGCGGGATTCCGGTCCTGCACGTCCCCGTCCGGCAGCTGCTCCATCCACGACAGCGCATCGGCGTAGGCGACGAAGTGCTCCAGGTAGCCCGGCGAGGTTTCGCGCATCAGGGTCATCGCGCGGTGGAGCAGGGTGCTGGAGTGCAGCGGGCCGGCGCCCTCGGGAACCGTCGCCATGGACCGTCGGACCTGGCTGTCGTTGCGGATGCGGCCCCAGAGCTGCTGGAGCTCCTCCAGGCTGGGGCGTTCAAGTGCCGCCGTCGAGGCTTCGATGTGGTCGAGCAGCCCGCGCAGCGTCCCCGGCCCGTCGGCGCGGTCAGCCGGCATCAGGTGCAGTTCCTGCGGCCGGACGCGGGACCGGCGCGATTTCCACCCGCCGGTTCTTCGCCCGTCCTGCTTCGTCGGCGTTGGAGGCGACCGGTTGCTGGTCCCCGAACGCGGCGGCGAACACCTGGCCGGCCGGGACGCCGTTGGCGACCAGGGCGCGGGTGACGGTCAGCGCACGGGCGGCGGACAGTTCCAGGTTGTCGGCAAAGCGCAGGTTGCTTTCCAGTACCGGCCGGTCGTCGGTGAAACCGCTCACCATCAGGATCTCCTCGCGCGACTGCAGATATTCCGCCAGCGGCGCCGCCAGGCTTTGCAGCAGCTCCCGGCCCTCCGCCTGCAGCTGGTCGGAATTGAGCGCGAACAGCACGCTGCCGCTGATGCCGATGCGGCCGTCGATGACGGTGATGCGGCCCTCGGCCAGGGGAGCGGCGAGGGCCTGCTCCAGCGTCTGCAGGCGCCGTGCCTCGCTGATGGCCTCGTCGAGCTTGCTGGACAGTTGCAGCTGGAGGGCGATGACACCGGCCAGGATCAGCACGAACGCGCCCAGCAGGACCGACATCAGGTCGCCGAACGCGGTCCAGGTCGTGGTGGTGGACTCGCCTTCGAACTCGATCTCGTCGCTCATGTGGCTCAGGCCCCGCCGGGGACGCGCGCGCCGGCAAGCTGCTGCAGTTCGCCGATGATCTGCTTCTGCGACAGCGTGCTCAGGTCGACGATCTCGCGGGCCTGGGCCACGTAGTAGGCCAGCTGCTCGTCGCTGCGCACCCGCGACTGTTCCAGCGCCGCCTCGATCTGCTGCAGCTGCCCGCCCAGGGCCGTGGCCGATTCACCGAACTGCCGTACCGCGGCGCTGAAGGCCTCCCCCAGCCCGGCTACTTCAGCCGCACCGCTGGTGACCTGCGCCGCGGCGGTGCCCAGCTTGCCGGTCTCGGCCTCGATGTGGTCGGTGAAGCGGGTGCCGACCCGCTCCAGCAGTTCGGCCGAGGTGCCGACCAGGGCGTCCACGGCGCTGCGCTGCTCGGTGGAGGCATGGTTGACCGCGTCGAGCAGGGTTTCCAGCGTGCCCAGCAGCCGGGTGCGTTCCTCGAGCATGGCGGTGTCGCGGACCATGCTGTCGGACAGCTTCTGGCGCAGTTCCGCCACCACCTCGGCCGCGGCCTTCGGGGCTTCCGAAGCGGCGTCGACGAGGCGGGAGATCTCGGTGATGGTGTCGCGGGACTGTTCCCGGGCCTGCGCCGTCATCGCGCCGAACGCTTCGGTCCAGCGCTCCAGGCGTTGCTGGTCGCGCGATTCCAGGGCTTCCTGGAGCCCGGCATGCGACTGCTGCATCGTCCCGGCCAGTGCGTCGGCGTGTTCTTCCAGGCTCGCTGCCGCATTGGTGAGCCATCGGGTCGAGTGCTGTTCGAAGTGGTCGCCGAATTGCGCCAGCGAGCCGCGCAGGTTCTCCACAAGCGCGTCGTTGGTGCGCTGCTGCTCCGCCACGGCGCCGGCCCAATGCGCGGCGGCGGCCGCGTTTGCGGTTTCCATGCCGGCTGCCAGGCCGTCGAGGTGGCGCTGTACCGCGGTGGCCACCGTGGCCTGCATCGACGCCGCCTCACGGGCGAGGCCGGCCATCGTCGCCTCCATCGCCGGCTGCAGCGCTTCGCCGACGGCGCGCGCGCTGGCGGCCACGCCGGCCTTCAGCGACTGCTCGACGGACGCGGCCAGGCGCGCATAGGCCGCCTCGGTGCGGGCATGGAAGTCGTCCTGGCGGGCGGACAACTGTTCCGCGGCGGTCCGGTTCTGCTGCTCAAGTGCAGCCGTCATCGCGTCCAGGCGCTCGACCAGCGCCGGCAGCAGGCCGGCCTGTTGCTGCAGCAGCCGGAACGCCTCCTCGCGCTGCCAGGCCTGCGAGTGCGGGCGCAGGGTGGTGGCGATGCGCACGTCGAGCTGCTGCACGACCTGCAGCCGCTCGCGCCGGCACAGCGCGGCCAGCAGGCCGAGCATGGCCGAGCTGGCCACGCCAGCGATCGAGGTGCCGAAGGCGAAGGCCAGGCCGCGGACCGGGGCACCCAGCGAACTGCGGATCGCATCCAGGTCGGTGGTGCTCTCCAGGGCCAGGCCGGTGCCACGCAGGGTCGCCATCATCCCCAGCAGGGTGCCGAGCATGCCCAGCAGCACCAGCAGGCCGACCAGGTAGGGCGTGAGCGTGGGCGCCGGCAGGGCGACGCGCTCGCCTTCCACCCGCAGCCGCACTGCGTTGCGCAGGCTGGGGTGCAACCGTGCCAGCCAGTCGCCGAGTCCCGGCGTGGCCGCGTCTGTTTCCGCGACCGCGCCGGCCAGCGTGGCAGTGGCCTGGCGGTAGCGGTGCAGCTCGAGCGCACCGGCGAGGTAGCAGGCGCCGATCACCGCGGTGATGGTGGCCGCCGGCAGGTTGGAACCGAGATAGCCGGCGCCGATCCAGCACACGGCGACCAGGCCGGCCAGGAAGACAACGAGATGGAGCAGGGTTCTGGGCATGGGGTTCCGGGTCATGCGGTGCGAAGTGCTGCAAGCAGCCCTTCGATGGGGTGGAAGCGGACGTCGAGTTCGGCGAGCAGCACGTTGCGCATGTCCTGCCGGAACATGTCCCGCCAGGTGCCGGCGTCGTCCGTCCCGGGGTCTGCGGGGAATTCCAGCGGCGCCTGCGGGGCCAGGCCTTCGGTGCGCAGGCGCTCATGGTGATGGCCCAGCAAGGTGGGGACCCGGGCCAGCAGCGCGTGCTCGCGCGGGCTCAGGGTGGCCTCCATGACGGCATCGACCCCGGCGAGCCGCGCCAGTTCCGGGGAGGCCTGCCCGAGCCGGTCACGCAGCTGGCCGCGCAGGCGCCCGGTCTCGGCCTGCATCATCCGCTGCAGGTCCAGGTAGCGCTCGCGGAACACCGCGTATCCGTCGGGATCGGCCTGTTGCCTGCCCCGCCACTTCGGCGTCGCGGTTTCCGGGTCGGCGGCGATGCCGGCCACCAGTGCGTCGCGGACCCGCGTGCATTCGTGCCGGGGATCGCCGTCATCGCCTGGAGCGTCCCGGGTCGCCGGCAGCCGGCCGTCGAGCGCGCTGGACAGGACCACCGCCCGGGTCCAGTCGATCCACTCGCCCAGCCGGTCCACCAGCGCGTGGCCCGGCGTGCGCAGGTCCACCTCCGCCAGGCGCGCAAGCAGGCGTATGAACGCCGGAGCCGGAACCGCCGCCGGTTGTGATGCCTTCGCCATGGTTCGCCGCGGAAAACCGGCAATTTTACACCCCGGGGAGCGCAGGCCTTCACCCGTGGGCGGGCGGGCCTGCACCGGCATTCAGCGACGTGCGGGCGCGCCTGGCGCGGTAGTCTGGGCCCGTACCGAAACAGGAGCCAACCCCGCCATGGCCGAACCATCCCCCTCCCCGGTGCGGCTGCGCATCGATTTCGTCTCCGACGTCGTCTGCCCGTGGTGCGCGGTCGGCCTGGCCTCGCTGGAGCAGGCCCTGGAGCGCACCCGCGGCGAGGTCGAGGCCGAGATCCATTTCCAGCCCTTCGAACTCAATCCGGACATGCCGCCGGACGGCGAGGACGCGGTGGGGCACCTGCAGCGCAAGTACGGCATGCCGGCCGAGCAGATGGACGCCAACCAGCAGGCGATCGTCGAGCGTGGCGCCGCGCTGGGCTTCCCCTTCGACATGGACAAGCGCCAGCGCATCTACAACACCTTCGATGCCCACCGGCTGCTGCACTGGGCGCAAACGCAGGGGCGGCAGCGCGAGCTCAAGCACGCGCTGCTGCGCGCCTACTTCACCGAAGGGCGGAACGTTTCCGACCACGGGACGCTGGCCGCCATCGCGGCCTCGGCGGGGCTCCCGGAGGAAGGGGCGCGCGAGGTGCTGGCGTCCGGCGCCTGGGCCGACGAGGTCCGCATCGGCGAGCGTTTCTTCCAGTCCCACGGCATACGTTCGGTGCCGGCCGTGATCCTTGAGCGCAAGCACCTCATCTCCGGCGGCCAGCCGGTGGAGGTGTTCGAGCAGGCCCTGCGGCAGGTCGCCGCCTCCCTCGGGAGCCCGGCATGATCACCGTCCTGCCCGCGCCCGCGCACGTGGCCGCCTTCGCCGCCGAAGATACCCTCGATGCCGCCGACTACGACCGCTGCATCGAAGTGGTCGAGGAACGCCTGGCGGAGCACGAGCGCATCGCCATCTACTTCGACATGCGCGACATGACCGCCATGACCCCGGCCGCGCTGGGCAAGGACGTGGCCTACGCACTGGGGAACATCGGCGATTACCACCGCTTTGCCCGCGGCGCGATCGTCACCGACTCGGACTGGCTGGGCGCGGTGGTGCGGTTTGCCGGGGGCCTGTTCCCGAAGACGGACCTGCGGACCTTTCCCGGCAGCGAACGGCAGGAAGCGATGGACTGGGCGAGCGAGCCGCTCGACGGCTGAGTCGCCGATTGGGGCCGGTTTGACGGGAGCTCAAAAAATAACCATATTTGGCACCTTCTGAGGTGCCAAATATGCAGCGTATTCTTGCCGACACCAGTGTCAGCATCACCGAGTTGAAGAGGAACCCGAGCGCAATCATCGATGCGGCGGAGGGTGCCTCCGTGGCGGTGCTGGTACACAACCGGCCTTCGGCGTACCTGGTGCCTGCAGCTACCTATGAACGGCTCATGGAGCGTCTGGAAGACCTCGAGCTGGCCGAACTCGTCCGTGCCCGAGCGAAGGAACGTCGGGTAAAGGTCACGCTTGATGAGCTATGAGCTGGAATTCGTAACGTCGGCACTGAAGGAGTGGCGAAAGCTCGCTCCGCCGATCCGCGATCAGTTCAAGGCCCGCCTGGGTGAGCGGCTGGAGAATCCGCACGTGCCGTCCGCGCGGCTGCATGGACTCCGGGATTGCTACAAGATCAAGCTTCGCGCCGTCGGTTATCGGCTCGTTTACCAGGTGGACGATGGGGTACTCGTTGTGACGGTGATTGCCGTGGGCAAGCGGGAGGGGGCCGGGGTATATGCCCGTGCGCGGACACGAGGCGGGTAATACCGTGGCCAAACGCCCGATCTAGAGCGTGTTTACCCGGAATTTCCGTCCCTTGATCTTCCCGGCGCGCAGCCGCGCCAGGGCTTGGCCGGCGTGGGCTCGTGCAATGGCCACGTAACTGCGCGTGTCATACACGTCGATCTTCCCGATCGAGTCCTTGTGCAGCCCGGCCTCGCCGGTCAGGGCGCCGACGATGTCGCCGGGGCGCAGCTTGTCGCCGCGGCCGGCGTCGATGCGCAGGGTGGCCATCGGCGCCTGCGGGACCCGGGCGGGTTTTCCGGACAGTGCTTCCACCCGCTCCCAGCGCAGTGGTGCTCCCTGTTGCTGCTCGATCGCCAGGGCGCGCGGCATCTCCCGTGGCGTGCACAGGCTGAGGGCCAGCCCGGCGCGGCCCGCGCGGCCGGTGCGGCCGATGCGGTGCAGGTAGGTTTCCACGTCGGTCGGCAGCTCGTGGTTCACCACCGCGTCGATGCCCTCCACGTCGAGCCCCCGTGCCGCGACGTCGCTGGCCACGAGCACGCTGCAGCTGCGGTTGGCGAACCGCACCAGGACTTCCTCGCGGTCGCGCTGGTCGAGCTCGCCGTGCAGGCCCAGGGCGGTGAAGCCGTAGTGCCCGAGGGAGCCGACCAGTTCCCCCACGTCGCGGCGGGTGTTGCAGAACACCACGCAGGATTCCGGCCGGTGGCGCAGCAGCAGCGCCGCCAGCACCGGGGCCTTGCGCGTGTGTTCGGCTTCGAAGAACCGCTGTTCGATGGCCACCGGCGCGGCGCTGTCGACGCTCACCTCGACGGGATCGCGCAGCATCTCGCTGGCCAGCAGCCGGATCGGTTCCGGGAAGGTGGCGGAGAACAGCAGCGCCTGCCGGTCCTTCGGCAGTCGCTTCACGATGTCGCGGATCTGCGCCTCGAAGCCCATGTCGAGCATCCGGTCGGCCTCGTCCAGCACCACCACGCGGACGCCGTCCAGTCGTAGCGCCTTCTTGCGCACCAGCTCCTGGATCCGGCCAGGCGTGCCCACCACCACGTGCGGGGCATGGCCCAGCGAGGCCAGTTGCGGGCCGAGCGGGATGCCGCCACACAACACCGACAGCTTCAGGTTGGCGATGCCGGTGGCGAGCCTGCGCAGTTGCTTGCCGACCTGGTCGGCAAGCTCACGGGTGGGGCACAGGACCAGGGCCTGGGTACGTACCGCCTCCGGGTCCAGCGCCTGCAGCACGCCCAGGCCGAAGGCCGCCGTCTTGCCGCTGCCCGTGGGCGCCTGGGCGATCACGTCGCGACGCTCGAGGATGGCCGGGAGTGCCTGGGCCTGGACCGGTGTCATGCTGGAGTAGCCCAGCGCGTCGAGGCCCGGCAGCAGGGCCGGGGACAGGGGCAGCGTAGCGAAGGTCGGGGGCGTGGCCATCCGCCATGATCGCAGGTTGCGGCGCGCGCGTGCCTTACCCGGGATTGGGTGGCGGGTAGGGGTTCGCCTGCAGCAGCCGGGCCAGGTGCACCGCGTTGCTGGCCAGGGTTGTGGAGGTCGAGGCGGTCTTCTCCGGCGTCTCCGGCAGGTCCTTGTAGTCGGTCTTCTGCATCGCCTCGCCGACCCAGTAGCTCGCCGCGTTCGCGGGGATGGTGAAGCCGACGTCCGCCAGGCCCTGGTACAGCTCGGCGGTGACGTGGTGGGCGCCGTCCTCGTTGCCGACCACCGCCACCGTGGCGACGCGGCCATGGGTGGGGAAGCAGCCGTTGTCGTCGATCTCGCCGAGGAAGGCATTGAGCCGTTCCAGCACGCGCTTGGCGATGCTGCTGGGCTGGCCCAGCCAGATCGGCGTGGCGACCACCAGCAGGTCGGCGTCGAGGATGCGCTGGCGGATGCCCGGCCACTCGTCCCCATTGCCTTCATCGGCGCGCACGCCGGGCTTGATGTCGTGGTCGACGATGCGGGTGCTGTCGGTGGCGACGTCGTGCTTCGCCAGCTCCGCGAGGACCTGGTCGAGCAGAAGCTGGGTGGAGGACTCGGCAGGCGAGGCGGTCAGCGTGCAGTTGAGGCCGAAGGCGGACAAGGGCATGGAGTGGCTCCGGTGGGGCGGAGCGACCACCCTTGCATTCCGCGGGTTAAGAGGGGGGCCACGTTATTCCGCCCGCACCACCTGGCCCTGCACCGGCTCACCGCGTTCGACTGCCTCACCGTCGGCGGTGTAGTCGTTGAAGAACGCCGGCAGGCCCAGGCCCTCGCCGAACACCGGGCTGTCCTGCAGGTGGAAATGCAGGTGCGGCTCGCTGGTGTTGCCGCTGTTGCCGCAGCGGCCGAGCTCGTCGCCGGCGGCGACCTGCTGGCCGGCCTCGACCGCGACGCTGTCCTGGCGCAGGTGCGCGAGTAGCGCGTACTCGCCATGGCCGAGGTCGAGCATCACGTGGTTGCCGGCCGGCTGGATGGCGTTGGTGGTGCCGATGGCCTGGTCGGGCAGGTCACCGACCGTCGCGACCACGGTGCCACCCGCCGGCGCGAGGATCGGTTCGTCCCAGCAGTGGTACTGCGCCAGCTCGCTGCCGTCGCCGGTGTGGCTGCGGCCGTCGACGCGCTGGACGAAGTCGTACGCGAAGCGCTGGCCCGCGTTGACGGCGTGGTAGTTCTGCTCGATGTCGCGGCCGCCCCAGAACACGTACCAGTCACCGTGGAATGGCAGGCGCAGGTCGGCGACGGTATCGCGCTGCAGGTGCGGTGATTCCGCGGCCCGGGGCTGCGCGTCCGCCGGGCGGATGAAGAAGCCGGCGACGCGGCCGTCGGGGCCGAACACCCACTGGGTGAGGACCGGTCCCGGCAACTTGCTCCAGCGCGAGACGCGCACGTAGGTGTCCATGCCCTGCACCTGCCCCGCCTCCTCGGAGGTCACGGCCTGTTCCTCGCCGAGCTGCGCGGCGACCTGCTCGCGGAAGCCGGCCAGCGTGGCGGCATCCATGGCCGCCTGCATGCGGTCGTCGAAGCGGGCGTGGACCGCGGCGCTATCGCCATCGAGGAAGGCGCGGGTGAGCTCGCGGCCGTCGGCGAGCGTGTCGTCGCCGCTGCCGGCGGGGGTGGCCGCGACACCGGCGCTGCTGGCGGCGGAGAGGGCCAGCGCGGCGAGGAAGGCGCGGAAACGTGTCTGGAGCGTCATCGGGTACTCCTGGTGTGGGATGGCTTCCGGGGCGAGTGACCGCAGCATGCCATCCCCGTGGACGCCCGGTACGGGACACGGTTCGTTCCGGCGGGCGGGGGAGCCGGCGGTTGTTGCGCCTCCGGTTGTGCTAGCGTTGCATTGCAAATGCAACGCATGAGGGCTCGTCCATGAAATCCGCCACCCTGCCATCGCTGCGCGTCGCCCCCGAACTGCGCCAGGCCGTCGAGTCCGTCCTGAAGGAGGGTGAGAGTCTGTCCAGTTTCATGGAGCAGACCCTTCGCGAGGAGGTGAACCGCCGCCGGATGCAGGCGGAATTCATCGCCCGTGGCTTTGCCGCACGTGACGAGGCCAAGCGCACCGGCACGCACTACCCCGCCGATGAGGTCCACGCCAGGCTGCACGACATGCTCACCGCCGCCGAGGCCAAAGCCAGGCGCGGCGCGTGACATGGCAGGTGCGCTACACGCCGGCCGCGCGCGACGACCTCGAGCGCCTGTACGGTTTCCTGCTTGAGCACGACATCGCGGCGGCGCGCGATGCGCTGACGGCCATCGGGAAGGGCGCGGACCTGCTGCGGGAGTTCCCCTTCACCTGCCGCAAGATCGACGCCGATAACCCGCTGCTGCGAGAACTACTGGTGCCGTTCGGCAATGCCGGTTACGTGCTGCTGTACGAAATCGAGGACGAACGCACCGTCACCATCCTCGCCGTGCGCCAGCAGCGCGAGGACGATCTTCACTGAAGGCCCCGGCGGCCTTTTTAGCCACAGTTGTGTGTGCGGTCGGCGCAAATGCCGATTCTCGCCCCGCGTGGCTAAGATGACCGCGGGATCAAGGGGGAAGCGAATGTCCAAGGTGTTGATCGGCCAGTACCTCAATGAACTGGCCCGGCTGCGGCAGGTCAGCGGTACCACGCGCGAGTCGGTCGTGCGTGAGGCCTTCAAGGACCTGCTCAAAGGCTACGCCCGCAGCCACGACCTCACCTGCTTCGCCGACCACAAGGAAAAAGTCATCGACCTGCTGGCCCGCGTCACCCGCGTCAGCGTCGAGACGCAGGCGGTGGTTGAAGCCATGCGCGGGCAGGCGCGACACTAGCGCGACAATTCACCCAGGAAGGGACGCATGACAAGGATGTGGGCCGTGGTGGGCGACGCCACCAGCAGCGGCGGGCAAGTGGTGTCCGGCTCGCCTTTCACCGATATCGACGGCAAGCCCGTCGCCCGGGTCAACGACAAGGCAACGTGCCCGACGCACAAGGGCACGTTCCCGATCGTCGACGGCGACCCGACCACCATCATCGATGGCGAGGCCGTGGCCCTGCATGGCAGCTCGCTGGCGTGCGGCTGCAAGGTGCTCGCTGTGCAGCAGATGCGGGTGTTTCTGGGTGCAGGTGGTGGTGGTGGCGGTAGTGGTGGCAGTGGCAGCTCCAGTGCCGGCTCGTCTTCCGCAGGCGCTGCAGGTGCCGCATTGGCTCGGTCTGCGGCGGCCGTTGTCAATGGTCAGTCCAGTGAGACCGTACCGGCGAAAGAGGTTCTAAGCATCAACTGGAGCTATGGCCCGGACGCGACGCCGTTGAGCCAGGTGTCGCGTCATTACGCGGACCTCAATGTGCATGTCGAAACACGCAACTATGCGGTCGGCGAAACCGTCGAGATTGAAGTCCGCAATCTGGATGACGGTGCATCTGTAATGACCTGCACGGCCGTCGTCGATGCAGACGGCCGTGCCTCCGTGATGAACGTTTTCCAGACGCGCCAAGTTGCGCTGTATGCCAGCCGCTAGGAGATCAACGGAATGACCATTCTGGAAGCCATGGTTGCCAGTCAGGCAGTACAGATCGATGTGCGACGCCCGCGCTTTTCCACCCTGTGGGAGCACTACCCGGTCGGTATGGCCGCGCCGGATGTATACCGGCTTGTTGGCGGCAATGCCTACGAGCTGTATCAGGAGGACCCGGTCGCGTATGCCAATGCATGTGCTTTGAGGTTGAGCCGGGCCTTCAATTACGGCGGCCTTGAGATCACCTCCACCGCGCGCGGATACAAGGTCAAGGGTGGCGATGGAAAACGGTATCTCCTGCGGGTCGTCGACATCATTGCGTTGGTAAAGGCCAATCTTGGAAAGCCCGACATCGAGGTCGCCCCACAGGGCGCTGATGTTTCTTCCGAGTTCCGTGGCAAGACCGGCGTCCTGATCTTCGAGGTGTCAGGCTGGGGGAACGCTACAGGGCATGCCACCCTCTGGAATGGCTCCGACTGCGGCGACAGTTGTTATTTTGTCCACAACCCGCCGAGTGCGACGACCACGAAAGTACTTTTCTGGGAGCTGAAATGAGCCGGTCTATCCTGCTGTTGCTCATGTCCGGACTGGCAGCCTGCAGCACGCACGCCGCGCAGGGCGATCCACGCCTGACGCTGAAGCAATGGGGTCTGGCCTACTGCGTTGCTGAACACGTCGAAGGGCGATCCGGGCCGGGCAGCGCGGCGATGGGCGGCTACTTCCAGCTGGGCAGCCACGAGAGCGAGGAGGCCTACGCAAACGTCCGCCGGTTCTTTGATGAGTGGGTGGCCGGGCGTCCCGCGGTGCCGAAGACGCCGGGTACCGACCTGTCGCTGATGACCTGCATCAACGCCTACGAGTCGGCCGGGTACGGCCGCGTGGTGCGTGAGCAAGACCGGTTTTTGCCGCCGGCGACGCACGACTGACCGGGAGCACCCGGTTCCAGTTTGCCGACCACAAGGAAAACGTCATCGACCTGCTGGCCCGCGTCACCCGCGTCGGCGTCGATGCGCAGGCGCTGGTTGAAGCCATGCGCGGGCAGACGCGACACTAACCCGACAATTCACCCAGGAAGGGATGCATGACAAGGATGTGGGCCGTGGTGGGCAACGCGGAGCGATATCGGTCAGCGAGTACATCAACGACAGTTGGATAGAGCTGTGGGGCTGGACTACGCCCCTTTCGCCGCCAACCACCTTGGCACCAAGCCAATGCATTCCGTACGGTCATCTGCCCGCCGAGGAGGCTGGCGGAACGGCTGTACCAGCCTTGGTGCCCGGTGCGCGTTACGGCGTGGAGATCAACGCGCAGATCCCGAACCCGCGCGCCGGCGGCGACCGCATGGTGAGCCGTCGTTACAGCCGGCACT
>JAEWFH010000185.1 GCA_023388955.1 Pseudomonadota bacterium
CGCTTCCACGCATGCATGTACATGGACGAGAGCGCGCCGATGTTCGGGCTTTCCATGAACAGGTTGAGGGAGGCGGACTGGTCGATGAAGGCGCCGCGGTCGGCGGCCATGTCGATCAGGGGGCGCATGGGCAGTTCCCAGGCGGTGCGGTAGACCTCGCGCAAGGGGGCGGGGATCCGGTCGATACCCTGGATGGAGCCGTCGGCGAGCTTGATGGCGTCGCGCATTTCCGCCGTCCACAGGCCCAGGCGCTTGAGTTCGCCGACCAGGTGGCGGTTGACCTGGAGGAAGTCGCCGGAAAGGGTTTCGCGCTTGAACAGGTTGGAGACCTGCGGCTCCACGCATTCGTAGCAGCCGGCGATGGAGGCGATGGTGGCGGTGGGGGCGATGGCGACCAGCAGGGAGTTGCGCAGGCCGTGTTCGCGGATGCGCTCGCGCAGGATGTCCCAGCGGGCGGGGTCGTCGGGCTCCACGTCCCAGGCGTCGAACTGCAGCTCGCCATTGGCAGCGCGGGTGTCCTCGAAGGCGGGGTGGCGGCCGCGCTCGATCGCCAGTTCGCAGGAGGTGTCCAGGGCGTGGAAGTAGATTGCCTCCGCGATCTTCTTCGACAGGGCGCGGGCCTCTTCGCTGTCGAAGGGCAGGCGCTGGCGGAAGAACACGTCCTGCAGGCCCATGCAGCCCAGGCCGACCGGGCGCCAGCGCAGGTTGCCGCGGCGGGCGGTCTCGATCGGGTAGAAGTTCAGGTCGATCACCCGGTCCAGCTGGCGCACGGCCAGGCGCACCGTCTCGGCCAGGCGGTCGAAGTCGAACGCCCCGTCGGCGTCCACGTGGTGGGCCAGGTTGATCGAACCCAGGTTGCACACCGCCGTCTCCGCGGCCGAGGTGACCTCCAGGATCTCGGTGCACAGGTTGGACAGGTGGATGACGTTGCCGGGCTTTGCGGTCTGGTTGCTGGCGCGGTTGCACTTGTCCTTGAAGGTCATCCAGCCGTTGCCGGTCTCGGCCAGGGTGCGCATCATCCGCGCGTACAGCTTGCGCGCCGGGATCGTGCGCACCGCCTTGCCCTGGGCTTCGGCCTGGCGGTAGGCGGCCTCGAAGGCCTCGCCGTACAGGTCGGTCAGCTCCGGCACCGCGTGCGGGTCGAACAGCGACCAGTCCTCGCCGGCCTCCACGCGGGCCATGAACAGGTCGGGGACCCAGTTGGCCAGGTTGAGGTTGTGGGTGCGGCGGGCGTCGTCGCCGGTGTTGTCGCGCAGCTCCAGGAAGTCCTCGATGTCGGCGTGCCAGGTCTCCAGGTACACGCAGGCCGCGCCCTTGCGCTTGCCGCCCTGGTTGACTGCGGCGACCGAGGCGTCGAGCGTCCTCAGCCACGGCACGATGCCATTGGAATGCCCGTTGGTGGAGCGGATCAGCGAGCCGCGCGAGCGCACCCGGGTCCAGCTCACCCCGATGCCGCCGCTGAACTTGGACAGCTGGGCGATGTCGCCGTAGCGGGCGTAGATCGACTCCAGCGAGTCGGCCGGCGAGTCCAGCAGGAAGCACGAGGACAGCTGCTCGTGGGTGGTGCCGGCGTTGAACAGGGTGGGCGAGGAGGGCAGGTAGTCGAGCTGGCCCATGCGCCGGTACAGCGCCAGCGCTTCGGGCACGTCCTCGCTGAGCGCGGTGGCGATGCGCAGGAAGAACTGCTGCGGGGTCTCGATCACCTTGCGGCTGTGCGGGTGGCGCAGCAGGTAGCGGTCATACAGCGTGCGCAGGCCGAAGTAGTCGAAGCCCCGGTCCAGCGCCGGGTCGATGGCGTCGTTGAGCTTGCGCGCATTGGCCTGCACGAACTCCAGCAGGCGCTCGTTGACCAGGCCGAGCTCATGGCCGCGGGCCACGGACTGCGAGAAGGCGTGGATCCCCTGGCCGGCCACCTCCTTGTCGATCACCCCGGCCAGCAGCCGCGCCGCCAGCCGGCCGTACTCGGGTTCCTCGCCGGTGAGCAGGGCGGCGGTGCGGATCGACAGCTCGTCCAGCTCGGCGGTGGTGGCACCGTCGTACAGGCCGGAAATGGTGCGGGTGGCCACGCGCATCGGGTCCACCGCGTGCAGTCCGGTGCAGCAGCGCTGGATCGCGCGGACGATCTTGTTGAGGTCGACCGGCTCGCGCGTGCCGTTGCGCTTGGTCACGCCCATGGCCGGCTCGCCGGCCGGGGCGGTGAGGTCGAAGCCGGGCGGCATCGGAGTGGAGCTGGATGCGGACTGGGGCGCTGCGTCGTTGGCGACGGCAACGCCGGCGTCGGCATCCTCGGGCGAGGCGTGCTCGTGGAGAAGCTGGGAACTCATGGCGGTTGGCTCCGGTGCGGGGCGCACGGGTCGCCGTCCCTCCCTCGGGGGCGGCGCACGGGAGCGACGCACCGTCGGCCCGCCGCAATGCGGCAGCCACGGCACGGCCATGCCCCCGCGGGCACGGATCATCGGGAGGAGGAACCAGGCGCCACGGCTGCCCCCATGCAGGGCCGGCCGCAGCACCGGCCGTCCTCCCCCGAGGACCCTGGGCCGGTCACCACGCGGCGTGCTTCGCGTGGCTGTCGGCAGGTCTTCGGGCTGAGGACACGGAGCACGACGCTCCACCTACTGCCGTCGCTTCCCGGGGCGGATGCCCCAGTGCCATGACGGGTTCGTTTCCATTACCGCTGCGGGGCAGCGCCGGAATAGGGCCAAGGCCCGCACCGGCTTCCCTTTTCAGCCGCCCGAGGGGCAGCACCGACGCCCACAACATATCGTGTTTCCGGAAATCGTCAACCACAAGATGTCCGGGGGCGAGAAACGAGGGAAGAGGAACGAGGAACGAGTAAGGGCAATGGCAAGGGCGAAGGCAGGAGCAAATGCAGAGGCAGAGGCAGAGGGAGAGGCGATGTCCCTGGGCCCCTGGCTCCTGCCGTTGCTGTTGCTTCTACTCGTTCCTCGTTCCTCTCCCCTCGTTCCTCTCCCCTCGTTCCTCGCCGTTTGCCCCCTCACCCCCCGCCACCGACAATACCCAGCCCACCCTCCCGCCCGAGATTCCCGCCCCATGTCCATCCTCCGAATGACCGACCTCGACCTGTCCGGCAAGCGCGTGCTGATCCGCGAGGACCTCAACGTGCCGATCGACGCCGACGGCCGGATCACCTCGGAGCAGCGCATCAGCGCGGCCCTGCCAACGCTGAAGCTGGCGCTGGAGAAGGGCGCGGC
>JAEWFH010000117.1 GCA_023388955.1 Pseudomonadota bacterium
CGCGCCACGTGGAGATCCAGGTCCTCGCCGACGGCCAGGGCAACGCCATCCACCTGGGCGAGCGCGACTGCTCGATGCAGCGTCGCCACCAGAAGGTGGTCGAGGAGGCCCCGGCGCCGGGGATCACCCCGGAGCTGCGCGCGGAGATCGGCAAGGTCTGCGTCGAGGCCTGCCTGCGCATCGGCTATCGCGGCGCCGGCACCTTCGAGTTCCTGTTCGAGAACGGGCGCTTCTACTTCATCGAGATGAACACCCGGATCCAGGTCGAGCACCCGGTCACCGAGATGGTCACCGGCATCGACCTGATCCGCGAGCAACTGATGATCGCCGCCGGCCACGCGCTGTCGATCCGCCAGGAGGACATCGTCCTGGAAGGTCACGCGATCGAGTGCCGGATCAACGCCGAGGACCCGGACTCGTTCCTGCCCAGCCCCGGCCAGGTCCACCACTTCCATGCGCCCGGTGGCCCGGGCGTGCGCGTGGACAGCCACGTCTATGCCGGCTACACCGTGCCGCCCAACTACGACTCGATGATCGGCAAGCTGATCGTCCACGGCCCCGACCGCGAAACCGCGATCTGCCGCATGCGCGTGGCGCTCAGCGAGATGGTGGTCGACGGCATCAAGACCAACATCCCGCTGCAGCAGCGGATCATGGCCGACGTGGGCTTCCAGCAGGGTGGGCAGAACATCCACTACCTGGAAAAGCGGCTGAAGGAACAGAAGGAAAAGTCGCTCTCGATCGGCTGAGGAGCCACGCCATGGCGTTTCTCGAGTTGACCATGCCCTGCCGGGCGCAGGAGCAGCCGCGCATCGAACGTGCGCTGGAGGATGCGGGCGCGCTGGCGGTGACGCTGGCCGATGCCCACGCCGACGCGCCCGACGAGCAGGCGATCTTCGAACCCGGCGTGGGCGAGACCCCGCTGTGGGCGGAGATGGTGCTGACCGCGCTGTTCGAGGGCGGCACCCCGCGCGAGCTGCTGCTGCCTGCGCTGGAGGCGCTGGACGAGGGCGTGGACTGGTCGCTTGCCGGCTTCCGCGAGGTCGAGGACCAGGACTGGGAACGGGCCTGGATGGACCAGTACGAGCCGTTGCGCTTCGGCGAGCGCACCTGGATCGTGCCGTGGAACCACGAGCTGCCGGAACAGGCCGATGCCCCCGGCGCGGCCGTGGTGCGGCTCGACCCGGGGCTGGCGTTCGGCTCGGGCACCCACCCCACCACGGCCCTGTGCCTGGGGTGGCTGGACCGGCTGGCCGGCGAGGGCCTGCTGGAAGGCCGGCGCGTGCTCGATTTCGGCTGTGGTTCGGGCATCCTCGCCCTGGCCGCGCTGAAACTGGGCGCCATCAACGCGACCGGCGTGGACAACGACCCGCAGGCGCTGGCCGCCACCGCCGACAACGCCGGACGCAACCAGGTCGACGACCGGCTGCAGGTGTACTTGCCGGACGAGGAACCCGGCGCGCGCTACCCGGTGGTGGTCGCCAACATCCTGGCTTCCGCGCTCATCGAGCTGGCCGACACCCTCGCCGATCGCGTGGAGCCGGGCGGGCGCATCGCCCTGTCCGGCATCCTCGCCGGCCAGGAGGACGAGGTGCTTGAACGCTACCGCCCGTGTTTCGACCAGCTGCAGGTGGCGCGGCTGGAGGACTGGATCCGTATCGAGGGTGTGCGCCGCTGACCGGTACCGCATGCCAGCGAACGACTAGACTGCCGCGATGTTCGTGCCCTGCCCGCACTGTGGATTCCTGGTTGCGCTGATCGTCGGCGAGGATGTCGGCGCACAGGACTGCCCGCGTTGCGGAAAGACGCTGGGCGACGAAGGTGGGGAGGCACCGGCGCAGGACGACGCTTCCACCGCGGAAGCCGCCCCTGCTGCTCCCCCCGTCACTCCCGGGGGACCGTCAGCCACACGGGCCGTCAACGACATGCACGCATCCGCGGGCACCAGGCGCCGGCGCGAGGCGCGTCCGGCGACACCGGCATTCGCCCGCCGCCGCGCTCCCGGTGAACGGCCGCGCCGGCGCTGGGTGTCGTGGCTCGTGATGGCCGGCCTGGCCTTGCTGCTGGCCCTGCAACTGTTCCTGTCCCAGTACCGGGACCTGGCGGCCGATGCCGGCTCGCGGCCCCTGGCCGCGACCGTGTGCGGCGTGCTGGGCTGCACCTTGCCGCCCTGGCGGGAGCCGACCGCCTGGACGATGCTCTCGCGTGACGTGGTGCCCTCGCGCAGCCAGCCGGGCGTGCTCGAGGTGACGGCCGCCTTCCGCAACGACGCCGACTGGCCGCAGCCGCTGCCGGTACTCGCCCTCGCCCTCACCGACCGGCATGGCCAGGTCGTCGTGGCACGTGCGTTCAGGCCGGACGAGTACCGGACGGACGGGTCCCCGCACACGCTGGGCAGCGGCGAGGCCACGCAGGCCGCCTTCCGGGTGCGGGAACCGGACGCGGACATCGTGGCGTTCTCCTTCGAGTTCCGCTGATTCCGGTCCCGGCCAGGTCCGGCCGCTGGCCACCCGGCGCCGGCGCGGTAGACTATCCGGCCGCCAGTGCGCCACCGCCGCGCGCCGCGCCGGGGAAGTACCGTCGGGGAATGTCTTGAACGCCGCATCCAACCGCAACGCGCCCACGCCGCCTGCCGGCCCGCTTTTCAAGAGCCGGGCCCCCTTGCGCGAGCACGTCGCCACCGCTATCCGCCGCTACCTGCGCGACATGGGCGATTGCGGCGACGCCGACCTCTACCAGATCGCGCTGGAAGAGCTCGAAGTCCCCCTGCTGACCGAGGTCCTCGCCCATTGCGAGGGCAACCAGAGCCGCGCCGCCGACGTGCTGGGGATCCACCGCGCGACGTTGCGCAAGAAGCTTCGCGAGTACGGGCTGGCCTGATTCCGGCCCGCTTCCGGGCGCCCGCCCGGGCCGGGGTTCGGGCTGGCGACGGCTATACTTTGCCGCCCCACGTTTTCCGCCTCCGGAGCCTTCCATGCATGCCGCCTCCCTGCCGCCGGTGACGATCCGCCGCGCGCTTCTTTCCGTGTCCGACAAGACCGGCCTGGTCGAGCTGGCGCGTGCGCTCGCCGCCCGCGGCGTGGAGCTGCTGTCGACCGGCGGCACCGCAAAAGCGATTCGCGAGGCCGGCCTGGAGGTGCGCGACGTCAGCGACGTGACCGGCTTCCCGGAGATGATGGACGGCCGGGTCAAGACCCTGCACCCGGTGGTGCACGGCGGCCTGCTCGGCCGCGCCGGCGTCGACGAGGCGGTGATGGACGAGCATGGCATCGGCGCCATCGACCTGCTGGTGCTCAACCTGTACCCGTTCGCGAAGGTGTCCGCCGATCCGTCCAGCAGCTTCCAGGACATCATCGAGAACATCGACATCGGCGGTCCGGCGATGCTGCGCTCGGCGGCCAAGAACTTCGCCCGCGTCACCGTCGCCACCGACCCGGCGCAGTACGACGCGCTGCGGGCCGAGCTCGACGGCAACGACGGCGCGGTCACCGCCGCCACCCGCTTCGCCATGGCGGTGGCGGCCTTCGACAACGTCGCCTTCTACGACGCCTGCATCAGCAACTACCTGTCGGCCCGCCAGGACGACGGCAGCCAGGCGCTGTTCCCGGGCCAGAACAACAGCAACTTCGTGAAGGTGATGGACCTGCGCTACGGCGAGAACCCGCACCAGGCCGGCGCGTTCTACCGCGACCAGTGGCCGGTGGCCGGCACGCTGGCGACCTTCACCCAGCTGCAGGGCAAGGAGCTGAGCTACAACAACCTGGCCGACGCCGACGCGGCCTGGGAGTGCGTGCGCCAGTTCCAGGCCCCGGCCTGCGTGATCGTCAAGCATGCCAACCCCTGCGGCGTCGCCGTGGCGGCGGGCAACACCGAGGCCTACGAGGCCGCCTTCGCCACCGACCCGACCTCCGCCTTTGGCGGCATCCTGGCCTTCAACCAGCCGCTGGACGCGGCCACGGTGAAGACCATCCTGGACCGCCAGTTCGTCGAGGTGCTGATCGCCCCGGACTACGACGCCGGCGCACTGGAGTACGCGGCGAAGAAGGCCAACGTGCGCGTGCTGCGGATCCCGCACGGCGACGGGCGCAACAACTTCGACGTCAAGCGCGTGGGCTCGGGCCTGCTGATGCAGACCAGCGACAACCGCGAGGTCGCCCGCGACGAGCTGAAGGTGGTGACGAAGCTGGCCCCGACCGACGCCCAGCTCGATGACCTGCTGTTTGCCTGGCAGGTGGCCAAGTTCGTGAAGTCCAACGCGATCGTCTATGCGAAGGACGGACGCACCGTGGGCGTGGGCGCCGGGCAGATGAGCCGAGTGGTGAGCGCGAAGATCGCCGGGCTGAAGGCCGAAGAGGCCGGGCTGGTGGTGCCGGGCTCGGTGATGGCCAGTGATGCGTTCTTCCCGTTCCGCGACGGTATCGACGCGGCCGCGGCCGCGGGCATCAAGGCGGTGATCCAGCCGGGTGGCTCGATGCGCGATGGCGAGACCATCGCCGCGGCGGACGAGCACGGGATCGCGATGGTGTTTACCGGGGTGCGGCATTTCCGGCATTGAGGTGTTTTCGGGAATTGAGGCATTTCGGGGGAGTTCCGGACAATTCCGGTATTGAGGCATCCGGCGCAATACGCCTTTGGCTATTGCGCCCTACCCCCGCCGGTCGTCGTTGGGCGTAATAGCCGCAGGCGTATTACGCCGAATCCCCCCGCCCCCAGATCTCCCGGTCCACGCCCTTCGCCAACCCGGGATGCCCATCGATCTCGAACCTTGGCGAGCGCCCTGCCTCCAGTTGCCGGTCGTAGTCGCGGGTCAGCTTCACCACCACGCCCGACAGCATCACGATCGCCACCAGGTTGATCGAGGCCATGATCGCCATGGCCGCGTCCGCGGCATCCCACACCAGCTGCACCTTCGAGTACACGCCCCAGACGATCACCCCCAGCGCGGCCATCCGCAGCACGAACAGCCCCACGCGTCCGCCGCCCAGGTAGAGCAGGTTGTTCTCGGCGTAGGTGTAGTTGCCCAGGATGGTGGTGAAGGCGAAGAAGAACATCGCGATCGCGACGAAGTACGTCCCCGCGCCACCGAAGAACACCGTCATCGCCTCCTGGGTCATCCGCACCCCGTCGTGGCCGTCGCCAACCACGCCCGACAGCAGGATCACGAAGCCGGTCGCGCTGCAGATCAGCAGGGTGTCGATGAACACGCCCAGCGACTGCACCAGCCCCTGGCTGGCCGGATGGTGCGGCACCGGGGTCGCGGCCGCGGCGACGTTGGGCGCACTGCCCATGCCGGCCTCGTTGGAATACAGCCCGCGCTTGACCCCGTTGAGCATGGCCGCGGCGATGCCGCCCAGCACGCCGCCGGCCGCCGGCTCCAGGCCGAAGGCGCTGCGCACGATCAGGCCCAGCACCGCCGGGACCTCCGCCAGGTGGGTCAGCACGACCCACAGCGCCAGCCCGAGATACGCCACGGCCATGAACGGCACCGCCCACTCGGCGAATCGCGCCACCGAGCGCAGGCCGCCAAAAATGATCACCGCCGTCAGCAGCACCAGCCCGGTGGCGATCTGCGCCCGGCTGAAGCCGAACGCATCGCCCAGCGCCTGCGCCATCGCATTGGCATGCACGCTGCTGAAAACCAGCCCGTAGGTGAGCAGCAGGGCCACCGCGAACACGATGCCCATCCAGCGCCGCCCCAGTCCCAGGGCCATGTAGTAGGCCGGGCCGCCACGGTACTGGCCGGTCCCGTCGCGCACCTTGTACAGCTGCGCCAGCGCGCTCTCGGCGTAGGCCGTGGCCATGCCGACCACCGCCGTGCACCACATCCAGAACAGCGCACCCGGCCCGCCCACGCCCAGCGCGATGGCCACGCCGGCCAGGTTGCCGGTGCCGACCCGCGAGGCCAGCGAGGTGCACAGCGCCTGGAACGGCGAGATGCCGCTGTCGTCGCCCGCCGTGCCGCGGCCGAGGATCCGCAGCATGTGCGGGAAGCGCCGCAACTGCAGGAACCGCAGGCGCACGGTGAAGAACACACCGACTGCCAGCAGCCCGTATACCAGGACGTAGTTCCACAACACGCCGTTGACCAGGTCGACGAGCGGTCGCAGCAGGGTCTCGATCAGGGCAAGGACGGCAGGCATCGAGTACGGAGCAAAGCGGGCAAGCCGGCATCGTAGCCCGGGCGGACCCGGGAGCCACGCCACCGCCTGGCCGGAAATGCGGCATGCCCCCACCCGCCCCCGGTAGAATCACGCCCATGAAGATCCTGGTAATCGGCAGTGGCGGCCGCGAGCACGCCCTGGCCTGGAAGCTCGCCCAGTCCCCCCGCGTCAGCGAAGTCCTGGTCGCCCCCGGCAACGCCGGCACCGCGACCGAGCCCGGCTGCCGCAACGTCCCGGTGGCGGCGACCGACCTGGACGGGCTGCTGCAACTGGTTCGCAGCGAAGGCGTCAGCGTCACCGTGGTCGGCCCGGAGGCCCCGCTGGTGGCCGGCGTGGTCGACCGCTTCCGCGCCGCCGGCCACCGCATCTTCGGCCCGACCGCCGCGGCCGCCCGGCTGGAGGGCAGCAAGGCCTTCGCCAAGGACTTCCTGGCCCGCCACGGCATCCCCACCGCCCACTACGCGGTGCACACCGAGGTCGACCAGGCCCTGGCGTACGTGCGCGACAAGGGCGCGCCGATCGTCATCAAGGCCGACGGCCTGGCCGCCGGCAAGGGCGTGATCGTGGCCATGACCCTGGAGGAAGCCGAGCTGGCCGTACGCGACATGCTCGCCGGCAATGCCTTCGGCGACGCCGGGGCGCGGGTGGTGATCGAGGAATTCCTGGACGGCGAGGAGGCCAGCTTCATCTCCCTGGTCGACGGCAGCACCGCGCTGCCGATGGCAACCAGCCAGGACCACAAGCGCGTGGGCGACGGCGACACCGGGCCCAACACCGGTGGCATGGGCGCCTACTCCCCGGCCCCGGTGGTCACCGACGAAGTCCACGCCCGGATCATGCGCGAGGTGGTCGAACCGACCGTGCGCGGCATGGCCGCCGACGGCGTGCCGTTCACCGGCTTCCTGTACGCCGGGCTGATGATCGACCGCGACGGCGCGCCGAAGGTGATCGAGTTCAACGTCCGCTTCGGCGACCCGGAAACCCAGCCGATCATGATGCGGCTGCAATCCGACCTGCTGGAACTGGTCGAGGCCGCCATTTCCGGCCGCCTGGCCGGGCGCGAGGCGCAGTGGGACCCGCGTCCCTCGCTTGGCGTGGTCATGGCCGCCGAGGGCTACCCGGGCACGCCGCGCGCCGGTGACGTGATCCGCAGCCACGACGTGCCCGCACCCGAGGGCACCAAGGTGTTCCACGCCGGCACGAAGCTGGTCGACGGCCAGGTCGTGACCGCCGGCGGCCGGGTGCTGTGCGCATGCGCACTGGGCGAGGACATCCAGGCCGCGCAGCAGAACGCCTACGAGGCGGTCGCGCGGATCTCCTGGCACGGGGAGTTCCACCGCCACGACATCGGCTGGCGGGCGATCGGGCGGACGTGAGGCAGGCGCTGCCCTGCCCCACCCGACGGGACTGACCGGAGCACGGACGCATGGCATCGACCCAGTACGCGCTGCTGCGCCAGCGCCGCTTCCTGCCCTTCTTCCTGACCCAG
Source organism: Pseudomonadota bacterium (assembly GCA_023388955.1). Lineage (GTDB taxonomy): Bacteria > Pseudomonadota > Gammaproteobacteria > Xanthomonadales > Xanthomonadaceae > Novilysobacter. Next base: position 7,651 of record JAEWFH010000117.1, read on the forward strand.
GCGCTGGGGGCGTTCAACGACAACGTCTACCGCCAGGCGATCATCGGCATGCTGTTCTGGCTGGGCGTGTCCAGCGGGGACATGGCGCTGTACGCCAACCTGGCGCCGGCACTGTTCATCCTGCCCTACTTCCTGTTCTCGGCCCTGGCCGGACAGATCGCCGAGAAGGTCGAGAAGGCGACGCTGATCCGGATCACCACCGCGATGGAGATCGCGATCATGTCGCTGGCGGCGATTGGCTTCGCCACCACGAGCATGGGCCTGCTGCTGGTGGCGCTGTTCCTGACCGGGGTGCAGTCGACCCTGTTCGGGCCGGTGAAGTACTCGATGCTGCCGGCGGTGCTGCAGCCGCGCGAGCTGACCGGCGGCAACGGGCTGGTGGAGATGGGGACCTCGCTGTCGATCCTGATGGGGATGATCGCCGGCGGCTCGATCTTCGCCGTGACCGGCGAGCACGGGCGCTGGGTCGCCGGGGGCGCACTCATCGCGCTGGCGGTCACCGGGCACCTGGTCAGCCGCGCGATCCCGCCGGCCGGGGCCGGCGAGCCCGGCCTGAAGATCAACTGGAACCCGATCCCCGAGTCGCTGGCGGTGCTGCGGCTGGCAAAGAAACAGCGCGCGGTGCGCAACGCGGTGCTGGGGGTGTCGTGGTTCTGGTTCTTCGGCACCGTCATCACCAGCCAGCTGCCGGCCTACGCCGAGGTGAACCTGGGCGGCTCGGCGACGCTGTACATCTTCGCCCTGGCGCTGTTCTCCATCGGCACGGGTGCCGGTTCGCTGCTGTGCGAGAAGCTCTCGGCACGCACCGTGGAGATCGGCCTGGTGCCGCTGGGCTCGGCGGGCATGAGCGCCTTCCTGCTCGACCTGTACTTCGCCCGGCCCGGCCCGGCGCTGGCCAGCGGGCTGGACGTGGCCGGGTTCCTCGCCGCCGACGGCAGCACGCGCATCATCATCGACCTGCTGGGCATCGGCGTGTTCACCGGCTTCTTCGTCGTCCCGCTGTTCGCCCTGATCCAGAGCCGCACGCCGAAGGCGGAAATGGCCCGGGTGTTCGCCGGGCTGAACATCCAGAACTCCGGCTTCATCGTCGCCGCCGCGCTGGCCGGGCTGCTGACCCAGCGGGTGCTGGGCTGGGACGTGCCGCAGCTGCTGCTGGCGCTGGCGATCGCCAATGCGCTGGTGGCGATCTGGATCTTCACCATCGTGCCCGAGTTCGTGATGCGCTTCGCCAGCTGGCTGCTGGTGCGCACGCTCTATCGCCTGCGAGCCCGCGGCATCGATCATGTCCCCGACGAGGGCGCGGCGCTGGTGGTGTGCAACCACGTCAGCTACATGGACGCGCTGCTGCTGGCGGCCAGCATCCCGCGCCCGGTGCGCTTTGTGATGTACCACCGGATCTTCAACATCCCCGGCCTGCGCTGGATCTTCCGCACCGCACGGGCAATCCCGATCGCCGGCGCGAAGGAGGACCCGGCGCTGATGGAGAAGGCCTTCGAGGAGATCGAGGCGGCGCTGGCCAACGGCGAGGTGGTGGGGATCTTCCCCGAAGGCGCACTGACGAAGGACGGCGACATCGCCCCGTTCAAGGGCGGCGTGGAACGGATCCTGGCCCGCCGCCCGGTGCCGGTGGTGCCGATGGCCCTGCGCGGGATGTGGGCCAGCATGTGGAGCCGGCGCGACGGGCGGCTGGGGCGGATGCGGCTCCCGCGCCGCCTGCGGGCCCGGGTGGAGGTCGTGGCCGCGGCGCCGGTGGACGGTGCCGGCGCGGGCGCGGAAGGGCTGGAAGGGATCGTGCGGGGCCTGCGCGGGGATGCCGCGTGAGCTGCGTCCGTGGATGCCCGCGTACGCGGGCATGACGGGGGGCGTGGATGCCCGCGTCGCGGGCATGACGGGACCTTCGCGGGTCAGCTGACGAAGCCGGCGATCACGAACAGCGCCAGCACCACCAGCCAGGCCAGCAGGCAACGCCAGACCAGCGACATCGCCTTGCGTGCGCGCAGCACCCCGCCATCCCCCACATAGGGGTCGGCGCCCGGCGCCGGCGGGACGCTGCCATCCCAGGCGAGCTCGCTGGCCACCGCCGCGCGCCCGGCCGCGCCCAGGAACGCCGGCTGCAACGGCAGGCTGGCACCGCCTGCACCACGCCAGGCGGCAAGCACGCGGTCGAAGCTGCCCACCAGTGCCAACGCCAGGCACATCAGCTGGGCGACCGGCCATTCGATCCAGCGCAGCAGCGCCTTCGCGCCACGGGCGGTCCCTGCCGGCAGGCGACCGCCCGCGGCCGCCGCCACCAGCAGCGCGACCAGCCGGTAGCCAACCGCACCCACCGGCCCCAGCAGCAGGAACCACAGCAGCACGCCGAACCAGCGCCGCAGCGCGTTGCGGAACACCGCGGTGACCAGCGCATCGGCATCCGCCGGCGCCACCCCGGTGTCGGAAAGCCGCGCCGCGGCATGGCGTCGCGCAATCGGGTCCGGGTCGCCCTCCACGAGCGCATCCACGTCGCGGTCCAGGTCACGCGGGCCCCAGGCATGGAACAGCGCGGCCACCCCGAACAGCAGCCCGCCCAGGCCCCAGGCCGCATCGTCGAACAGCGCCTGCAGCACGGCGACGGCAAGCAGCGGCGGCACCAGCGCCAGCAGCACGCCCCAGCCACTGCGCCACCAGGCCGCGAGCGCGCCGCGACCGCCGAGCCAGCGCAACCAGCGCGCGAACCAGCGGTGGTCGCGCACGCTCCTTGCCAGGCCCGGTGCCAGGTGGCCGAGCACGAGCGCAAGCACGGTGGCGATCAGGGTCACGGCCATGCCGGCATGCTACCCGTCGACGGCGTCCAGCCAGTGTTCGATCAGCCAGCGCGCGATCGACACCGGGGGCGGCAGGGTCGGACCGGTGCCATCGTCGTCGGTATCGCGGGCCAACGCCCGGCGCACCTCGTCGGCACGGAACCAGCGCGCGTCCTCGAGCTCGTCGAACACCTTGGGCTCGTCCGGATGCGCCAGCGCCAGGTAGCCCAGCATCAGCTGGCCCGGGAACGGCCACGGCTGCGAGCCCATGTAGCGGCAGGCGCGCACCCGCACCCGGGTCTCCTCCAGCACCTCCCGGGCCACGGTCTGCTCCAGGGTCTCGCCGGGCTCGACGAAGCCGGCCACCAGCGAGTACCGCCGCGGGACCCAGCTGGAAGGCCGGCCCAGCAACAGGCGACTGCCATCGGTGACCGCGGCGATGATGGCCGGATCGGTGCGCGGGTAGTGTTCGCGCCCGCACGCCCCGCAGCGGCCCAGCCAGCCGCCGCGCTCGAAGCCCAGCGTGCCGCCGCACAGCCCGCAGTGGCGGTGGCTGTGGTGCCAGTGCAGCAAGGCGCGGGCCTGGGCGAACACACCGGCGTGGAAGGCCGACCAGCTGCCGGCGGCGGTACGCACGTCGACCCGCAGCGGGGCGTCCACGGCGGCGGTTTCGGCATCCAGTGCGAACCAGGCGGTGCCTTCCGGGTCCAGGCCCAGGAAGATCGACACGCCCGGCCCGCCGCTCAACTCGTGCCCGGCCGGCGCATGCGGTCCCTCGGCCTGCGCCAGCGCGCGGCCGTCACGGTCGACCAGCAGCACGCGCCCGTCCCGCCAGTGCCGCACCAGCCCCTCGGGGTCCTCGCGCAGCGCATCGGCACGATCAAGCGCACCGACGCAGGCCGGGTCATCGATGGTGGGGATCAGGCACTCGCCGGGGGCGAAGGCGCCGGCCCCGACGAAGCCGAACGGGGCCGGGCGGTTGCTCACGCGGTAAACGAGGAACCGCAGCCGCAGGTGGTCTTGGCGTTCGGATTGCGGATCACGAACTGGGCACCGTGCAGGCTCTCGGTGTAGTCCACCGTCGCCCCCATCAGGTACTGCAGGCTGAGCGGATCGACCAGCAGGGTGACGCCATCGGTCTCGACCCCCAGGTCATCCTCGGCCTGGGTCTCGTCGAACTCGAACCCGTACTGGAAGCCCGAGCAGCCGCCCCCCTGGATGTAGACCCGCAGCTTCAGGTCCGGATTGCCTTCCTCGGCCACCAGCTGGGCGACCTTGGCCGCCGCCGCCGGGGTGAAGTCCAGTGGACGCTCGATGGCGTGGTAGTCGGGCGCATCGTCGAGGCCCGGCAGGGGGATGATCAGGCTTTCCATCCGGGAAGCATGGGGGGCCGGGCGACCGCGTTCAAGCCGGCGGGCGTGGACGGTTCATTCCACCACACGGCTTTCCGGGCGCGGCGGGGCGGCGCTGTCCTGCGCGCCGGTCGCCTCGGCCCAGGTGAAGGACTGCTCCACGTGCGCGCCCGACTCCGGATCCAGCTCCACGTTCACCCGCACCGGTTCGAAGCCCTCGGGCAGGAACACGTCACCCCGGACCTGCTGGAAGTAGCGGAACGAAAAGTCCACCCCGGGGGCGCCCGGCTGCTGGCGCAGTTCCTCCCATTCCAGGGTCTCCAGCCGCCCCTCGCGCGAGCCCTCGATCGACAGCGACACCCGCCCCGCGCTGACCACCTCGCGGTCCAGGTTGCGAGTGAGGGTGACGCTGAAGTGCCAGGCGCGCTCGCTCTGCCGCTGCATGCGGATGGCATGCACGCTCAGCCCGCGGCGCTGGGCGGTGGAGCCCACCAGCCGCTCGTAGAAGGCGACGTCCGCGCGCAGGCCGGCGATCTCCTCGTCGCGCACCGCCAGCGCGCCCTGCAGCTCGCGGTTGGCATCACGGCTGATCTGGTCCGAGCGCGACAGCGTGGCGGTTTTCTGCTGCTCGCTGGAAAGCTGCTTTTGCAGCGCCTCCACCTGCTCCTGCGAACGGGCCAGGTCCCCGCGCAGGTCACCCGGTGCCGGCACGATCGCGCGCCACAGCCCCCAGGCCCCGAACAGCAGCGCCAGCAACAGCACGCCGGCGGCGATCGCCAGCGCGCGCAGCGGCATGAACAGGCCCGCCTCGGGCCCGCCATCAGGGCCTTGCGGCGGCACAGGTTGTCCAGGCAGAGGGGGGACCATCGGGTCACCGGTTGTGGACCGGCGCCAAGACTACCCGCCCCGGCGTGACGATCAGCCGGCGACCGCAGCCAGCCTTGCCCGCGATTCAGCCTCGTCCGCGTCCACGGCCGACTCGTGCGTGGCGTGGATCAGGTGCCCGGTCAGCACCGCACCGGCCGCCATTTCGACCACCTGGTAGTGCACGTCGCCGGTGACCCGCGCCTTGGGTGCCAGTTGGACCCGGCCGCTGGCGTGGATGTCGCCGTCGACCTGGCCGTTGATCACCACCATCGGCGCACGCACCTCGCCCTCGATGCTGCCGCCCTCGGCCAGGGTGACCACGGCCTTGGCGTCGTCGCCGGCGATCACCCGGCCGACCACCCGGCCCTCGATGTACAGCCCGCCGTCAAAGTGCAGGTCCCCCT
>JAEWFH010000027.1 GCA_023388955.1 Pseudomonadota bacterium
GGCGACCTCGAGGTGGTCCCCGCCCGTACCCTCTCCGAAGCCATAGATGCCCTATGACCCGTAGGGCGCAATAGCCGCCCCTGGCGGCTATTGCGCCCTACAATCTTGCGGATGACGGGTGGATTGATCAGCTTTGGGTTGTACGTGGGGGCGGCGGCCTGGTTGGCGGCGACGGTGGCGCGTGGGCAGGCGCGGGCGCGGGGGTGGGTGGTGCTGGCGATTGGCGGCATCGTCCTGCATGCGCTGGTCCATGGGCTGGACTGGGTCGCGACGGGCGGGGCGGACCTGCATTTCTTCGCGGCGCTGTCGCTGGTGACGCTCGCCATGGCGGTGTTGACTACGGCGGTGGGGGCGCGGGGACGAATGGCGCTGCTGGGCGTGGTCGTCTATCCGCTGGCGGGACTGGCGCTGCTGGGCCATGAGCTGCGCGGCGACCTGCAGCCGATCCCGCTGGACTGGCGCCTGCAGTTGCACGCCTGGCTGGCGCTGCTGTCTTACGCGACCCTGGCGGTGGCGGCGCTGCTGGCGGGGATGCTGTGGCTGCAGGAGCGGGCGCTGCGCCGGCACGCCCTGCATGGCTGGCTGCGTGCGCTGCCGCCGCTGGTAGAGCTGGAAACCCTGCTGTTCCGCACCATCAAGGCCGGCTTCCTGCTGCTGAGCGCGACGTTGCTGACCGGCGTGCTGTTCGTCCACGACCTGCTGGCCCAGCACCTGGTCCACAAGACGGTGCTGAGCGTGCTGTCGTGGGTGGTCTTTGGCGCGCTGCTGGCCGGGCGCTGGCGCTACGGCTGGCGCGGCCGGACCGCGGTGCGCTGGACGCTGGTGGCGATGGCGCTGCTGGTGTTGGCCTTTTTTGGCTCGAAGTTTGTGTTGGAGGTGGTGTTGGGCATCCGGTGACCGGTGTCGCCAAGCCCACACGCCCACGCCCGCGTACAATCCCCGGTCCCGCATCACCCCAGGTCCGCCCCATGTTCGAATCCCTCTCCCAGCGCCTGTCCGGCACCATCGAGCGCCTGCGCGGCCGTGGCCGGCTGACCGAGGAGAACATCCGCGAGGCCACCCGCGAGGTGCGCATCGCGCTGCTGGAGGCCGACGTCGCGCTGCCGGTGGTGCAGGCGCTGATCGAGCGGATCAAGGTCCGGGCGGTCGGGCAGGAGGTGCTCAAGTCGCTGACGCCGGGCCAGGCGCTGATCAAGATCGTGCGCGACGAGATGGCCGCGGTCATGGGCGCGCAGTCGGTCGAGCTGGCCCTGAACGTGCAGCCGCCGGCGGTCATCCTGATGGCCGGCCTGCAGGGCGCGGGCAAGACCACCACGGTCGGCAAGCTGGCCAGGCTGCTGCGCGAGAAGCGCAAGAAGAAGGTCATGGTGGTCAGCGCCGACGTCTACCGTCCGGCCGCGATCGCCCAGCTGGAGACCCTGGCCGGGCAGGCGGGCGTCACCTTCTTCCCGTCCACCGGCGACCAGCGCCCGGAGGACATCGTCCGCGCCGCCATCACCGAGGCGAAGAAGACCTATATCGACGTGCTGCTGGTCGATACCGCCGGCCGGCTGGCGGTCGACGAGCAGATGATGGCCGAGATCAAGGCCCTGCACGCGGCGGTCAACCCGGCCGAAACGCTGTTCGTGGTCGATTCGATGACCGGCCAGGACGCGGCCAACACCGCCAAGGCCTTCGGCGAGGCGCTGCCGCTGACCGGCGTGGTGCTCACCAAAACCGACGGTGATGCGCGCGGTGGTGCGGCGCTGAGCGTGCGCTACGTCACCGGCAAGCCGATCAAGTTCATCGGCACCAGCGAGAAGATGGACGGGCTGGACGTGTTCCACCCGGACCGCGTCGCCAACCGCATCCTCGACATGGGCGACGTGCTCAGCCTGGTCGAGCAGGTCGAGCAGCAGGTCGACCAGGACAAGGCGGCGAAGCTGGCGGAGAAGGTCGCCAAGGGCAAGAAGTTCGACCTCAACGACATGCGCGACCAGCTTGAGCAGATGCAGAACATGGGCGGCATCGGCGGGCTGATGGACAAGCTGCCGGGCGTCGGCAAGCTGCCCGAGGAGGTCAAGCAGCAGGTGACCGGCAAGGAGGTGCCGCGCCTGATCGCCATCATCAACTCCATGACCAAGAAGGAGCGCCGCAACCCGGCGTTGCTCAACGGTTCACGCCGCAAGCGCATCGCCAGCGGCGCCGGCGTCACCCCCGCCGACGTCAATCGCCTGATGAAGCAGTACCAGCAGATGGAAAAGATGATGGGCAAGCTGGGCCGCGGCGGCATGAAGGGCATGATGCGCGGCATGAAGGGAATGATGGGCGGCGGGATGCGGGGACTTCCGTTCCGCTGATCCAGCCCGCTATACTTGCCGGCTTACCCCGTCATGTCGACGGCTGGGCAACACAGGAAAAGCACCATGGTCAAGATCCGACTGGCACGCGGTGGCGCCAAGAAGCGCCCCTTCTACCACATCGTCGTCACCGACAGCCGCAGCGCCCGCAACGGCCGCAACATCGAGCGCGTGGGCTACTACAACCCCGTCGCCACCGGTGGCGAGCAGCGCGTGGTGATCGAGGACGAGCGCGTGAAGCACTGGGTCTCCAACGGCGCGCAGATGAGCGACAAGGTCGCCGCGCTGTACAAGGACCACCAGAAGGCCGCTGCCGCCGCTCCGGCGGGCGACGCAGCCTGAGCCTCCGGCCGCGCGCAAGCCGCGCGGCACCTGGCACATGAACGATCAAGGGCGTCGCATCCTGCTTGGAAGGGTGGCCGGCGCCCTTGGCTTGCGTGGCGAAGTGAAGCTGGAGTCCTTCACCGACCCGCGCGAGGCTATCTTCGACTACCAGCCCTGGACCCTCGTCGACGCCCGCGGCGTCGAGCGCGAGGCGGGGCGGGTGTCCGGCAAGGCCCAAGGCAAGCACATCCTGGCCCGCTTCCCCGGCGTCGATGACCGCGACGCCGCCGAAGCCCTGCGCGGCCTGGAAATCCACGTCCCCCGCGACCAGCTGCCCCGCGCCGCGCCCGGCGAGTTCTACTGGGCCGACCTGGAAGGCCTGCGCGTGGTCAACACCGAAGGCGTCGAGCTGGGCCGGGTCTCGCACCTGTTCGCCACCGGCGCCAACGACGTGATCGTGGTGCGCGGCGGCGAGGTGGAACACCTGGTGCCGTTCGTCCGTCCGCAATACGTGGTGGACGTGGATCTCGCGGCTGGGTTGGTCACGGTGGACTGGGACCCCGACTGGTCCTGACCGCGACCGTCACTCCCCGCACCCACGACCGTCACTCCCCGCACTCACGACCGTCATTCCCGCGTACGCGGGAATCCACCCTCAGACCCCCGCGTGCAAACTGCGCGCCTGCCTCCCGTCGTCATTCCCGCGTACGCGGGAATCCACCCCCATACAATGCCCGCATGCGAATCGACGTTGTCTCGTTGTTCCCGGAGTTCATCGGGCAGTGCGCCGCCTTCGGGGTGACGGGGCGGGCGGTGGAGCGGGGCCTGTTGTCGCTGCACGCCTGGAACCCGCGCGAGTACGCCGAGGGCAAGTACCGCCGGGTCGATGACCGGCCCTTTGGCGGCGGGCCGGGAATGGTGATGCTGGTGGACCCGTTGCGCCGGGCGATCCGCGCCGCGCGCGAGGCCGCCGAGGGCCCGGCACGGGTGATCTACATGAGCCCCCAGGGCCGGCCCTTCGACCAGGAAAAGGCACGCGAGCTGGCCGGCCTGGAGCGCATGGTGCTGCTGTGTGGCCGCTACGAAGGCATCGACGAGCGGCTGGTGCAGGCCGAGGTGGACGAGGAGCTGTCCATCGGCGACTACGTGCTGTCGGGCGGCGAACTGGCCGCCGCGGTAGTGGTCGATGCCGTCGCGCGCCTGCAGGACGGCGCTCTGAACGACGCGGAATCCGCCGAACAGGACAGCTTCGAGGACGGCCTGCTCGACTGCCCGCACTACACCCGCCCCGTGGAGCACGAGCTGGGTAGGGTCCCGGACGTGCTGCTGTCCGGCAACCACGCCGAAATCGCCAAATGGCGCCGCGAACAATCCCTGCTTCGCACCTTGGAACGGCGCCCGGATCTATTGGAAGGGGCGAACCTGACCGACGCGGACCGGAAGGTCCTGCACCGCCTCCACCCCCGCGACACGTAGGGTGCAATACGTCCGTGGATCCCCGCGTACGCGGGGATGACGTGGCGCGGGATTGCGCGACGCCCACCGTGTGTTCCATAATGTGCGGCTTCATGCCATGACGCGGGTCCACGTGCACTCGCGCATACAACCATTCCAACAGGCCAAGACCATGAACAAGCCCTCCATCAACACCCTGCTGCAGGAGTTCGAGTCCCAGCAGATCCAGCGCGAGCTGCCCGCCTTCGGCCCCGGTGACACCGTCGTGGTCAACGTGAAGGTCAAGGAAGGCAACCGCGAGCGCGTGCAGGCCTACGAGGGCGTGGTCATCGCGACCAAGAACGCCGGCCTCAACTCGGCGTTCACCGTGCGCAAGATCTCCCACGGCTTCGGCGTGGAGCGCGTGTTCCAGACCCACAGCGCGACCATCGACTCGGTCGAGGTCAAGCGCCGCGGCAAGGTCCGCGCCGGCAAGCTGTACTACCTGCGTGGCCTGGAAGGCAAGAAGGCGCGCATCAAGGAAGACCTGGCCGGCAACGCCCGCGCCAAGGCCCTGGCGCAGGCCGCCGCGGCCAAGGCCGCCGAGGAAGCCGCCAAGGCTCCGAAGGCTGCCCCGGCCGAAGAGGCGCCGGCTGCCGACGCCGAGTAATACCGACGCAAGTCGCGCACGACGGCCGCCCCCGGGCGGCCGTTGTCGTTTCCGGAACCTGCATGGACCATTCCGAACAAAACGAGTCCGTCCGCCTGGACCTGTGGCTGTGGGCCGCGCGGTTCTTCAAGACCCGCAGCCTGGCCAAACAGGCCGTCGAGCACGGCAAGGTGGAAGTCGGCGGGCAGCGGCCGAAGGCCTCGCGCGCGGTGCGGGTCGGGGATGCTCTGCGGGTCACCCGCGGGGACGAGGTGTTCGAGCTGGAGGTGCTCGGACTGAGCGATACCCGCGGGCCGGCGAAGCTCGCGCAGACGCTGTATGCCGAGTCGGCCGCTTCGCGCCAGGCGCGCGAGGAGGCGAGGGCGCGCCGGGCCGCCGAACGCGAAGGCTACCGGGCGCCGGAAGGGAAACCGGACAAGCGCGCCCGCCGGCTGATCCGCGCGCTCGGGGATCTCGACGCACTGTGAGGACGCGGTAGCATCCGGACTCCACAACAGGGGGCCGTTGCATGCGTCGTTTCCACACCACCGCGGTACACGCCGGTCGCGAGGATTTCATCGAGCTGGGCGTGCACGCGCCGCCGCTGGACCTGTCGACCACCTACCCGGTGACCGACCTGGACGCGGGGGGCGAGAGCTTCTCGGCGCTGGTCGCGGGCCAGGCCCGCGCCGACAACCCGATCTACGCGCGCCTGCACAACCCGACCGTGGCCCGTACCGAGCGCGCGATCGCCGCACTGGAAGGGACCGAGGCCTGCGTGGCCTACGGCTCCGGCATGGCTGCGCTGACCGCGGTGCTGATAGCCCGCCAGGCCCACGGCCGCCACGTACTGGTGGTGCGCCCGCTGTACGGCACCTCCGACCACCTGCTGTCCAGCGGGCTGTGCGGGCTGGAGGCCGAGTTCGTGCAGCCTGGCGAGATCGCCGCCCGTCGCCGCGACGACACCGCGCTGGTGGTGATCGAGACCCCCGGCAACCCGACCCTGGACCTGGTCGACATCAAGGCCGTGGTCGAAGCCGCCGGCGACGCGCCGGTGCTGGTCGACTCCACCTTCGCCACTCCCGTGCTGCAGAATCCCGCGCAACTGGGCGCGAGCTACGTGCTGCACAGCGCGACCAAGTTCCTGGGAGGCCACGGCGACGTGATCGCCGGCGTGGTGTGCTGCAGCGAAGAGGACGCCGCCCCGCTGCGCACCATGCGTGCGGCCACCGGTGCCCTGTTGCATCCGATGGCTGCCTTCCTGCTGCACCGCGGCCTGCCGACCCTGCCGCTGCGCGTGGAGCGCGCGCAGGCCAATGCGAAGGCACTCGCGACCCGCCTGCAGGCCCACCCCGCCGTGGCCAAGGTGTACTACCCGGGGCTGGGAACGGTGCGCAACGCGGAACTGGTCGGCACGCAGATGTGCGGCCCGGGGACGCTGATCTCCTTCGAGGCCAGGGGCGGCCACGCCGCCGCTGCGGCCCTGATGTCGAAGGTGAAGCTGATGACCCCGGCAGTGAGCCTGGGCTCGGTGGACACCCTGATCCAGCACCCGGCGGGATTGACCCACCGGATGCTGGACGAGGCCACCCGCAAGGCGACCGGGATCACCGAGGGCCTGTTGCGGCTGTCGGTGGGGATCGAGGACGTCGAAGACCTGTGGGAGGACCTCGACGCCGCGTTGGGGTGACCCCCATTACCCCCTCTCCCGCTTGCGGGAGAGGGCCGGGGTGAGGGCAGTTCTAGCGGGAGAGAGGCAGTGCCTCGGACAGGATCCGGGTGAGGATCCGGACTTCTTCCATCACGCGGCTCATGCGGGAAGGCCCTCATCCGCCCCCGGATCAAGTCCGGGGCAGGCTCTTCGGGCCCCCCCGATCAAACGCCCTTCGGGGGCAGGCTCTTCTCCCGCAGGCGGGAGAAGGGACAGCGCCATGGCCACGCCGGCGCCGTAGGCGGGATCGGCCTTGGCGCAATGGTCGATGTGCCGCTGGCGGATGAAGTCCGGGACGCCGGCCATGGCGCGGGCGGTGTTGTCGAACAGGCGCTGCTGTTCGTCCGCGTCCATCAGCCGGAACAGGTCGCCGGGCTGGGTGAAGTAGTCGTCGTCTTCCTCGCGGTAGTCCCAGTGGTCGGCCGGGCCGTCCAGGGCCAGTGGCGGCTGGCGGTACCGGGGCTGCTCGCGCCACTGGCTGAAGCTGTTGGGCTCGTAGCTGACCTCGGTCGCCGGGTTGCCGTCCACGCGCATGGCGCCGTCGCGGTGGTAGCTGTGGAACGGGCAGCGCGGCTTGTTGACCGGGATCTGGTGGTGGTTCACGCCCAGCCGGTAGCGCTGCGCGTCGCCGTAGGAGAACAGCCGGCCCTGCAGCATCCGGTCGGGCGAGAAGCCAATGCCCGGCACCACGTTGGCGGGGGTGAAGGCGGCCTGCTCGACCTCGGCGAAATAGTTGTCCGGGTTGCGGTTGAGCTCCCACTCGCCGACCTCGATCAGCGGGTAGTCCTTCTTCGACCACACCTTGGTCAGGTCGAAGGGATGGAAGCGGTAGTCGGCCGCGTCGGCCTCGGGCATGACCTGCACGCACAGCTTCCACCTGGGGAACTCGCCGCGCTCGATCGCGTCATACAGGTCGCGTTGGTGGCTCTCGCGGTCCTGGCCGACCAGGGCGCCGGCCTCGGCATCGGACAGGTTCCGGATGCCCTGCTGGCTGACGTGGTGGAACTTCACCCAGAAGCGCTCGCCGGCCTCGTTGGCCAGGCTGTAGGTGTGGCTGCCGAAGCCGTGCATGTGCCGGTAGGACGCCGGGATGCCGCGGTCGCCCATGACGATGGTGACCTGGTGCAGCGCCTCGGGCAGCAGGGTCCAGAAGTCCCAGTTGGCGACCGGGTCGCGCAGGTTGGTGCGCGGGTTGCGCTTGACCACGTGGTTGAGGTCCGGGAACTTCAGCGGATCGCGGAAGAAGAACACCGGCGTGTTGTTGCCCACCAGGTCCCAGTTGCCTTCCTCGGTGTAGAAGCGGGTAGAGAAGCCGCGGATGTCGCGCTCGGCATCGGCGGCGCCGCGCTCGCCGGCCACGGTCGAGAAGCGGACGAACATGTCGGTCTTCTTGCCGATCTGCGAGAACACCTTGGCGCGGGTGTAGCGGGTGATGTCGCCGGTGACGGTGAAGGTCCCGTACGCGCCCGAGCCCTTGGCGTGCATGCGCCGTTCCGGGATGACCTCGCGGTCGAAGTGGGCGAGCTTTTCCAGGAACCACACGTCCTGCAGCAGCATCGGCCCGCGGCGACCCGCGGTCTGGACGTTCTGGTTGTCCGCGACCGGCGCGCCGGCGGCGGTGGTGAGGTGCGGCGGGGAGGTGTTGTCGGAGGGCTTGGCCATCGGCGTGTCCTTGTTCGGGTTCCCGAACAAGGTAACGGCGGGTAATAGATTATAGAAATCGATTATCAATAATCGATTGATAGATCTTGCCTATCATCCCCTCTCCCGCTTGCGGGAGAGGGCTAGGGTGAGGGCAGATGGCAAGTCCAGTCTGGGATCCTGGCTGGACTTGGGAACTGCCCTCATCCGCCCCCGGATCAAGTCCGGGGCAGGCTCTTCGGGCACCCCCGCTTTCGCGGGGGCAGGCTCTTCTCCCGCAAGCGGGAGAAGGGAGAAAGCCTGGGGTATCTGAACCTCGCTGCAGGCCTCACATCCCTGACTGCGCGGCCGGTCTTGCCGGCCCCGCGGGGCCGGAGTAGGGTCGGTCATCCAGGCGTGCATCCCGCCCGCCTGGTGGGCCAGGCCGATGACGCGAGTGTTCGACTCCACCATCCCGCCCCTTGGGCACCCCGCAGCGCGCTTTGCC
>JAEWFH010000089.1 GCA_023388955.1 Pseudomonadota bacterium
CTAGGCTGGCCGGGGCCTGCAGCCTACGGAGAGTCGCAATGGATCCCCGCTTATTCCATGCAAGCGGCCTGGCTGCCGCCCTCCTGCTGGCGGCCTGCACCGCCGAGCAGGTCGGGGAACGGCAACCGGACCCGGCTACCACGGACGCTTCCCCCCTCACCAGCCCGGAGCTTGCGGCGCCCGCAGCGAATGCTCCTGCGCCGGGGATGCTCCTCGACCGGCTCGCGGCCATGGACGAGCACGGTCTCGCACTCGCCAAACAGGCCGCCTCCAGGCCGCTCGCGGAGGTCGCGGCGGAGTTCGCCGCCACCCTACGCCAGGACCATGCTGCCAGCCTCGAGGCGACCCGGACCCTGCAGGGACCGGCGCGCCCGCCCCGGCCTCCGACCCGGAGGCGGCCTCGCTGCGCGAGCAACACCGCGACGTGCTCCAGCGACTGGCCGGGCTGGAGGACGACCAGTACCAGCGGGCCTGGGTGGACGCGGTGGTGGGCGCACACACCGTCGCGCTCGAACAGCTGGACAACACCCTGATCCCCGGCGCCGGGGACGACATCCAAGGGCACCTGGAAGACCGCCGCCGGGCCTACGCCCGCCACCTGGAGGCCGCGCAGCGGCTCCGCGGGGCCAGCCAGTAGCGGAGGTCCGGCGCGGCGCCGTTCACCACGCCGCCGGACCATCCCCGGCACAATCGCCCGATGCCGCCAGCCTCCCCACGGGCCGCCGCGCCCGGCACCGACGCCCGCCCCAGCCTGCGCGACCGCTTCCACGCGCTGCGCAACATCCCCCCGTTCCTGAAGCAGATCTGGGCCACCAGCCCGCTGCTGACCCTGTTCACCCTGGGCCTGCGCCTGGTGCGCGCACTCATGCCGGTGGTCACGCTCTACATCGGCAAGCTGATCATCGATGAAGTGGTCCGCCTGGTCGGCGTCGGCGTGGGCTTCGACAGCCTGCTGGAGGCCTGGCACAGCGGCGTGCTCGACCACCTCGCCTGGCTGGTACTGGCCGAACTGGGCCTGGCGGTGCTGTCGGACCTGCTGGGACGACTGGTGGGGTACGGCGACGCCCTGCTGTCGGAGCTGTTCACCAATGCCACCAGCGTGCGCCTGATGGAACACGCGGCCACCCTGGACCTGGAGGACTTCGAGGACCCCGAGCTGCAGGACAAGCTGGAGCGCGCCCGGCGCCAGACCATGGGCCGTTCGAACCTGATGAGCCAGCTGTTCGGACAGGTCCAGGACGCGATCACGGTGGTCAGCTTCGCCGTGGGGCTGCTGGTCTACGCACCGTGGCTGATCCTGTTGCTGGCGGTCGCGCTGATCCCGGCCTTCGTGGGCGAGTCGCACTTCAACGCCCTGGGCTACTCGCTCAACTTCGCCTGGACGCCGGAGCGCCGCCAGCTGGAGTACGTGCGGCAGATGGGCGCGAGCGTGGAAACGGCCAAGGAGGTGAAGATCTTCAACCTCCACCGCTACATGATCGCGCGCTACCGCGAACTGGCCGAGGCGTTTTTCCGCGCCAACCGCACCCTCGCCCGCCGCCGCGCCCTGTGGGGCACGCTGCTGGCCGCGCTGGGGACGCTGGGCTACTACGTGGCCTATGCCTACATCGCCTGGCGCACCGTGCACGGCGACTTCACCATCGGCGACCTGACCTTCCTGGCCAGCAGCTTCCGCCGCCTGCGGCAGTTGCTGGAGGGGCTGCTGGTGGGTTTCTCGCAGGTCGCCGGGCAGGCGCTGTACCTGGACGACCTGTTCTCGTTCTTCGCCATCCGGCCGGAGATCACCTCCCCCGCCGATGCGCTGCCGGTGCCCCGCCCCATCGCCACCGGCTTCCGGTTCGAGAATGTCGGCTTCCGCTACCCGGGCACCGAGCGCTGGGCGCTGCGCGGGGTGGACTTCGAGCTGCGCGCTGGCGAAGTACTGGCGCTGGTGGGCGAGAACGGCGCCGGCAAGACCACGCTGGTCAAGCTGCTGGCCCGGCTGTACGACCCGGACGAAGGCCGGATCCTGCTCGACGGCCGCGACCTGCGCGACTACGACCTGGACGACCTGCGCGCCAACATCGGGGTGATCTTCCAGGACTTCGTGCGCTACCACCTGACCGCGGCGGAAAACATCGGCGTCGGCCAGGTGGACGAGATGGACGACCGCACGCGGATCGAGGAAGCCGCGAAGCGGGCGATGGCCGACGGCGTGATCGAGGGCCTGCCGGAAGGCTACGACCAGTTGATCGGGCGCCGCTTCCGCACCGGGGTGGACCTGTCGGGCGGGCAGTGGCAGAAGATCGCCATCGCCCGTGCCTACATGCGCGATGCACAGGTGATGATCCTCGACGAGCCGACCGCGGCGCTGGACGCGCGCAGCGAGTTCGAGGTGTTCCAGCGCTTCCGCGAGCTGTCCGACCAGCGCACCGCGGTGCTGATCTCGCACCGCTTCTCCAGCGTGCGCATGGCCGACCGGATCCTGGTGCTCGCGGAGGGCCGGCTGGAGGCCAGCGGCACCCACGGAGAGCTGATGGAGCAAGGCGGGCGCTACGCCGAGCTGTTCGAGCTGCAGGCCGCCGGGTACCGATGATCTGCGGCTGATCAGCGCACCAGCAGTACCGGCACCCGGGCGTTGCGCAGCATCGCGGTGGTGGTGCTGCCGACGATCAGCTGGCGGATCCGCGAGCGGCCGTAGGCCCCCATCACCAGCAGGTCGATCCCTTCCTCGGCGATGCGCTCGCCGATCACCTCCTCCGGGTCGCCCGACAGCCGCACCGCGCGCACGCTGCGGCCGGCATCGGCCAGTTCGCGCCGTGCCGCCTCCAGCTGTGCCGCGTCCGTATCGTCATAGGCGACCATCACCAGCTGCAGCTCCAGGCCTTCGAAAAGCGGACTGGTGGCAACGATCCCGACCGCCTTGCGCGAGGTGGGGCTGCCGTCGAAGGCAAGCAGCGCGCGCCGCACCGGTCGGAATCCGCCCGAGGCCACCAGCACCGGGCGCCGTGCCGCGCGCACCACCCGCTCCAGCTGGCTGCCCAGGTGTCCGCGGGCGAAGCCGTCACGCTCGCCACGCTTGCCCAGCACGAACAGGCGCACGTCGGGTTCCTGTTCGCCCAGCACCTCGACCAGCCCGCCATGGCGGAGGGTGGTGGTGGCATCGGCCCCGCCACGGGCGGCGAAAGTGCGCGCCTGCTCCAGCAGCAGCCGGCCACGTTCCTGCGCCAGCCTTCCACGCCGCTCGTCCAGGTCGGCCAGTTCGGCCAGCAGCGCCTCGCTGGTGCCCAGCACCAGGTTGCCGGTGAGATCCACCGCGGGGCTGCGCAGGTCGCGGTCCAGCACGTGCAGCAATTCCAGCGGCGCCTCCATCTTCGCCGCGGCCCAGGCCGCGTACCGGCACACGCCCTCGGTGTAGGCCGACTCGTCGATCGCGGCCAGCACCTTCCCCTGCGGGTTGATCGTCGGGACTTCGCTCATGGCTGGCTCCTCAGTGATCGCCCATCAGCCGTTCGGCCTCGGGCTTGTCATGCACCCCGAGGCGGCTGACCAGGGTCGCGCTCGCCTCGTCTATCCCCACCACCACGACCTGCGTTCCCTCGCGGCGGAACTTCAGCACAACCTTGTCCAATGCGCCAACCGCGCTCAGGTCCCAGAAGTGCGCACCGGACACGTCGATCGTGACCCGCTCCAGCGCCTCGCCCAGGTCGAAGCGGGACACGAAGTCCTGCGCCGAGGCGAAGAACACCTGTCCGGTCACCCGATAATGCCGCGACCGCCGGTCCGCTGCCGGGATCGAGTCCACGTGCAGTACCTGCCCGACCTTGCGGGCGAAGAACAACGCCGACAGCAGCACCCCGGTCAGCACGCCCTTGGCCAGGTCGCCGGTGGCCACAGTGACCGCCACCGTGGCCAGCATCACCAGGCTGGAAGTCGGGGGATGCCTGCGCAGGTCGCGGATCGAGGACCAGCTGAAGGTGCCGATCGAGACCATCACCATCACCGCCACCAGCGCCGCCATCGGGATCCGGGCCACCCAGGGGCCGGCGAACACCACCAGCACCAGCAGGACCACCCCGGCCACCAGCGTGGACAGCCGGCCGCGGCCACCGGATTTCACGTTGATCACCGACTGCCCGATCATCGCGCAGCCGGCCATGCCGCCCAGGAAGCCGTTGACCACGTTGGCGATGCCCTGCCCGCGCGCTTCGCGGTTCTTGTCGCTGGGGGTGTCGGTCAGGTCGTCGACGATCTGCGCGGTCAGCATCGACTCCAGCAGGCCGACCACGGCCATGGTCACCGAGACCGGGAGCACGATCCACAGCGTCTCCAGGTTGAACGGCACGTCCGGCAGCAGGAACACCGGCAGGCTGTCGGGCAGCTCGCCCATGTCGCCCACGGTCGGCACCTGCACGCCGGTGGCCATGGCGAAGCCGGTCAGCACCACGATCGCCACCAGCGGCGACGGCACCGCCCGGGTCAGCCGCGGCAGCAGGTAGATGATCGCCAGCCCGGCGGCCACCATCGGGTACACCGCCGCCGGCACGTTGACCAGCTGCGGCAACTGAGCCAGGAAGATCAGGATCGCCAGGGCGTTGACGAAGCCGGTGATCACCGAGCGCGAGACGAAGCGCATCAGCGCCGGCAGCTTCGCCAGTCCCGCCGCCACCTGCAGCAGGCCGGTCAGCACCGTCGCCACCAGCAGGTACTGCAGTCCGTGGTCGCGCACCAGGTCGACCATCAGCAGCGCCATGGCCCCGGTGGCCGCGGAGATCATCGCCGGCCGTCCGCCAGCGAAGGAGATCACCACCGCGATGCAGAACGAGGCGTAGAGCCCGACCTTGGGATCGACCCCGGCGATGATCGAGAACGCGATCGCCTCGGGGATCAGCGCCAGCGCGACCACCAGGCCGGACAGGACATCACCACGGATATTGCCGAACCATTGCTGGCGCAGCCTCGCGAGATCGGGCATCTGGGGAAGGGACCGGACGGGGGAACCGGACATTGTAGGCCGGGCACTCCCGGCTCAGAACAGCGCACCCTGCGGCGGCTCCGGCGCCGAGTAGTCCAGCCGTCCTTCGACGATCCGCGCCGCCGAGGTGTACGGATGCTCCTCGATGCGCCGGGGTGCGGCCAGGTGCAGCACCGTCCAGCCACGCGCCTTCAGGTCATCGGAGATCAGCCCCCGATGGCACTGCCACCACAACGCCTCCGCGCACATCATCGCCACCCGCCGCCGGCTGGCCAGCGCTTCCAGCCCATCGCGGGCAGCCTGCCATTGCGGGGTCATCATGTAGTCGGCATAGCCGCGGAAGCTGTCGTTGCGCCACGCATCGTTGGGGCTGTCCGGCGACGGCCGGCGTCGCCCGCCCAGGTCCGGCACGGGCCGGTAGTCGACCCCTGCCTCCGGCAGTGCACGTGCCATCGCCTCCCCGGAGAACTGCGGGTTGCGCCGGGAGCCCGCGAAGCGCCGCACGTCCACCAGCACTTCGATGGCCGCCTCCGCCAGCATGCCCAGGAAAACCTCCCACTCGCGGGTCGAGTGGCCGATGGTCCAGATCGTGCGCTCGTCGCCTTGCATGCCCGCCATGCTGGCGCGGCCGGGGTGAAGCCTCCTTGACGCCGGCCCCGATAGGCTGCCGGTCGTCACCCGTGGGCCTTCCCCACGCTGGAGAGTCCGATGGAACACACCGACGCCCGAAGGCGTGGCGAGGGGCACACCGAGGGCGGCGCGATGCGCACCGCGCGGATCCTGGGCTTCCTGTTCAAGTACCGGAAGGCCGGCGTCTTCGAGGGCCTGTACCTGGACGACCTGCAGGAGCACGCCGACGAGCCGGCACCCGGCGATACCCGGCCCGAGCAGTTCGTCAGCGACCTGGAGGCACTGGGCCCGACCTTCGTCAAGATCGGCCAGGCACTGTCGACGCGGCCGGACATGGTCCCGCCCGAGTACCTGGCGGCCCTGGAGCGCATGCAGGACGACGTCGCCGCCCTCGATGCCGCGGTCATCCGCGAGGTCGTGGAGGACGAGCTGGGCGTCCGCCTGGCCAAGGTGTTCGTTTCCTTCGACGACGTCCCGTTGGGCTGCGCCTCGCTGGCCCAGGTGCACCGCGCCGTCCTGCGCGACGGGCGCGAGGTGGCGGTGAAGGTCCAGCGCCCCGAGGCCCTCGAACAGATCCGCAGCGACCTGGACGCGCTGGCCTCGATCGCCCGGCGGGTCGACCACAGCACCCGGGTCGGCCAGCGGATGCGCTTCACCGACTGGATCCACGAATTCCGCCGCACCCTGCTGGCCGAGCTGGACTACTGCGCCGAGGCCGACAACCTGGCCCGCTTCGCCGCCCACCTGCGGGCCTACCCCGCACTGCTCGTACCCGCGCCCCTGCGCGACCTGTCCACCAGCCGGGTACTGACCATGGAGCTGGTGACCGGCACCAAGGTCACCTCCATCAGCGGCCTGCGCCGTACCGAGGAACCGCTGGGCGGACTGGCCGAGGCACTGCTGCGCGGCTACCTGGACCAGGCTTTCGTGCACGGCGAGATCCACGCCGACCCGCACCCGGGCAACCTGCTGCTCACCCCGGACGGCCGGCTGGCGATCTTCGACCTGGGCATGGTGGCGCACATCCCCCCGCGCCAGCGCGACCACCTGCTCAAGCTGCTGTTCGCCGCGGTCGATGGCCGCGGCGAGGACGTGGCCAGCGAAGGCATCGCCATGGGCACGCGGCTGAGCGACTTCGACGAGGAGCGCTACCTGCGCGAGGTCGGCCAGCTGGTGGCCCGCTACGCCGCCCGCCAGTCCACCCCCGGGGGTGCCCATCCGCTGTCGGAAGGCCGCCTGGTGCTGGACCTGACCCGCATCGCCACTGCCTGCGGGCTGCGCACCGCGCCTGAGCTGAGCCTGCTGGGCAAGACCCTGCTCAACCTGGAGGCGGTGTCCACCGCGCTGGATCCGGAGATGGACGTCAAGGCCGTCGTCCAGGACCACCTCGACCACGTGATGCGCGCGCGGCTGCGCAAGTCCTTCTCGCCGGCCGCGTTCGCCGGGGAGATGATCGAGATCCAGGAACTGGCCCGCGAGGCGCCGCGCCAGCTGGCCAACATCCTCTCGCTGCTGGGCGACAACCGGATGCAGGTACGGGTGGCGGGCCTGGACGACTCCCAGCTGCTGGAAGCGCTGCAGAAGATCGCCAACCGCATCGCGACCGGCATGGTGATCGCCGCCCTGATCCTCGCCTCGGCACTGGTCATGCGTGGCGGGCCCGGCAGCGGGCCCACCCTGTTCGGCTACCCGGCCATTGCCCTGGTGCTGTTCCTGATCGGCACCTGCCTGGGACTGTACGTAGTGCTCAGCGCGCTGTTGCGCGACCGCCGCGCCCGCCCGCGCGAACAGCGGGCGCCACGCTGAACCGCCCCGGCCCGCAGCCGGGGTCGCCCCCGTTCATCGGATAGAATGGGCGGCTGACACCGCTGCATAGTCCCCCCCTATGTCCTCGCCCTTCGGCACCGAGACCGTGCTGGACGTCCATCACTGGACCGACGCCTACTTCAGCTTCACCACCACCCGCGACCCGGGCTTCCGCTTCGAGAACGGCCAGTTCGTGATGATCGGCCTGGAAGTCGAACAGCCCGACGGCCGGATGAAGCCGCTGCTGCGCGCCTATTCCGTGGCCAGCGCCAACTGGGAGGAGCAGCTGGAGTTCTTCTCGATCAAGGTCGCCGAAGGCCCGCTGACGTCCCGCCTGCAGCACATCAAGCCCGGCGACAAGGTGCTGGTCGGCCGCAAGCCCACCGGCACCCTGCTGATCTCCGACCTGCACCCGGGCCGCAACCTGTACCTGCTGGGTACCGGCACCGGCCTGGCGCCGTGGCTGTCGATCATCAAAGACCCGGAGACCTACGAGCGCTTCGAGCGGGTCATCGTGTGCCACGGCGTGCGCCACGTTGCCGACCTGGCCTACCAGCAGCACATCAACCACGACCTGATGCAGCACGAGTTCCTGGGCGAGCTGATCGGCGACAAGCTGCTGTACTACCCGGCGGTCACCCGCGAGCCGTTCGTCCACGAGGGCCGCGACCACCGCGGCCGGCTGACCGACGCCATGGCCAGCGGGGTGATGATGCAGAACCTCGGGCTGGAACCGCTGGACCCGGAGCACGATCGGGCGATGATCTGCGGCAGCCCGGCGATGCTGAGCGACTTCCGCACCCTGCTCGACGGCCGTGGCTTCCAGGCCTCGCCGCGCATCGGCAGCCTGGGCAGCTACGTGTTCGAGCGGGCGTTCGTCGAGAAGTAGGCGGCCCGGCGGAACCTGTCAACCCGTGACGCGGGGGCGCATGGCGGCCAGAATCGCGCTTCCGTGTTGATCGCAGTCCCGCCATGCCAGACCCCAGCCGCCAGCTCGCCGCCCAGATCGCCCGCACCATCGCCGCGGAGATCGGCGCCCAGCCCGCGCAGGCCACCGCCGCCATCGCCCTGCTGGACGAAGGCGCGACCGTGCCCTTCATCGCCCGCTACCGCAAGGAAGTCACCGG
>JAEWFH010000091.1 GCA_023388955.1 Pseudomonadota bacterium
CCAGGAACAGGACCGCGTCCTTGCCGTCGATGATGCGGTGGTCGTAGCTGATGGCCACGTACATCATCGGGGCGACGGTGACCTGGCCGTTCTCGACGATCGCCTGCTCCTTGATCGCGTGCATGCCGAGGATGGCGCTCTGCGGCGGGTTGACGATCGGGGTGGAGAACAGCGAACCGAAGGTGCCGCCGTTGGTGATGGTGAAGGTGCCGCCCTGCAGGTCGTCCAGGGTCAGCTTGCCGTCGCGGGCGCGGGTGGCGTAGTCGGCGATCTGCTTCTCGATGTCGGCAAAGCCCATCGACTCGGCGTTGCGCAGGACCGGCGTGACCAGGCCCTTCTCGGTCGACACGGCGATCGAGACGTCGGCATAGCCGTGGTAGATGATGTCCTTGTCGTCGACCGAGGCATTGACCACCGGGTAGCGCTGCAGCGCGTTGGCGACCGCCTTGACGAAGAAGCTCATGAAGCCGAGCTTGATGCCGTGGGCCTTCATGAAGGCCTCGCCATGCTGCTTGCGCATGTCCATGACCGCCTTCATGTTGATCTCGTTGAACGAGGTCAGCATGGCGATGGAGTCCTTGGACTGCATCAGGCGCTCGGCGATGCGGGCGCGCATGCGGGTCATCGGCACCCGCTCTTCCGGACGGTTGCCGCCGGCCTTGCCCACGCCGGCGTTGCGGGCGTAGTTGACCAGGTCTTCCTTGGTCACCGCGCCGCGGCGGCCGGTGCCCTCGACGCTGGCCGGGTCGATGCCTTCGCTGACCGCGGTGAAGCGCGCGCCCGGGGGCAGCTCGCCGACCTTGCCGCCACCCTGGGCCGGGGCCTTCGCCGGC
The DNA here is from genome assembly GCA_023388955.1 of Pseudomonadota bacterium. GTDB lineage: Bacteria > Pseudomonadota > Gammaproteobacteria > Xanthomonadales > Xanthomonadaceae > Novilysobacter. The sequence goes on from JAEWFH010000091.1 coordinate 834, forward strand.
TCCGCCTTCTTCTCTTCCTGCTTGCCGGCGTCCGCCTTTGCGTCCGCGGCCTTCGGCTCGTCCTTGCCGCCACCCTCGGCCACCGCGCCTTCCTCGACGATCGCCAGCACCTGCTCGCTGGTCACGGTGTCGCCGGAGTCGAACTTGATCTCCTTCAGCACGCCGTCGACGGGGGAGGGGACCTCCAGCACGACCTTGTCGGTTTCGAGGTCGACGAGGTTCTCGTCGCGGCTGACAGCGTCGCCGGGCTTCTTGTGCCAGGTGGCGATGGTGGCGTCGGAGACGGATTCGGGCAGGACCGGAACTTTGATCTCGGTGCTCATGGGGTAGGCATCCTGAAGTCTTGAAAAGGGGCGGGTGGTGGAGGTGCCGCGGCGGTGCCGCGGCCCGCAGGATCAGTCGGTGGGGTTCTCGCCGCGAGGCGGGTTGACCAGGGCGTCGGCGACCAGGCGCTCCTGCTCGACCACATGGTCGGCGAAGTGGCCCACGGCCGGCGACGGCGAGCGCGGACGGCCCGCGTAGTTGAGGCCCTGGCCCTCGGCCAGGCAAGCGCCCAGGTGGTGGCGGATCTGGTACCAGGCCCCCTGGTTCTGGGGTTCCTCCTGGCACCACACCACGTCGGCCTCCGGGAACCGCGCCAGCTCGGCGGCCAGTTCCTCGCGCGGGAACGGGTAGAGCTGCTCCACGCGCACCAGGGCCACGTCCTCGACTCCACGCTTCTGGGCGTCCTCGAGCAGGTCGTAGTAGACCTTGCCGCCGCACACGACCACCCGCTTGACCTTCTTCGGGTCGGCGGAGGCGTCCGGGATCAGCTTCTGGAAGCCGCCGTCGGCCAGCTCGTCCAGCGAGGAAACCGCCAGCTTGTGGCGCAGCAGCGACTTGGGCGTCATCACCACCAGCGGCTTGCGCACCTGCATGCGCATCTGGCGGCGGATCATGTGGAAGGCCTGGGCCGGGGTGGTCGGGGTGCAGACCACCATGTTGTCCAGTGCGCACAGCTGCAGGAAGCGCTCCAGGCGCGCCGAGCTGTGCTCCGGGCCCTGGCCTTCGTAGCCGTGCGGCAGGAACAGCGCCAGCCCGCACAGGCGGCCCCACTTGGCCTCGCCGGAGGACAGGAACTGGTCGATGACGACCTGGGCGCCGTTCGCGAAGTCGCCGAACTGCGCCTCCCAGATGTCCAAGGTGTTCGGGTCGGCGGTCGCGTAGCCGTACTCGAAGGCCATCACCGCTTCCTCGCTGAGCAGCGAGTCGATGATGGTCACGTCCGACGGCTCCTGGACCAGCTCGCGCAGGGGCAGGTAGTACTCGTCGGTGGTCTGCTCGTGCAGGATCGCGTGGCGGTGGAAGAAGGTGCCGCGGCCGCTGTCCTGGCCCACCAGGCGCAGCTTGTAGCCCTCGCTGAGCAGGGTGGCGTAGGCCAGGTTCTCGGCGAAGCCCCAGTCGCCGGGCTGCTCGCCGGCCGCCATCTTGCGGCGGTCGGAGTAGATCTTGTCCACGCGCGCGTGCAGCTTGACCGCCTCGGGGATGGTGTTGATGCGCTGGGCCAGCTGGTCCAGGTTGCCGCGGTCGAAACGGGTGTCGACCGGGTCGGCGAGCTTGCCGTGCAGGAAGCGGTTCCAGTCCACGGTGAATTCGTCGGGCTTGACGGTGACCACCTCGGTGGTGACCTCGCCGGCGTCGAGCCGGTCGCGGTAGGCGTCGACCATGGCCTTGGCCTGGTCGCCGTCGAGCACGCCCTCGTCGATCAGCTGCTTCGCGTACAGCTCACGGGGGACCGGGTGCTTGCGGATCACCTGGTACATCAGCGGCTGGGTCGCGGCCGGCTCGTCGGCCTCGTTGTGGCCGTTGCGGCGGTAGCAGACCAGGTCGATGACCACGTCCTTGCCGAAGGTGTTGCGGAAGTCCAGTGCCAGCTCGGCACAGAACACCACCGCCTCCGGGTCGTCGCCGTTCACGTGCAGGATCGGCGCGCCGACCATCTTGGCGACGTCGGTGCAGTACAGGGTGGAACGGGCGTCCTCGGTCTCGCTGGTGGTGAAGCCGACCTGGTTGTTGATCACGACGTGGACGGTGCCGCCGACGCGGAAGCCGCGGGCCTGCGACATCTGGAACAGCTCCATCACCACGCCCTGGCCGGCGAAGGCGGCATCGCCGTGGATCAGCACCGGCAGCACCTGCTTGGTCGCGGCGGCGCCGCCGCGGCGGACCTGGCGCGAACGCACCGAACCGACGACCACCGGGTCGACGATCTCCAGGTGGGAGGGGTTGAAGGCCAGCGCCAGGTGCACCGGCCCGCCGGGGGTGGCGACGTCGGCGCTGTAGCCCATGTGGTACTTCACGTCACCGGCGTGGGCCAGTTCGTTGTGCTCGAACTTGCCCTCGAATTCGTCGAAGAGCTTGCGCGGCGGCTTGCCCAGGGTGTTGACCAGCACGTTCAGGCGGCCGCGGTGGGCCATGCCGATCACCACTTCCTGGCCGCCCTGCTCACCGGCGCGGCGGATGGTGGTGTCCATCAGCGGGATCAGCGCATCGCCGCCTTCCAGCGAGAAGCGCTTCTGGCCGACGTACTTGGTGCCCAGGTAGCGCTCCAGGCCGTCGGCGGCGATCAGGCGCTCGAGGATGCGCTTCTTCTGCTCGGCGCTGCGGCCGTACTTGCCGCCGGCCTGCTCCAGGCGCCGGTAGATCCAGCGGCGCTGCTCGGCCTCGGCGATGTGCATGAACTCGGCGCCGATAGGGCCGGTGTAGGTGGACTTGAGCAGCTTGAACAGCTCGCCGAGCTTCATCCGGTCGTTGCCGGCGACGCCGCCGGTGCTGAACTCGTCGCCCAGGTCGCTTCCCGACAGGCCATGGAAGCCGAGTTCCAGGTCGGGAGCCTCCACGCGCTTGGCCAGGCCGAGCGGGTCGAGGTTGGCGCCCAGGTGGCCGCGCGAGCGGTAGGCGGTGATGAGGCGGCCGACGTTGCGCTCGCGCTCGTCGCCGGCGGGTGCGGCACTGGCGCGGCCGGCGCCACGGGCGGCCTCCTGGATCGCAGCACGGACCGCGGAGTGCGGGACATCCCCGGCCTCCCGGCCCTGCAGGCCGTCGAAGTACCTGCGCCACCCGTCGTCGATGCTTTCGGGAGCGACCAGGTACTGCTCGTAGAGGTCTTCGATGTAGGCGGCGTTGGCGCCGAGCTGGGAGGACTGGGCGAACTGCTTCAGGAGGCTGGTCACGATGTGGAGGCGACTCGAGTGGGGAGGGATGGGCACCCGAGGCACTCTTGGTGCCCGTTCAGGTACTCAAGACCACCGATTATAGCCCCCGACAGCATCGCGAAGGCGGCAAAAATCGGCGGAACGGACGGATTGTTGCATTCGCGCGACCGCCGGTCCGTTCAGGTTCAGCCGCGTAGTCAGATTCCCAGTGCGCGGAACTCCGTACACGGTCGCGCGCGTTCCCAGAACGGATCGAACACGCCGGCCAGCTGGCGTGCCCGGGCGGGCCGGTCGAGCAGGGTTTCGCCTTCCGGGCGGTTGCCCAGCGGACGGAACAACCAGCCGCCCGCGTCGCTGGCCAGGAAGGCCGAGGGGTAACTGCGGTCCACCTGTTCCTCCACCGCGCGGAAGGAGATCGCGGTGGACAGCCGCTGTCCGAGCTCGATCAGTGGTGCCAGGGCCTGGCGCGCGGCCTGCGGATCCTGCAGCAGGATGCGGATGGAGCCACGGCGCACCCCGAGCTGGCGGAACGCCTCGACCACCCCGGGCTGGTCCAGCACGCCGGGGTCGAGGTCGCGGCTGTAGACCAGGAGGCTGCGCCGCGCGCCGGCGACCACGCCGAGTGTCGCCGCGACCAGTGCCCGCCGGTCGCCGATGGTGCCGGGGGCATGGAAGGTCCGGCGCATCCGCAGGTGGTCGATGCCGGCATCGTCGAAATGATCGCCCTCGGGCAGGAAGCCGGCGCGGGCATAGAAGCCCAGCGCATGTGCCTGCGCGGCCAGGGTGACGTCGGGCCAGCCGTTGCCCCGGGCCATCTCCACCAGCGCCTGCAGGATGGCGTCGCCGACTCCGCGGCCGCGCCAGCCCGGCAGCACCGCCATGCGGCCGATGCTGTGTTTCGGGGTCAGGCGGCCGGTGCCGACGGGATTGCCGTCGGCGTCGACCGCCAGCACGTGCCGGCTGGCCGGGTCCAGTTCGTCCCACTCCAGCTCCGGTGGCACGTTCTGTTCCTGGACGAAGACGGCCTCCCGGACCTGGCGCAACCGCGGCCCGGCGACGGCGTAGTCGACGTGCTCGATGCGGAAACCGCTGTCGGCCATGCTCAGTCCTCGTCGAAGGGAAGCAGGAAATGCCCGGCCTGCACCAGTGCGTGCAGGCACCGGCGGCCGGCCGGGGAAAGCGTGGCAAAGGCTTCGGAATCCAGCTCCCGGGCGTTGGCCAGCAGCCGCGCGTCGGCCGCCGGGACGGGCCAGGCCTCGCCGTTGGCAAAGAGCGAGGCGCCGTCCCCGTCTCCCTGCCAGGCCATGCGCGAGTACGGGTGGCGCTGCAGCGGGGCGCCGGCGGCCAGGGCCTGCTCGACACCGGCGGCAGGTGGCAGGTCGGGGGCGGGCGCCACCTCGACGGCGCTGCGATAGGTGGTGATGAAGCGGCCGAACCAGTCGGCGATCGAGGCCGGGTCGGTCTTCAGCTGGTCCAGTGCCTGGCGTACGCGCTCCAGCGCCGCGGCGTCGATGCGGGCCGGGTCGTCGGGAACGGCCAGGTCAGGGTCGCGGTAGCGCACGGAATCGTCGGCGGCAAGGAGCACGTGGTCGACGTAGTCGCCCAGCAGCTCGGCCGAGGAAGGTGCCCGCATGCCCACCGAGAAGGTGAGGCAGGCGTCCTCGGCGACACCATGGTGCGGAACCCCGGGGGGCAGGTAGAGCATGTCGCCGGGCGCCAGCACCCACTCATGGGTCGGCTCGAACTGCTCCAGCAGCCGCAGCTCCACGTCGTCGCGGAAGCCCGACGGCGGGTTCGGGCCGGCGTCGATCTGCCAGCGGCGGTGGCCGTGGGCCTGGAGCAGGAACACGTCGTACTGGTCGACGTGCGCACCGACCGAGCCGCCCGGCGCCGCGAAGGACACCATGATGTCGTCCAGCCGCCAGCTGGGCAGGAAGCGGAAATGGTCGAGCAGGGCGGCGATGTCCGGGTCCCACTTGTCCACGTCCTGGACCAGCAGGGTCCAGTCGTGGCCGGGCATGCCGGGGAACTTTGCTTCCGGGAACGGGCCGGCCTCGACCGTCCATGCGTCGTGGCGGCGGTCGTGGCGCACGATCCGGGCCAGCACGCCGTCCTCGCAGGCCAGCCCGGCCAGGTCGTCGGGCTCGATCGGCGAGACGAAGTCCGGAAAGGCGTTGCGCAGCAGCAGTGGGCGCTTTTGCCAGTAGTCGCGCAGGAACACCGCCGGGGGCATGCCCAGCGGCGGCAGCTCCGCGGCGTCGACCTCGATGGGGAAGGCGTCGCCGTGGGTGCGCGGGCCGGCCATGTCAGATCTCCCGCGCCAGCCGTTCGGCCAGGCCGGTGTAGCTGCCCGGGGTCATGTCCAGCAGCCGCTGCCGCGCGTCGGCCGGCAGTTCCAGGCCTTCGATGAAGCGCCGCATCGACTCCGGGGTGATGCCCTGGCCGCGGGTGAGCTCCTTGAGCTGCTCGTAGGGGTTGGGCAGGCCGTGGCGGCGCATCACCGTCTGTACCGCCTCGGCCAGGACTTCCCAGGCCGCGTCCAGGTCGGCGGCCAGGCGCTCCGGGTTGGCCGAAAGCTTGCCCAGGCCGCGGGCCAGGGCGTCATAGCCCACCAGCGCGTGGCCGAAGGCGGTGCCCAGCGCGCGCAGGGTGGTGGAGTCAGTCAGGTCGCGCTGCCAGCGGCTGACCGGCAGCTTGGAGGCGAAATGGCCGAGCAGGGCGTTGGCGATGCCGAAGTTGCCCTCGGCGTTCTCGAAGTCGATCGGATTGACCTTGTGCGGCATGGTCGAGCTGCCCACCTCGCCGGCCTTGAGCGCCTGCTTGAAGTAGCCCAGCGAGATGTAGCCCCAGATGTCGCGGCACAGGTCGATGGCGATGGTGTCGATGCGGGCCTGGACATCGCACAGCTCGGCAACGCCGTCGTGTGGCTCGATCTGGGTGGTGTAGGCCTGCCAGTCCAGCCCCAGCCCGGTGACGAAGCGCTCGGAGAACGCCGGCCAGTCCACCTCCGGATAGGCGGCGACGTGGGCGTTGTAGTTGCCGACCGCGCCGTTGATCTTGCCGGGCATCGGGATCGAGGCCAGCACCTCGCGCTGGCGGCGCAGGCGGGCGACGACGTTGGCCAGCTCCTTGCCCACCGTGGTCGGGGAGGCGGTCTGGCCGTGCGTGCGGGACAGCATCGGCAGCCCGGCGTGCTCGCGTGCCATCGAGCGCAGGGTGTCGACCAGGGCATCGAGCCGCGGCAGCATCACCTCGTCGCGGGCCTGGCGCAGCATCAGCGCGTAGGACAGGTTGTTGATGTCTTCGCTGGTGCAGGCGAAGTGCACGAACTCCAGTGCCGGGGCGAGCTCGGCATCGTCCTTCAGGCGCTCCTTGATCAGGTACTCGACCGCCTTGACGTCGTGGTTGGTGGTGCGCTCGATCTCCTTGACCCGGGCGGCGTCCTCCACGGAAAGCCCGTCGGCCAGGGCACGCAGGCGTGACACCGCCGCTTCGGAGAACGGGGCGAGCTCGGTGATGCCCGGCTCGCCGGCGAGGGCCAGCAGCCATTCCACCTCGACCCGCACCCGGGCCCGGATCAGCCCGTATTCGGAGAACACCGGCCGCAGCGCGTCGACCTTCCCGGCGTAACGGCCGTCGAGCGGGGACAGGGCGAGCAGGCGGGCGTGGACGTCGTGGCTGGACATGGCATCGGGGCTTCTGGCGGGGCGCGCATTCTACCGCGCGGTGGGGCACCCCGGCCGGAGGCAGCCGGTTCCCGGGCGGGGGTATGCTCGGGCCCATCCCTTTCCAGGAGGCAAGCCGATGGCTCGCAAGGATCACCGCATCGAACACGACAGCATGGGCGAGCTGGAAGTGCCCGCGGACGCCCTGTGGGGCGCGCAGACCCAGCGTGCGGTGCTGAACTTCCCCGTGTCCGGCCGGCCGATGCCGCGCGGCTTCATCCGCGGCCTGGGCCTGGTCAAGGCCGCGGCGGCGGAAGTCAACGGTGCACTCGGTCTGTTGCCGAAGGGGCGGGCAGCGGCGATCCGCAAGGCCGCGCTGGAGGTTGCCGAAGGGCGCCACGACGCGCAGTTCCCGGTCGACATCTACCAGACCGGCTCGGGCACCTCCAGCAACATGAATGCCAACGAGGTGATCGCGGCCCTGGCCTCGCGCTCGGTGCGCGGCCGGCCCATCCACCCCAACGACGACGTCAACCACGGCCAGAGTTCCAACGACGTGGTTCCGACCGCGTTGCGGGTCTCGGCGCAGCTGGCGGTGGTGGAGGACCTGGTGCCGGCGCTGCGTCACCTGAAGAAGGTCATCGACCGTCGCGCGCGCTCGCTGGCGAAGGTCACCAAGACCGGGCGCACCCACCTGATGGACGCCATGCCGCTGACCTTCGGGCAGGAGTTGTCGACCTGGTCGGCGCAGCTGGAATCGGCCCAGGCGCGCATCGAGGACAGCCTCAAGCGCCTGTGCCGGCTGCCGCTGGGAGGCACCGCCATCGGCACCGGCATCAATGCCGATCCGCGCTTCGGCGGCCAGGTGGCGAAGGCGCTGTCGAAGCTGGCGAAGACGCGCTTCGAGTCGGCGGACAACAAGTTCGAGGGCCTGGCCAGCCAGGACGATGCGGTGGAACTGTCCGGCCAGCTCAACGCGCTGGCCGTCGCCCTGATGAAGATCGCCAACGACCTGCGCTGGATGAACTCCGGCCCGCTGGCCGGCCTGGGCGAAGTGGAGCTGCCGGCATTGCAGCCGGGCAGCTCGATCATGCCCGGCAAGGTCAACCCGGTGATGCCGGAGGCGGCCTGCATGGTCTGCGCCCAGGTGATGGGCCACCACGCGGCGATCACCGTGGCCGGGCAGAGCGGCAACTTCCAGCTCAACGTGATGCTGCCGCTGATCGCCAGCAACCTGCTGGACGGCATCGGCCTGCTGTCGAACATCATGCGGCTGCTGGCCGACACCAATATCGCCGGGATGAAGGTCCGCAAGGACGTGGTCGCCGGGGCGCTGGACCGCAACCCGATCCTGGTCACCGCGCTCAACCCGGTGATCGGCTACGAGAAGGCGGCGGCGATTGCGAAACAGGCCTACCGCGAGGGCAGGCCCGTGCTGGAGGTGGCAGTGGAAGTGACCGGGATGCCGGAGCCGGAGCTGCGCCGGCTGCTGGACCCCGCCGCGCTGACCCGGGGTGGGGTCCAGGGCTGACGAGGCC
>JAEWFH010000098.1 GCA_023388955.1 Pseudomonadota bacterium
GCATCGCCGCGCCCATCGCGCCGACCCGGTCGATGCGGTCGTTCTGGCGGTGCATGCGGCGATCGAGGTCGTCGAAGCGGTCGTCGAGGGCGTCGAAGCGGTCGTTCAGGCCGTCCACGTCGAAGCCGACCAGTTGCTGGATCGCGGTGTCGGTGTACTGGTTGGCGGTGGACAGGGTGGTGGCATCACCCGCCTGCATCTCGGTGCGGACCGCATCGTCGCCGGCCTGCATGTCGGCGCGGATGGCGACCTCGCGCTCGTCGGTGTAGGCGTTGGCGCCTTCCAGCGTGGCGGCGTCGCCGGCCTGCATGTCGGCACGGATGGCGACCTCGCGCTCGTCGGTGTAGGCGTTGGCGCCTTCCAGCGTGGCGGCATCGCCGGCCTGCATGTCGGCGCGGATCGCCGTCTCACGGGTGTCGGTATAGGTGTTGGCCGCGGTCAGCGTGGTGGCATCGCCGGCGTCGGCGATTTCCTGGACGCGGGCCTCGGTGACGCCGGCGCCGCCGCCGTCGACGCCCGCCAGCGCGGCCTGCATCTGGCGGAGGTTGACCGCGTCGGTGCCCGCGGTGGCGTCGCCGACGTTGGTGATGCGACGAAGCGCGTCCGCGGTGCCGACGGAAACCGTGTTGGCCTCGCCGGCGAGCGAACCCGAGCCCAGCGCCACGGCGCCGGTCGCGCCTTCGGCGACGATCGCGCCGGATCCCAGGGCCACGCTGGAGTCGGCCAGCACGTTCGCACGGGTGCCGATCGCGATGTCATCCAGGCCGGCAGCATTGGCCTCCATGCCCAGGGCCACGCTGTTGTTGCCCGTGGCGAGCGAGCCATACCCCAGCGCAGTGCTGCGCGCACCCGCGGCGGTGTTGCCGTACCCCATCGCGGTGCTGCGTGCGCCGGTGGCCCCGTTGCTGCGGCCAAACGCGCTGGCGTACTCGTTGGTCGCGCTGTTGTCGGCGCCGACCGCGGTACTGATTTCCCCGCTGGCCGTGTTGTTGCGGCCGATCGCGCTTGCGTGATGGCCGCTGCTGGTGTTGCCCATGCCAAAGGCGACGCTGCTGTCGCCACTGGCGATGTTGGAGGCGCCGAAAGCCTGGCTGTAGTCGCCCTCGACCTCGTTCAGGGTTCCGAATCCGTTGCTTTGGGCCCCGGTGACTGCGTTCCGGTAGCCAAACGCACCGCTGCTGTGGCCGGAGGCCTCGTTCAGCCGCCCGAATGCATTGGTGTGTTGGGCGGAGGTCGTGTTCGAGAAGCCGAATGCGCTGCTCAGGGCGCCTCCGGCCACGTTGTTGGCACCGAATGCGCTGCTGCTGCTCCCGCTCGCAGTGTTGCCGCCGCCAAACGCGTTGGCGGTAGTGCTGGTCGCCTTGTTGCCGGTCCCGAACGAGGCGGTACCGCTGCCGGACGCGGTGTTGCCGTATCCGATCGCGAGCGCACGGTCGAACGAGGCGGTGTTGCTGTGTCCCACCGAGACGCTGGAACTGCCGCTGGCGGTATTGGAGCGGCCGAACGCGCTGCTGTTGCCGCCGGTGGCTTTGTTGTCGTACCCGACTGCGCTCGCGTTCACTTCCGAGGCGGTGTTGCTGGTGCCCATGGCGGTGCTCAGTGTGCCGCTTGCCGTGTTGGCACGGCCGACCGCAGTGGCCTGCTGCCCGGAGGTATTCCGGTAGCCGAATGCACTGCTTTCGTGGTTCTCGGCGGTATTGCGAAAGCCGACCGCCGCGCTGTTCCGGCCGCGGACCGTGTTCTCGAAGCCGACCGCGGTGGTGTTGGTGTCGCTGACGCTGTTGCCGATCCCGTACGCGCTTGCCGTCGCGTTGCAGGTGCTGTTGCGCGCGCCATGTTCCTGACCCTGGGTCTTGTCGGCCGAGGTGTCTTCGATCCAGGTGCGGGTCGTCGAGTCATACACCCAGCAGGTCGGGCCGTCGACGGCGGCGTGGGCGGAGGGGAGGGACAGCGCAAGCGCCAGGCCAAGTGCCAGCGGCGAGGCCAGCAGGAAGGAATTGGATTTCATGTTCTGTACTCGTGGATGGTGCAGGCCGGAACGGCGGCCAAGCCGGGCCCGGTGCTTCCGGACCCTTCATCCACGAGATCGCGCGGCGGGAACTGACAGGCCTAGGGCAGCGCCATGCAACTCGCTTCGGTGGGTCGTGCGAGACACCGCGAAAGTGGTTCCATCCGGCCGAAGTCTCCAAGCTCTGCGGCCAGTGCTTCGGCCAACTCCCCATCGCCGGTTTTACTTGCCAGCAGCAGCGACAGCATCCACGGGCGCATCCAGTACCGGTCTTCTGCTTCGGGTGGGCGGTCCTTGCGTGTCTGCGCGGTCACGCGCGCGGCTTCGTTGAACTCGCCGCGGGCGAAATGCAGTTCCGCGAGTGCCTGGGAGTACATCAAGGGAGGGGTGTCTCCTTCGGCCAGTGCGCAACCTTCAAGCGTCCGTCCGGCGGATTCGGTGTCGCCAAGCCGCAACTGGATGCTGGCTTGGGTACCGCAGCTGGCATAGCCGGTCGGCGTGGCGCGGTAATCATGGTCGCCGAGGATCTCCCAGCTCCGCTCCAGATCGCCCAGGGCAACGTGGTAGTCGCCTTGGACAGCGCGGGCATAGGCGCCGTACATGTAGCAGGCCTGCACGTGGAGGTCGCTCAGCTGGAGCTCCGAGTAGATCCCGGTTGAAGTGGCGTAGTGGCCCACGGCGTCGGCGTACTCACCGTTCCAGTGCAGGTTGGCGGCGAGCTGGCAGTGCGCCGCCGCCCTGTTGGTGTGCGGCCTGGTGTACACGCGGTCAGCGAGCGCGACTGCCTCCAGCGCGAGCTCCCTCGCGCGCGCGCGATCGCCGGCGCGGCTGAAGGTTGGAACCTGGTCGGCGAGGGTACTGGCGTACTGGCCGCTCTCGGGTCCATCGATCAGCCTTGAAACCCGGATCTGCTCCTCGGCGATTTCGACCAGTCGGGCGGTGTCCTCGGGAGCGGTCACGGACAGTGCCGCGCCGAGGCCGTCGAGCACGGTGACATGGAGCACGGTGTCCTGCAGCCCGTGGGCCGGGATCGCTTCGAGCACCTCTTCGAAGATCGCGGTTGCTTCCTCTGGATCACTGGCGAACAGGCTCATCGCAAGGGTGACCCTGGCGGACAGGAGTGGTTCCGGGTCGCCCGTCTCGGCCAAGGCCAGTTCGCCCATCTCGAGGGCTGCGCGGGCCTGCCGTTGAGCAGCCGCGCCATCGCCATGGAACCTGTCCAGCTGGCTGAGGTGACGGTGTATCCGGGTCCGCTCGGCATAGGCGTCGGAGTTGCCGTCGCGCAGGAGCGCCTGTGCCTGCTCCAGGTCTTTGCGGGCTTGCTCGTAATCCCCGAAGCCGGCCCGCGAGCCTCCGGTGAGCATGAGGATGTCGGCCGCTGCCAGGGGGTCCGTTTCAAGGACGTCCGAACGGGCGCGCCGGGCACCCTCCTCCAGCAACTCAAGAGCATCGGGGACGCCACCAGTGGCGGGCTCGGTCGAGGTGAACACGCGCGCCAGGAAATCGCGCACCAGGATCGCGCGCTGTGCCTGCACGTTCGCGTTCTCCGCTTCCCGTTTCGCCTCGCCTGCCTGCCACAAGGTGGCCCCGATGCCCCCGGCCAGGCTTGCCGCCACCAACATCCCCGCCGCGACCCCGGCTTTGTTGCGCAGCACGAACTTGCGCACCCGGTAGCCCAGCTTAGGCTTTTGCGCCAGCACCGGTTGGCCATCGAGCCAGCGTCGCAGGTCGAGGGAGAATGCTTCCACGGACTGGTAGCGGTGTTCGGGTTCCTCGGCCAGGGCCTTGAGCAGGACCCGGTCCAGGTCGTTCTTCAGCGGGACGTAGTGGCGGTGGTAGGCGTCGCCGGTGTCCCGTACCAGCAGCGAGGGGCGGGTGGTGTCGGTGCCCGTGGCGGTTGCCTGCGGAGTACGGCCGGTCAGCAGCCGATGCAGCAATGCGCCCAGGCCGTAGACGTCGATCGCGGTGGTGGGCAGGTCACCGCGCAATTGCTCCGGCGCCGCGTACCCGGGGGTGAGCGCCCGCCACTGGGTCCGGGTGCGCTCGCCCGGTGCGTCGGCGAACTGGCCGATGCCGAAGTCCAGCAGGCGCACGTTGCCGTCGTGGTCGACCAGGACGTTGGAGGGCTTCAGGTCCCGGTGGATCACCAGGTTGCGGTGCGCATAGGCAACCGCCCAGCACACCTGCAGGTACAGCCGCACGATGGCGCGCGCGTCCAGCTCCCGGGCCTGGCACCACTGGTCGATGCGTTCGCCTTCCACCAGCGGCATCGCCAGCCAGCAGGTGCCGTCCCCGGCGACGCCGGAGTCGATGAGGTTGGTGATGTTGGGGTGGCCAAGACGCGCCAGGATGCCGGCCTCGCGCTGGAAACGCTCGCGTCCGCCGGCGCCCAGCGCGGCCATGGTCAGGACCTTCACCGCGGCGCGCTGGCGGGCCATGCCCTGTTCGCGCCAGGCCAGGTAGACCACGGCCATGCCGCCGCGGCCCAGTTCGGACTCCAGCGTCCAGTCTCCGAGCGTCCTGCCGGCCAGGTCGCCGGCGGCGGTGTCCAGGGCATTGCGGGTATGCAGGTGGCCGGTGATCAAGCGCTCCAGTCGTGCGCGCACCGGGCCGGTCGCCTCCAGCGACGCCAGCCAGGCATCCCGCTTGTCCTCCGGCTGGTCCAGCCACTGGTCGAACAGGGCGTCGGCGGCACGCCACTGTTCCAGCTGGTCGGCGTCCATCAGTGCCCGTCCTCATCGAACATGGCCTGCAGGAAGGCGCGGGCGCGCTCCCATTCGCGGTACACGGTGCGCTCGGAAACGTCCAGCAAGGTGGCGATCTCGCTGAACTCCATTCCGCCAAAACAGCGCAGTTCCACCACCTGGCGCCGCTGCGGGCTGATCGCCTCCAGTGCCTGCAGGCCGGCGTCCAGCGCCAGCACGTTGGTCAGGGCCGGGTCGCGGTCGGGGATCTGCTCGTCCAGGCTGATCATCACCTGGTCCCCGCCACGCTTGCCGGCGGCGCGGGCGCGGGCGTGCTCCACCAGGATCCAGCGCATCGCCCTGGCCGAGGCGGCGAAGAAATGCTGCCGGTCGTTGAGCTGGAGTTGCCGGCCCTGGCTGATGCGCAGGTACAGCTCGTGCACCAGTACCGTGGGGGTCAGGGTCGCCTCGCGGCCGCGCAGGCGGCTGCCGGCCAGCCGGACGAGCTCGGGGTACAGCGCCTCGAACACCGCCGAGATCTTCTGCGGCGTGCCGTCGCGCGCCTGTGCGAGCAATCGTGTGATGTCTTCGTCCGCCACCCTGGCATCCCCCATTCCCTGTTTCCCCGCCTCGCACGCTAGCAGCGTTGGCAAACGCATTGCATGACTGGGGGCTGCCATTTTGTGCGCTGCAGCGTGCATCCCCGCTAATACTTCGTTCACGATCGGTCCCGCATCCCGACGTGGGGGAGGGAGCAGGCCCGCTTACCGGTTTCGGCCGGAGCGGGCTTTTTACTGCCTGCGTTCCGGGGCTGCCACGATGCCCGTGCCATCATCCGGGCGATGGAAGAGCCGCTCATCGAATCCCTGGTCGAACGCGGCCTGGCCCGCCTGGCCGCCGCCGCCGGGGAGCCGCTGGACGACCCGCGCCTGCGCCGCGTCCTCACCGCCAGTGACTTTGTTGCCGACACCCTGGTGGCACAGCCCGGCCTGGCCCGCCGCCTGCTGGCCGACGACGGGGTGGAGGAGGCGGAACCGCCGGTGCTGGCTGCGGATGCGGCGGCGGAGTGGCCGGTCGTGTTGCGCCGCCATCGCGCGGCGGAGTCGGCGCGGCTGGCCTGGCGCGACATCCTCGGCCTGGACCGCGTCGAGGACACGCTTGCCGGCAGCACCCGTCTCGCCGAGGCGTGCCTGGCGCTCGCCCTGGACGCGACCGAAGCCGACTTCGCCCGCCGCCACGGCGTGCTGCGCGGCCCCGATGGCGCGCCACGGCGGCTGATCGTATTCGCCCTGGGCAAGCTGGGCGGAGGCGAGCTCAACTTCAGTTCCGACATCGACCTGGTCTACGGCTACGACTCCGAAGGGATCGACGCCGCCAGCGACGGTGCCCGCGCGCTGGCGCCGGAGCCGTATTTCAACCGCCTGGGGCAGCAGCTGGCACGGCTGCTGGGCGAGCACACCGCCGATGGCTTCTGCCACCGGGTCGACCTGCGCCTGCGGCCCTACGGCAGCGCCGGGCGCAGCGCCTGGTCGCTGGCGTCGATGGAGCTGTACTTCCAGCAGGAAGGCCGCGACTGGGAGCGCTACGCCTGGCAGAAGGCGCGCCCGGTCGCCGGGGACCTGGCCGCCGGCGAGGCGTTCCTCGGGGTGCTGCGTCCCTTCGTCTACCGGCGCTACCTCGACTTCGGCGCGCTTGATGGCCTGCGCACGATGAAGGCCGCGGTCAGCGCCGAGGTCGCGCGGCGCGAGCTGGCCGACGACATCAAGCGCGGCCCGGGCGGGATCCGCGAGATCGAGTTCCTGGTCCAGGCCCTGCAGCTGATCCGCGGGGGGCGGGAGCCGGCCCTGCGTGAGCGTGGGCTGCTGCCGGCCCTGGACGCGCTGGTGCGGGCGCGGCAAGTGGACCAGGACACCGCTGCGGCGCTGGGCGGTGCCTACCGCTACCTGCGCAGGCTGGAAAACCGGTTGCAGATGCTGCGCGACGACCAGGTCCACGCCCTGCCCGTCGACCCGCTCGACCAGGCCCGGATCGCCACCGGCCTCGGCTATCGGGACTGGGCCGCGCTTCGCGTGGAGCTGGACCGGCATCGTGGCCTCGTGGCCACGGAGTTCGACGCCCTGCTGGGCGGTCGCGAGCAGGGGGCTGCGCCGGCTGCGCTGGCCGGCTACTGGCGTGCGCTGCCCGATGCCGGCGACGCGGCGGAGCTGGCGGCCGCCGGATTCGACGAGCCGCAGGCCGCCGACCTGTTGTTGCGCGATTTCGCCCGCAGCCCGGGCGTGCGCGGACTGTCCGATGCCAGCCGGGCGCGCCTGGACCGGGTGCTGCCGTCGCTGGTGCAGGGGTCCGCCGATTCCGGGCAGCCCCAGCTGGCGTTGCGCAGGCTGCTGGCGATGGTGCAGAACATCCTGCGCCGCAGCGCCTACCTGGCCCTGCTGGACGAGCAGCCCGATGCGCTGCAGCGGGTGCTGGACGTGGTCGCCCACAGCGCACTGCTGGCCGAGCGCCTGGCGCAGCACCCGTTGCTGCTGGACGAACTGCTGGACGCCCGGGTGGCCGGTCCGCTGCCGGACCGCGACGAGGTCGGCGCCGCCTGCTCCCGTGCCGGCGGGGCCGGGAGCCGCGACGTCGAGGCGGTGCTCAATGCCCTGAACGAGACCCGGCAAGCGCTCGGGTTCCGCATCGCGATGGCACTGCGGGACGGGCGGCTGGGCCCGGTCGACGGCGCCCGCCGGCTGGCCTGGCTGGCCGACGGGGTCGTGGCGCGGGTGCTGGCGCTGGCGCGGCAATCGCTGGCCGAGCGCCATGGCGAGGTGCCCGGGGCGCGCTTCGCCGTGCTGGGTTACGGCAGCCTGGGTGCGGTCGAGCTGGGCTTCGGCTCCGACCTGGACCTGGTGTTCCTGTACGACGCGGCGGAGGGCGCGGTCTCCGACGGGACGCGGCCGCTGGAGGCGCAGCGCTGGTTCGCGCGCCTGGCGCAGAAGCTGGTGTCCCTGCTGGGCACGCCGTCGGCGGCGGGCAACCTGTACGAGGTCGACGTGCGCCTGCGCCCGGACGGGGCCAAGGGCCTGCTGGTGTCGTCGCTGGCCAGCTACCGGGCCTACCAGGCCAACCGCGCCTGGACCTGGGAGCACCAGGCACTGGTGCGGTCCCGTTGCGTCGCCGGGGATCGCAGCCTGTGCACGGACTTCGAGCAGGTCCGCAGCGGGACCCTCGCCACCCGCCGCGACACGGAAAAGGTCTTCGCCGAGGTCGGCGCCATGCGCGAGCGCGCCCGCGCCGAGCTGGACCGCAGCACGGCGGGGCATGCGGATGCAACGCCGGACCCCGGGGCGCGCTTCGACCTCAAGCACGGCCGCGGCGGCCTGGTCGACCTGGAGTTCATGCTCCAGGCCCAGGTACTGGCCCGCGCGGCGTCCCACCCGGCCCTGCTGGTACCGCGTGACAACGCCGGCCTGCTGGCCGCCTGCGTCGGGGCGGGAGTGCTGGACGAAAGCGCCGGCACCGCCCTGCGCGAGGCCCACGCGGTCCTGCTGCAGCGGGCGCTGGAATGCTCCCTGGACCGGCGCAGCCGGGTGGTGGTGCCGGACCCGGCCGTCCAGGCGGCGCGCGGGGCAGTCGCCGCCGCCCTTGCGGAGGGGCCGCTCAGCCTGCCAGCCGGCGGGCCACTTCCGCCGCCACCCGCGCCGTCTCCTGCAGCGGAGTAACCGGGAACGGTTCCATGCGCTCCCCGAGCAGCCGCGCCCGGCCCAAGCCGAGCAGGCTGTCGATGAACCGGCGCGGGCGCCCGGACACCCGGTCGGCGCCGGCGATGAACAACGGTGCGTCGGTCGCGCCGGCTTCCGAGAGCATGTTCACCGAGTCGCCGGTGCAGACGATGCGGTCGGCGTGGGCCAGCAGGCCGGGGTAGGGATTGGCGCCGTCCGCCGGCCCGCCCCAGACCAGGCTTTCCAGCCCCGCCAGGCGCTTGCGAAGCTCGCCGGCCAGTTCCGGCGGGGTGCGCCGGGAAGTGCTCGCCAGCACGCTGCCGCCGCCCTCGCGCAGTTGGCGCAGCAGCACGTCCAGGGTCTGGTGGAGGAACGTCGCATCCAGCCGCGCGTGGCTGCTGTTGCCACCCAGCAACAGCACGGTGCGCGGGCGCGGCAGGGTGGCCAGGGCGGTGTAGTGGCCGCGTGCCTCGGCCAGCCAGGCAGCGGTCACGGGATGCAGGCTGCCCAGCAGGCGGATCACGTTCGGGCCCTGCAGGCCGTCGTGCTCGGGGGCGATGACCAGGTCCCAGTGCCGCGGGTCGATGCGCGGATCCAGCACCTGGACCACCCGGCTGCCACGCTCGCGCAACAGCCGGGTCGCCAGCGCCGACTGGCGGCCACAGCCGATGGCCAGCCGGGGCGGGTTGGACAGCGCGTCGGCGAAAGCGGGGCCGAATGCGCTGCGTGCCCCGGGCAGGCGCCGCGGTGCCACCCAGTGCCAGGGCGCGCGGCCGTGCAGCGTCCAGTCCCGGACCGGACGCGACAGCGCTGCGGCGAGCGCGTGGGCCTGGCGCACGTTGCCGGCATTGCCGTCAGTAATGGTCCAAACCGGTGATCCGGGCATCTGGTGTTCCATTGGTGTCATTGATACGTTCCGGCCCGTCCCCTTTGGGCCATTGACTGCGACCCTACACTTACCGCTTGTCGGCGGCACCACGCACACGCCACCCGAAACCGCCACACCGATCTTCTGGAGATTCCCGCCACATGAACCCGAATTCCGTCCTGGACGACCAGGCCCTCGACCAGCTCTTCCGCACCGCCCGCACCCACAACGTACTCGGGGGCGAGGTCAGCGACGACACCCTGCGCCAGCTCTACGACCTGCTCAAGTGGGGGCCGACCAGCGCCAACATGGGCCCGGCGCGCTTCGTGTTCGTGCGCTCGGCCGAGGCCAAGGCGCGGCTGGAGCCGGCGCTGAGCGAAGGCAACCGCGAGAAGACCATGAAGGCCCCGGTCACCGTGATCGTCGGCCATGACCTGGATTTCGCTGAGAAACTGCCGTTCCTGTTCCCGCATACCGATGCCAAGTCCTGGTTTGCCGGCGCGGACGACGCCGCGCTGGACCGGATCGGGCTGCAGAACGCCAGCCTGCAGGGCGCCTACCTGCTGCTGGCGGCACGCTCGCTGGGGCTCGATACCGGCCCGATGACCGGGTTTGACCGCGAGGCGGTGGACCAGGCCTTCTTCCCCGATGGCCGCATCCGCTCCAACCTGTTGGTGAACCTGGGGCATGGCGACCCTGTCGCGCTGTTCCCGCGTTCGCCGCGACTTCCGTTTGACGAGGCCGCGCGCATCGTCTGATGCCGTATCCCATCCGGGACACCCAAGGAGACCCGCCATGCTCAAGAAGCTTGCCCTCGCCGCCGCCCTCGCCGCTGTGGCCACCGCCGCCAACGCCGAACCCATCACCTACACCATGGATCCGGCGCACACCCAGGTCGTCGCGCAGTGGAACCACTTCGGGTTCTCCAACCCGACCATCCACTTCGGCCAGGTCGAAGGCACGGTCACCTATGACCCGGACAACGTCGCGGCCTCCTCGGTGCAGGTGCGCATCCCCCTTTCGGGGATGGACTCCGGCGTGGAGGCGTTCAACGACCACCTGCGCACGGCGGACTTCTTCGACGTGGCGACGCACCCGGACGCCACCTTCAACAGCACCGCGGTCCAGGCCCTGGGCGCCAACCGCCTGCGCGTGACCGGCGACCTGACCATGCACGGCATCACCAGGCCGGTCGAGATGGCGGTCACCGTCAACGGCGTCGGCACCCACGCCATGACCGGCCAGCCGGCGGCGGGCTTCGACGCGGAAACCACCATCCTGCGCAGCGACTTCGGCCTGGACATGTATGCCCCGACCGTCAGTGACGAAGTGAAGCTGCGCATCACCACCGAGGCCACCGTCCCGGCCCCGGAAGGCGAGTAAGCCGGTCGCATGATCGTCCAGCGTCCCGCCGCCAGCCGCGGCCGTGGTCCGGCCGCGGCCGGATGGCTCGACAGCCGCCACAGCTTCTCCTTCGGCCAGTACTACGACCCGGACTGGATGGGGTTCGGGGCGCTGCGGGTGGTCAACGAGGACCGGGTCGCGCCGGGCGCGGGGTTTGCCCCGCACCGGCACGCCAACATGGAAATCCTCAGCTACGTCCTGTCGGGCCGCCTGGCACACCGCGACAGCAGCGGAGCCGAGGGTGTCGTCGGGCCGGGCGAACTGCAGTGGATGAGCGCCGGCCACGGCGTCGAGCACAGCGAGTACAACGCCTCCGGCGAGGAGCCGGTGCACTTCCTGCAGGTCTGGATCCAGCCCGACCGCGTCAATGCCGAGCCGGCCTACGCCCACCGCCCCGCCAGCCAGGCCCCCGGCTGGCAGCTGCTGGCCTCGCCCGACGGCGCGGCCGGCAGCATCGCCATCCGCCAGCAGGCGCGCCTGTACCGGCTGGCACTGGAGCCCGGCGAAGAAGCCGCCTTCGACCTGGATGCCGACCAGCGCTACTGGCTGCACGTCGCCCGCGGCGATGTCGAATCCGGCGGGCAGCGGCTCGGCGCCGGCGACGCCGTGGGCCTGGTCGACGAGGAGGGGGGACTGGTGCTGGCCGGCAGCGATCCCGGCGCCGAAGTACTCCTGTTCGAGCTCCCCGGCCCCGGTAGGGCGCAATAGCTGCCCACCAGGGCGGCGTATTGCGCCGGATGGCAAACAACGACACGCCCCAACGTCCCTTTTCCGACCACCCGTTCCGCACCGTCCGGATCCGGCGCAATACGCCTTCGGCTATTGCGCCCTACACGCCCTACAATGGGCGGGTTCGTTTTTTGACCTGCCGAGCCCCACATGAACGCCACTCCGGAACGTCCGATCCAGGCCAATGCCGAGCGCCGCTACACCGTCAGCCGCGCCGACCTGCCGCTGAGCTGCCCGCTGCCCGAGATGGCACTGTGGAACTCGCACCCGCGGGTGTACCTGCCGATCGAGGCGACCGGCGAGGCCGAGTGCCCCTACTGCAGCGCGCACTTCACCCTGAAGGACTGAGACGGCGCCGCCCGTGCGCCGGCTGAAGGTCCTGCAGCTGCTGCCGGCACTCGAGTCCGGGGGCGTCGAGCGCTCCACACTGGAGATCGCCGCCGCGCTGGTGGCCGCCGGCCACGAGGCACTGGTGGTGTCCGCTGGCGGGAGGCTGGTGCCGGCGCTGGAGTCCACCGGCGCCCGGCACGTGGCGCTGGATACCGGCCGCAAGTCCCCGGCCACCCTGCTGGCCGCCCGGCCGTTGCGTGCGCTCATCGAGCGCGAGCGCCCCGACCTCCTCCACGTCCGCTCCCGGCTCCCGGCCTGGGTGGCACGGCTGGCGCTGCGCGGCATTCCCGCGAAGCGGCGTCCGCGGCTGGTGACGACCGTCCACGGCCTCAACTCGCCTTCGCGCTACAGCCAGGTGATGACGACGGGGGAGCGGGTGATCTGCGTCTCCGGCACCGTGCGCGACTACGTCCTGCGGCACTACCCGGACACGGATCCGGGGAAGCTGCGGGTCATTCCACGCGGCATCGACCCTTCGGCATTCCTGCGCGCGCCGGCACCGGACCGCGCGGCGCGCGTCTGGGCGGCCGGATTGTTCCCGGCCCTGGCCGGCGACGGCCCGCTGCTGCTGCTGCCCGGGCGCGGCACGCGGCTCAAGGGCCACCTGGACGCGCTCGACCTGCTGGCGGCCCTGCGCGACGACGGCGTGGATGCCCGGCTGTGGATGCCCGGCAGCCGCCAACCCGGACGCGAGGACTATCTCGCGGAGCTGGAGCAGGAGGCGGCCACGCGCGGAATCGGTGGCGCCGTGGTGTTCAGCGACGCCACCGACCGCATCGCCCGCGCCTACGCCGCCAGCGACCTGGTGCTGCAGCTCTCGCGCAAGCCCGAGGCCTTCGGCCGTACCGTGGTCGAGGCCCTGTCGGTGGGCCGGCCGGTGCTGGGCTGGGACCACGGCGGGGCAGGGGAGCTGCTGCGCGAACTGTGGCCCGCCGGCGCGGTGGCACCCTTCGACGCGGCGGCCCTGGCCCGCCGCGCCCGGGAGCTGGTCGACACCCCACAAGCACTGCCGGGTAGCATTCCCTATTCCCTGGAAGCGATGCAGCGCGCCACGCTGGCCGTCTATGCCGAACTCGCAGACTGATTCCGACCTGGCGGGCACCGTCCCCGCGCACGACCAGGACCCCGCGGAGGGCTGGCGCTGGGCCCCGGCCTGGATCCTGGCGCATGTAGCGCTGTGGCCGGCACCGGGCTATGCCGAGGGCGTGCTGGCACTGGGTGCGGTGCTGGCGATCTACAAGCTGGTGGCGTCGCGCTTCCGCGGCGGCATCTCGTTGCTGAGCCACCAGGCCTGGGCGTTGACCAGCGTGCTGTTCTTCGCCTACTGGCTGCCCGAGCTGGTCTCCGCGTTCGACTCGGTGGATCCCGGACGGGCGCTGCGCGAGGCCGCGGTCGACCTGCGCTACCTGCCGTTCCTGTGGCTGGTCGCCTCGGCGGTGGCGAACCGTAAAGGGCGGCGGACCACCTTCGGAGGCCTGGCGATCATCGTGGCGGTGTGGACCGTGGATGCGCTGCTGCAGGCGCTGACCGGCACCAGCCCGGTGTTTTTCGGCATCGATGCCATCAAGCAGGTGATCAGTGGCCGGTCGATGTGCAGCGCCGAGGACGTGGCCCTGGTCGACCGGCTGAGCGGCATCCTCGGACCGTGCAACCTCAAGCTGGGCATCGTGCTCGCCAGCCTGTCGCCGTTCGCGCTGTTCTGGACCGGGCGCCGGCTGGGCACGCTGGGCTGGGTGGTGACCGCGGCGGCGATCGGCGTGGTGGTGCTGCTGGCCGGTTCGCGTGCGTCCTGGGTCACCTACGCGCTGGTGCTGGCGATCTCCGGCTGGCGGCTGCTGGGCTGGCGCCGGCTGCTGCTGGTGTTCGGCGTCGGCGCACTGCTGCTGGGCGTGTTGACGGTGGCCTCGCCGGACGTGCGCGAGCGCGTCGCCCGAACCACCCAGCTGGTGCAGGGCGACGAGGGCGTCGACCAGGCCCTTTCCGGACGCAGCCGGATCTGGGGCGCGGCGCTGTGCATGGCCGGCGAGCATCCATTCAACGGCGTGGGAGCCCGCGGTTTCCGCGAGGCCTTCCCGGCCTGCGACCCCGTCCCCGACGAAGCGCCGGCATGGGGGGAGGGTCCCGCCTACCACGCCCACCAGATCGTGCTGGAGGTCCTCAGCGAAACCGGCTTCTTCGGCCTGCTGCTGTGGCTGGCCGGCGCGGCGCTGGCGTGGCGGGCCTGGCGCTTCGCGGATGCCGCCGCGCGCGAGCGGGCGCGGCCGGCGATGTGGGCGCTGGTGGTCACGGTCTTCCCGTTCAACACTCACCTGGCGTTCTATTCGACCTTCTGGGGCGGACTGACGCTGCTGCTGGCGGCGCTGTATGCCGGCAGCCTGCTCTCGCGCGAGCGGAGCGCTGAGTTGCCGCCGGCGACTCAGCGGTAGGGTGCGTCGACGCCTTCCGGGCGCCGCTTGAAGCGGCGGTGGATCCACAGGTACTGGCTCGGCGCGCGGCGCACCATCTCCTCGATCGCCTGGTTGACCCGCGTGGTGTCGGCGACCACGTCGCCGGACGGAAAGTCCGCAAGCGGCTCGCCCAGGCGCAGCACGTAGTCCGCGCCCTCGCGGCGGTGGAAGAACGGCACCACCGCGCAGCCGGTCATGCGGGCGAACTGGTGGGTGGCGGTGATGGTCGCCGCCGGCACGCCGAAGAACGGCACGAACACCGTTTCCTTGCCGCGCATGTCCTGGTCGGGCGCGTACCACAGCATGCCGCCCTTCTTGAGGTGGCGCATCGCCGGGCGCAGTTCGTGGTTGCCGAACATCGCCGCCGCGTAGCGCAGCCGGCCGCGCTTGACCGCCCATTCCATCACCGGGCCGCGGTGGCGCCGGTACATGCCGGCCAGGGGCAGGTGGTCGCACATCAGCCGGCCGCATATCTCCAGGGTCATGAAGTGGCCCGATACCAGCAGCACGCCGCGGCCGGTGGCGCGGATCGCCTCTACCGCCTCCAGGCCCTCGATGCGCACCGTGCGGCGCATCGGTTCCACGTCACCCCACCAGGCGCGGGCGAACTCGAACAGGCCGATGCCCAGGTCGGCGAAGCTGGCACGCAGCAGCGCCTCGCGCTCGCCCGCCGGCATGCCGGGGAAGCACAGTTCCAGGTTGGTGCGCGCCGCCCGCCGGCGGTCGCCCGCCACGAAGAAGGCGGCGCGCCCGAGCAGCCCGCCCAGGGCGCGCTGCAGTCCCCAGGGCAGCCGTGCGGCCAGTACCGCCGCGCCGAGCAGGAGCCAGTGTGGCCAGTGGCGTGGTCCCGCGGGCGCCGGGCCGGGGGAGGTGGGGGATTCGGTGTCGTCCATCGGCGGCCATTCTAGGCGGCAGTCGCGGCACGGGCTGCATGCGCGGGGCTGAAGTATCCTGCCCGCCATGCGGAAAGACCCCATCGAGCGCCTGCTGCGCGGCCTGTATTCGGCGGTGCTGTACCTGCTGGTGCCGGTGACGGTGTACCACCTGATCTGGCGCGGCTTCCACCAGCAGGCCTACCTGCACCGCTGGAGCGAGCGCTATGCGCGCTACCACCGCCCGCCGGGGCCGCGGGTGCTGTGGCTGCATGCGGTATCGGTAGGCGAGGTCAACGCCGCGGTGCCGGTGGTCAACGCGCTGCGCCGGGGCCGGCCGGACCTGCGGCTGCTGGTGACCACCATCACCCCGACCGGTTCGGAGCGGGTGCGCGCGCTGTGGGGCCACGACATCGAGCACGTCTACCTGCCCTACGACCTGCCCGGGGCGATCGGACGTTTCCTCGGCCAGTACCGCCCGCACGCGGCGCTCATCATGGAGACCGAGCTGTGGCCGAACCTGCTGTTCGGCTGCCGTGACCGCGGCGTGCCGGTCTTCATCCTCAACGCGCGGCTGTCGGAGCGCTCGTTGCGTGGCTACCGGGTGCTGGCGCCGCTGGTCGGCCGTGCGTTGCGCACGGTGCGCACGGTGGCCGCGCAGTCACTGGCCGATGCCGTGCGGTTCGTGCGCCTGGGCGCGCGCAGCGAGCAGGTGCTGGAAGTCGGCAACCTCAAGTACGACGTCGCCGTGCCGGAGGGGCTGGAGGACTTCGCCGCGCAGTGCCGCGCCAGCGCGGGCGAGCGGCCGGTCTGGATCGCCGCCAGTACCCACGAGGAAGAGGAAGCCGCCGTCCTCGCCATCCACCGCCACTTGCGCGCCCGTTTCCCGGACCTGCTGCTGCTGTGGGCGCCCCGGCACCCGGAGCGCTTCAGCCTGGTCGCCAACCAGGCACGGGCAGGAGGCTGGCAGGTGTCGACGCGCTCGCGCGGCCGCTGGCCGGGGCCGTCGGACGCGGTGTTCGTGGTCGATACGCTGGGCGAGCTGGTGCCCTTCTACGCCGCCGCCGACGTGGCCTTCGTCGGGGGCAGCCTGCAGCCGGTGGGCGGCCACAACCTGCTGGAGCCGGCGGCGGCGGGGACCGCGATCGTCACCGGCCCGCACCTGCACAACTTCGCCGAGATCTCCCGCAACCTGCACGAGCACGGCGCGCTGCGCATCGGCGCCGACCAGGACGGCGTGTGCGCGGCCCTGGCCGGCTTGCTCGGGGATGCGGCGGCGCGCGCCGGCATGGTCGATGCCGGACGCGAGCTGATCGAGGGGGGGCGGGGCGCGCTGGCGCAGACCCTGGTGCTGCTGCACCCGGTGTTGCCGCCGCCGCAGCAGTAGCCGCGGCGGTGCAGCGGGTGCACTAGCCGCGGGGTCAGCGCGGCAGTTCGCCCTGGATGCGGGCCTCGGCGCTGGCGGTCAGCAGGCGGTTGATCTCCTGCAGGTCCTCCACGTCCAGGGTGCCGGCGGCCTGCTCCAGCAGCAGGCGCTGCTGCAGGTGGTTGTAGCGGGCCTGGGCGTAGGCCTGCTGGGCCTGGAACAGGTTGCGCTGGTTGTTGAGCACGTCCAGCACGGTGCGGGTGCCCACTTCCAGCCCCACCTGCGAGGCGTCGTAGGCGGCCTGCGCGGAGACCAGCGCCAGCCGGCGCGCCTCCACCTCGCTGACGCCGGCGACCAGGGTCTGGTAGGCGTTGCGGGTGTTGCGCTCGAGCTGGCGGCGCTCCTGCACCAGCTGGTCGCCGGCGACGTCGCGGCGGGCCACGGCCTGGCGCACGCGCGAGCGGATGGCGCCGCCCTGGAAGATCGGCACCTGCAGGGTCAGGTTGACGGTCGGCCCGCGGCTTTCGGAGTTGATCGGGTTGTTCACGTCCGCCGGCAGCCCGTCGGCGCTGAAGGTCTGCGAACCCCAGGTGGCCGACTCGGAGTAGCCGCCGCCCAGGTACAGGGTCGGCCAGTGGCCGGAGCGGGCGGTGTCGACGTTGGCCTCGGCCGACTGCAGCGCCAGCTCGGCGGCCTGCAGGGACGGGTTGTTGCCGACCGCGGTGGCGACCCACTCGTCGACATCGCCGGTCACCGGCAGCTGCGGCTGGAAATCCTCCGGCAGGCCCTGCAGGTTGCGCACCTCGGTGCCGGTGATCTCCGCCAGCGCCTGGTAGGCATCGGCGACCGCGTTGCGGGCCAGGATGGTGTTGGCGCGCGCGGCGTCGTACTGCGCGCGGGCCTCGTGCACGTCGGTGATCGGGGCCAGGCCCACGTCCAGGCGACGGGAGGCGAAGTCGAACTGCTTCTGCAGCGCGGCCTCGGCGGCCTCCGCGGCGGCCAGGGTCTCCAGCTGCACCAGGGCGTTGAAGTAGGCCTGCGAGGTGCGCGTGATCAGGTTCTGGCCGGCGGCTTCCAGGTCGAAGTCGCTGGCCCGACTGAGTGCCTGCTCGCTGCGCAGGGCGGTGAAACGCGAGCGGTCGTAGACCATCTGGCTCACGTCCACGCCGTAGCTGCGGGTCGTGGTCTCGCGGTCGGTGTTGCCGGTGTAGGTGACCGGCTCGCCGGTGACCGGGTCGAACTGGGTGGTGCTGGCCGGGCCCTCGCTCTCGCTGCGGCCCAGCCGGGCGCTGCCCGACAGCTGCGGCAGCATCTGCGCCCGCGCCTGGACCGCGCCTTCGCGAACGGCCAGGCGGCTCGACTCGGCGATCGACAGCTGCGGATCGCCGGTGCGGGCCATCTCCCAGGTGTCCATCAGGTCGGTGGCGCCAGCCTGCAACGGCAGCAGGACGGCGAGGGCGGTGGCGAGGGCAAGCGGGCGCAGGGTCATCGCGGATCCTTGTGGTGACAAGCCGCGCCGGCGGCGGCGGGCGTCGGGGTCAGAACTGGAAAGCAGGCACCGGCTCGGCGCCGGCGAGGTACGGAACTTCGGTCTCGAACAACGATTGGATGCGCGGGCCGTTGACCTGGTTGTGCACCAGGATCGCCTCCATGGCGGGGGCCTGGCCACGCACGATGAACAGGCGGCCACCCGGGCGCAGCCACTTCAGGAACGACTCCGGCAGCTCGGCCACCGCCCCGGTGATGCACACCACGTCGAACTGGCGGCCCGGGTCGAAGCCGAAGGCGTCGGCATGCTCGATGCGCACGTTGGCGCGGCCCTGGCGCACCAGGCGCGCGCGGGCGGCTTCGGCCAGGTCGGCGTGGCGCTCGATGCTGTACACCTCGCGGCCCAGGCGCGACAGGCAGTCGGTCAGGTAGCCGCTGCCGGTACCGATCTCGAGCACGTCCTCCTCGGGCTGGACCAACAGCGCCTGCAGGGCGCGCGCCTGGACTACCGGCTTCATCACCACCTCGCCGTGTGCCAGCGGCAGCACCAGGTCGGCGTAGGCCAGCTCGCGCCGGTCGGCCGGGACGTACTCCTCGCGCGGGACCGTCGACAAGACCTCCAGAACGCGCGCGTCCAGCACGTTCCACGGACGGATCTGCTGTTCGACCATCAACTGGCGGGCGTTGGCGAAGTCAAAGCTGCTCATGGGGGATCTCGGGGTTCGCGGACAACCGCCTATTCTACCGGTCCGGAACGCCGGGGAGGCTGTCGCGACGGGGCCAAGCATCGCCGCAGCCGCGGCGCCCCGTTCAGTGCCATTGGTCACCGGGACCGCGGTCATGGGCCGGCACGGTTCAGCCTGTCGGCGGCGTGGTGGCCCAGGCCCGCAGGAACGTCGCCACGGCCGCCTCTACCTGTCCCGCCGGGTCGGCGGGCCGCGCATCGCAACCCAGCACCAGCCGTACCTGCGGTGGGCCGGTGAGCAGGGCGATGAACTGCATGGCCGCCAGTGCGACCGCAGCGGGGTCGTCGCCGTCCAGGCGCAGCTCGCCACGGCGGGCGCGCCGGGACAGCAGCGCTTCCAGGTCGGCCTGCAACCGGGCCGGGCCGGCTTCCCAGTACAGCTGTGTTTCCTGCGAACCGGCCATTCCCGGCGCCCCCAGGACCCGGTTGGCCGCGATCGCCTCGGGGCTGGTGCACAGCGCGTGGATGGCGTGGGCGACTTCGTGCAGCCGCTCCGGCAGCGGCGTGCCGGCGGCGCGCTCGAACAGCGTGCCCGGCAGCATCCGGTCGCAGTGGGCCTGCACCGCGGCGACGAACAGTCCCTGCTTGCTGCCGAAATGGCTGTAGACCGTGAGTTTGGACACCCCGGCGGCGGACGCCACGGCTTCCATACTGGTGCCCTCGTAGCCGTTTTCGACGAACAGCCTGGTGCCGGCGCGCAGCACCGCGGCGCGCTTGGCCATGTCCTTGGGGCGGCCGGGACCGCGCGGGGCGGGGGCCTGCGGCGCGGCGTCGGTGGGGGCGGTCGCGTGATGCATGGGTAATACCGTACCACCCGGTTCTGTATTAGAGTGCGCCGATGTCCGCGGCACTGGCCTGGAGGCCTCCGATGCGCCCATTCCTCCCCTCCCCACTGGTGCGCCGCAGCGCCGTCGTGGCGTTGCTGGCCTTGGTGCTGGCGGGGGGCTGTAGTGGCGGGGACGAGGCGCCGCCGCCACCGCGCACGGTCCTGGTGGCGACGGTGGACAGCGGGGAGGGCACCGGAGCTTCGCTCGCCGGCGAGATCCGGGCACGCCACGAAACCCAGCTCGCCTTCCAGGTCGCCGGGCGGATGGTCGAGCGGCAGGCCGAGGTCGGTGATCGCGTCGTGCGCGGCGACCTGCTGGCCCGGCTCGAGCCTGATGACCTGCAGGCCCGGGCGCGCGCCGCGCAGGCCCAGCTCGCCGCCGCGGAAGCCGAACTCGGCCGCGCCCGCGCCGATCAGGAGCGGTTCCGCGTCCTCGCCCGCGACCAGTTGGTCAGCCAGTCCGCGCTGGATACCCAGAATGCCGCCGCCACCGCCGCCCAGGGCCAGGTGGACGCCGCCCGCGCCGAGCTGGAACTGGCCCGCAACCAGTCCGCCCATACCCGGCTGCTTGCCCCGGCCGATGGTGTGATCGCCGCCCGCCATGCCGAAGCCGGCCAGGTGCTCGGCGCCGGCCAGCCGGTCTTCACCCTGGCCGCGGACGGCGGGCGCGAGGTGGTGTTCGCCGTCGCCGAGGGCCAGGTGGATGCGGTCGCGCCGGGCGACCCGGTGCAGGTCGAGCCCTGGAGCGGCGACGGACGCCGCTGGGATGCCGCAGTCCGCGAGGTCGCGCCCGCGGCCGATCCGGTGACCCGGACCTATGAGGTGCGCGCCACGATCGATGCCGAACCCGGTGCGTTCGAGCTCGGGCAGAGCGCCCGGGTGTTGCTGGCCTCGGGAACGCCACAGGCCCTGTCGGTGCCGCTGGCCGCGCTGGTGCCCGGGCCGGACGGCGGCAAGGCGGTGTTCGTGGTCGCTGGCGATTCGACGCTGGAGCTGCGACCGGTGCAGGCCGGTGCCTACGGCGCGGACCGCGTTGAAATCGCCTCCGGCCTGCAGCCCGGCGAGGTGGTGGTCGCCGCCGGCGGGCACCTGCTGCGCGCCGGCGAGACGGTGCGCGCGATCGACGACGCGGGCCGAAGCCTCGAGCCGGACGAGGCGCGCTGAACATGCGCTTCAACCTCTCCGCCTGGGCCCTGCGCCACCGCAGCCTGGTGGTCTACGCGATGCTGGTGGCGGCGATCGCGGGTGCCTTCTCCTACCTGGACCTGGGCCGCAGCGAGGACCCGGAGTTCACCTTCAAGGTGATGGTGATCCACACCCTGTGGCCCGGCGCCGACGCCGCCCAGGTCGCCGCCCAGGTCACCGAGCCGATCGAGCGCAAGATCATGGAGACCGGCGAGTACGAGTTCGTGCGCTCGTACTCGCGTGCCGGCGAGTCGCAGGTGATCTTCGCTGCCCGCGATGCCATGCGTTCGGGCGAGATCCCGGCGCTGAACTACCAGATCCGCAAGAAGGTCGGCGACCTGCGCCCGCAGCTGCCGCGCGACATCGTCGGCCCGTTCTTCAACGACGAGTTCGGAGATACCTGGGGCAACCTGTACGCGCTGACCGGCGAGGGCTTCGACCACGCCCTGCTGCATGACTGGGCCGAGCGCCTGCAGCTGCAGATCGAGCGCGTGCCCGACGTGGGCAAGGTGGCGCTGTTCGGGGTCCAGGACGAGCGCATCTGGGTGGAGCTGGACAACACCCGGCTGGCGACGCTGGGCATCTCCCCGGCGCAGGTACAGCAGCAGCTGGAGGAGCAGAACGCGATGATGCCGGCCGGCTACTTCGAGCTGGCCGAGCTGCGCGTGCCGGTGCGGGTGAGCGGCCAGTTCGAGACCGTCGAGCAGGTGCGCGCGCTGCCGATCCGCGCCGGCGAACGCACCCTGGCACTGGGCGACATCGCCACCGTCAGCCGCGGCTATGCCGACCCGCGCGACCCGGGCATGCGCTTCATGGGCGAGGACGGCATCGCCATTGGCGTGGCGATGCGCAAGGGCGGCGACATCATCGCCCTGGGCGAGACCCTGGAGGCCGAGGTCGCGCGCCTGCAGGCCTCGCTGCCGGTGGGCATGGAGCTGCGCAAGGTGTCCGACCAGCCGGCCGCGGTGCGGGTGTCGATCGGCGAATTCGTGCGCGTGCTGGCCGAGGCGGTCGCCATCGTGCTGCTGACCTGCTTCCTGTCGCTGGGCTGGCGCACCGGGCTGGTGGTGGCGCTGTCGATCCCGCTGGTGCTGGCGATGACCTTCATCGCGATGGAGGCCTTCGGGGTCAACCTGCACAAGGTGTCGCTGGGCGCGCTGGTGCTGGCGCTGGGGCTGCTGGTGGACGACGCGATCATCGCCATCGAGATGATGGCGGTGAAGCTGGAACAGGGCTTCGAGCGCACCCGCGCGGCGGCGTTCGCCTGGGAGTCCACCGCCTTCCCGATGCTCACCGGCACCCTGATCACCGCCGCAGGCCTGCTGCCGATCGCCACCGCCGCCTCCAGCGTGGGCGAGTACACCCGCTCTCTGTTCCAGGTGGTCACCTTCGCCCTGCTGCTGTCGTGGATCGCCGCGGTGGTGTTCATCCCCTACCTGGGCGACAAGCTGCTGCCGGACCCGCACAAAGCGACCGCGGCGCCGCGCCCGGGGTCGCTGGCCGCGCGCTGGCGGGCACGGCGCGGGCGCTGGGCCGACCGCCACCCGGCGCTGGCCAACCTGGTGGGGCCACGCCAGCGGCAGGCCGACGGCCATCCACACGACCCCTACGACACCGGCTTCTACCGCCGCTTCCGCCGCCTGGTGGCCTGGAGCGTGCGCCGGCGCGGGCTGGTGATCGTGCTGACCGTGGCCGCCTTCGCCGCCTCGGTGCTGCTGTTCCGCTTCATCCCGCAGCAGTTCTTCCCCGAGTCGGTGCGGCCGGAGCTGATGATCGACATGGAACTGGCCGAGGGCAGCTCGCTGCGCGCCACCCGCGAGCAGGCACTGCGGCTGGAGGAGATGCTGGCCACCCGCGACGACCTGGAGAACTACACCGCCTGGGTCGGCACCGGCGCCCCGCGCTTCTACCTGCCGCTGGACCAGCAGCTGCCGGCCGCCAACTTCGCCCAGTTCGTGCTGCTCGCGAAGGACACGGAGTCGCGCGAGGACATCCGCGAGTGGCTGCTGGAGGAAGTCGCCCCCCGGTTCCCGCAGCTGCAACTGCGCGTGACGCGCCTGGAGATGGGCCCGCCTGTCGGCTACCCCGTGCAGTTCCGCATCTCCGGCGAGCACATCGACCAGGTGCGCCAGATCGCCTACCGGGTGCGCGAGCAGGTGCGTGCCAACCCGCACGTGGCCAACGTCAACCTGGACTGGGACGAGCCGTCCAAGGTGATCCGGCTGGAGCTCGACCAGGCCCGCGTGCGCGCGCTGGGAGTCAGCTCCACACAGCTGGCGCAGACCCTGCAGGCGACCCTGACCGGCGCCGAGGTCGGCGTGTTCCGCGACGACGAGCGGCTAGTCTCGATCATGCTGCGCGGCGGCGAGCGCGAGCGGCAGTCGCCCGAGCAACTGGCCAGCGTGATGATCCAGACCCCCGGCGGCCCGGTGCCGCTGGCGCAGTTGGCCGAGATCGAACACGGCTTCGAGGACGGGATCATCTGGCACCGCGACCGGGTGCCGACCATGACCGTGCGCGCCGACGTCAGCGACGAACTGCTGCCGGCCGAGGTCACCGCACAGATCGACCCGACCCTGGACGCGATCCGCGCCGACCTGCCGCCGGGCTACGAGGTGGAAATCGGCGGTTCGGTGGAGGATTCCGCCCGCGCCCAGGGCTCGATCGCCGCCGGCGTGCCGATGTTCCTGCTGGTGGTGTTCACCCTGCTGATGATCCAGCTGCGCAGCTTCTCGCGCAGTTTCATGGTGCTGCTGACCGCCCCGCTGGGGCTGATCGGCGTGGTGGTGTTCCTGCTGGTGTTCCGGGTGCCGTTCGGCTTCGTGGCGATGCTGGGCACGATCGCCCTGGCCGGCATGATCATGCGCAACTCGGTGATCCTGGTCGACCAGATCGAACAGGACCGCGCCGAGGGCGCCGAACCGTGGAAGGCGATCGTGGAAGCAACCGTCCGCCGCTTCCGCCCGATCGTGCTGACCGCGCTGACCGCGATCCTGGCCATGGTCCCGCTGTCACGCAGCGATTTCTTCGGCCCCATGGCCACCGCGATCATGGGCGGCCTGCTGTTCGCGACGGTGCTGACGCTGGTGTTCGTGCCGGCCCTCTACGCCGCCTGGTTCCGCGTCCGCATCCCTTAACCCCCCGTCCCAAGCAGCCACGTGGCGATCCCGAAATAGATCAGGATCCCGACGCCATCGGCCAGCGAGGTGATCAGCGGCGAGCTGGCGGACGCCGGGTCGGCGCGGAAGCGGCTGAGAAGGAACGGCAGCGACATGCCCATGACGCTGCCCACCAGGACGATCAGCAGCATGGCCAGGGCCACCACCAGCGCGATCGACGGCCCGCCGCGGAAGATCCCGATCGCGCTCACCGCCAGGCCCATGGTAAGGCCCAGCAGCAGCGCCACTGCCAGTTCGCGCAGCAGCATCCCGCCCCAGTCGCGCAGCTGCACGTCTCCGGTGGCGAGCGCGCGCACCATCAACGTGGCCGACTGCGCGCCGGCGTTGCCGCCGCTGGCGATCAGCAGCGGCAGGAAGAACACCAGCGCCATGTTGGTGGCGATCAGGTCCTCGAAATGGGCGATCCCGGCGCCGGAGAACAGGTTCGCGAACACCAGCACCACCAGCCAGTACACGCGCTGACGGTACAGCAGGCCCACGGTCGCGTTCTTCAGGCTGACGGTGAGGCTGCCGAGCGTGCCGCCGGTCTTGTGGAAGTCTTCGGTCGCCTCCGCGGCGGCCACGTCCATGGCGTCGTCGCTGGTGACGATGCCGACGATGCGGCCCTCGCCATCGACCACCGGCAGGGCGATGAAGTCGTAGCGCGCGATCCGCTTCGCCGCCTCCTCCTGCCCGGCATCGACCTGCACGGTGATCGGGTTGGGGACCATGATCTCGGCCAGCGGGGTGTCCGGGTCGGCCAGGATCAGCCGGCGCAGGCTCACCACGCCCATCAGCCGGCGCTGTGGATCGATGACGTAGGCGTTGTAGATCGTCTCGGTGTCGGGGGCGACCCGGCGCAGCTCGGCGATCGCCTCGTACGCGCTGAGCTCCCTGGTCAGCGCCGCGTACTCGGACGTCATGATGGCGCCGACGCTGTCGGGCGGGTAACTGGCCAGGCGGCGGATGTCCTCGCGCTCGGCATGCGCCAGCGCCGGCAGCAGCCGCTCGCGCCGGTCCGGTGGCAGCGTGTTGTAGAGGTCGACCCGCTCGTCGGCCGACATCAGGTCGAACAGATGGACGACCTCGGCCCGCGGCATCTTGGCGACCAGACTGGTCTGCATCTCCAGCGGCAGGTAGCCGAACACCTGGGCCCGCTCGTCGCCCGGGATCAGCGGCAGGACCCTGGCCAGCGCCAGGGGCGGCAGGCGGCTGAGGATGTCGGCGAGGTCGACCGCCAGCACGCTGGGCAGCGCGCCCTGCAGCGCCTCCAGGTCGTCGGCCTGGAGACGGCCGCCCAGCCAGGCGGCGGCCTGGGCGGCGTCGAAGTTGCCTAGTTCATCGACCGGGTGCAGCGGCCGCGCCGTGGGGATTCCGGGGGTCATGGCGTACCTCCGCTGGGGAGGGACCCCCGGCAAGCGGGCGGAGTCTAGGCAGGGGGTACCGGGGGGTCAACGCATCAGCGCGTCACCG
>JAEWFH010000128.1 GCA_023388955.1 Pseudomonadota bacterium
TCCAGCGCTTCCTTGAAGGCGACCGCCTTGGCGGCGATCACGTGCATCAGCGGGCCGCCCTGGATGCCGGGGAAGACGATCGACTGCAGCTTCTTGACCAGCTCGTCGGACGGACCCTTGGCCACGATGATGCCGCCGCGCGGGCCGCGCAGGGTCTTGTGGGTGGTCGAGGTGACCACGTGTGCGTGCGGCAGCGGGCTGGGGTACACGCCGGCGGCGATGAGGCCGGCGACGTGGGCCATGTCGACGAAGAAGATCGCGTCGACCGAATCGGCGATCTGGCGCATGCGCGCCCAGTCGATCACCTGCGAGTAGGCGCTGAAGCCGGCGACGAGCATCTTCGGCTTGTGCTCGGTGGCCAGGCGCTGGACCTCGTCGTAGTCGATCAGGCCTTCTTCGGTCACCCCGTACTGCACGGCGTTGAACAGCTTGCCGGAGATGTTGACCTTCGCCCCGTGGGTCAGGTGGCCGCCATGGGCCAGGCTCATGCCCAGGATGGTGTCGCCCGGGCTGAGCAGCGACAGGTACACGGCCTGGTTGGCCTGGCTGCCCGAGTGCGGCTGGACGTTGGCGTAGTCTGCGCCATAGAGCTCCTTGAGCCGGTCGATCGCCAGCTGCTCGGCGACGTCGACGTGCTCGCAGCCGCCGTAGTAGCGCTTGCCGGGATAGCCCTCGGCGTACTTGTTGGTGAGCACGCTGCCCTGGGCTTCCATGACCCGGGGGCTGGCGTAGTTCTCCGACGCGATCAGCTCGACATGGTCTTCCTGGCGCTGCCTTTCGGCGGCGATGGCCTGGGCCAGTTCGGGGTCGTAACCTTCAATGCGGGCATCACGCGGGAACATCCGGGACTCCAGGGCGGGTGGGGATTCGCCCGATTGTAGCCCGCGGTAGCCCGCGGTAGCCCGCGCCCGCCACCGGGAGAGGCAAGGGGCCGGAAGGCGGTTCCCAGGCTCGCCCCCAGGGCGCACCATGTACCCATCGCGGCGCGGCCGCCATGGGTGGAGGGCCCCGCGTGGGGCAGCTGAACGGGATCGGGCTGGCGCTGCTGGTGGCGGTGCTGGCCTGGGCGGTGGGGGCGGCGCTGCCGCTGGTCGGCGGTGCGGTCGCGGCCATCGTGCTGGGCGTGCTGGCGCGGGCGCTGTTCGCGCCGGGGCCGCGGTTCGACCCCGGCATCCGCCTCGCCGGGAAGAAAGGCCTGCAGTGGTCGATCATCCTGCTGGGCTTCGGGCTGGACCTGGGCGAGGTCGCCCGCACCGGGCTGGAATCACTGGGGGTGATGCTGGGCACGCTCGCGGTCGCCTTCCTGGCCGCCTGGGCGCTGGGACGCTGGCTGCGGGTGCCGGGCAAGCTCACCGTCCTGGTCGGCGTGGGCACCGCGATCTGCGGTGGCTCGGCGATCGCGGCGGTGACCCCGATCCTGCGCCCACAGGAGCACGAGACCGCCTTCGCGATCTCCACCATCTTCCTGTTCAACCTGGTGGCGGTGCTGCTGTTCCCGCCGCTGGGGCACCTGCTGGGGCTGAGCGATGCCGGGTTCGGGCTGTGGGCCGGGACCGCCATCAACGACACGTCCTCGGTGGTCGCCGCGGGCTATGCCTACAGCCGCGAGGCCGGCGACTACGCCACCATCGTCAAGCTCACCCGCGCAACCATGATCGTGCCGGCCTGCCTGGTGCTGGCCGCGCTCGTGGCCTGGCGCGCCGGCGGGACCGGCACCCGGGCGGAGCGGCCCGGGCTGGCGCGGGTGTTCCCGTGGTTCATCCTCGGCTTCCTCGCGACCTCCGCGCTGCGTACCGCCGGACTGGTGCCGGCAGCCCTGGAAGCGCCCCTGCACCTGGCGGCGACCGCGCTGATGGTGCTCGCGCTGGCGGCCATCGGCCTGTCCGCCGACCTGCGCCGGATGGCCACCACCGGCCCGCGCCCGATCCTGCTGGGGCTGGGGGTCTGGATCGCGGTCGCCTGCGGCAGCCTGCTGCTGCAGTTCGCCGGCGGACAGGGCTGACCCGCACCTTGACGGCCCGTCCCGCCTGGAGGCAGGGGGCCGCCGGGCGCGGCGCCCAGCCGCTATAATCCGCGCGCCCTTTTTCGATCCTGGCCCGCCGCGCCCTGCCCGGCGGCAGCCGCGTTCATCCCGGAGTCCGCATGTCGCAATACATCTACACGATGAACGGTGTCAGCAAGACCGTTCCGCCCAAGCGCCAGATCATCAAGGACATCTCGCTGTCCTTCTTCCCGGGCGCCAAGATCGGCCTGCTGGGCCTGAACGGCTCCGGCAAGTCGACCGTGCTGCGGATCATGGCCGGCGTGGACACCGACTTCTCCGGCGAGGCGCGCCCGCAGCCGGGCATCAAGGTCGGCTACCTGGCCCAGGAGCCCGAGCTCAACCCCGAGCACACCGTCCGCCAGGCGGTGGAGGAAGGCGTGGGCGAGGTGCTGCAGGCCCAGGCGCAGCTGGAGCAGGTCTACGCGGCCTACGCCGAGGAAGGCGCCGACTTCGACGCCCTGGCCAAGGAGCAGGAGCGTCTGGAGGCGATCCTCGCCGCCGGTGACGCCCACACCCTGGAAAACCAGCTGGAAGTGGCCGCCGACGCGCTGCGCCTGCCGCCGTGGGATGCCGTGATCGGCAACCTGTCCGGTGGCGAGAAGCGCCGCGTCGCGCTGTGCCGCCTGCTGCTGCAGAAGCCCGACATGCTGCTGCTGGACGAACCGACCAACCACCTGGACGCCGAGTCGGTGGAGTGGCTGGAGCAGTTCCTGGCCCGCTACACCGGCACCGTGGTGGCGGTGACCCATGACCGCTACTTCCTCGACAACGCCGCCGAGTGGATCCTCGAGCTCGACCGCGGCCGCGGCATTCCGTGGAAGGGCAACTACACCGAGTGGCTGGTGCAGAAGGAAGACCGCCTCAAGCGCGAAGAGAACCAGGAAAAGGCGCGCCAGAAGGCGATCGCCAAGGAGCTCGAGTGGGCGCGCAGCAATGCCAAGGGCGGCCGTTCCAAGGGCAAGGCCCGCCTGGCGCGCATCGAGGAGCTGCAGGCGGTCGATTACCAGAAGCGCCAGGAAACCAACGAGATCTTCATCCCGCCGGGCGAGCGCCTGGGCAGCAAGGTGATCGAGTTCAAGAACGTCTCGAAGAAGTTCGGCGACCGCCTGCTGATCGACAACCTGAGCTTCCTCGTGCCGCCGGGTGCGATCGTCGGCATCATCGGCCCCAACGGCGCCGGCAAGTCGACCCTGTTCAAGATGATCACCGGACAGGAGAAGCCGGACTCCGGCGAGATCGACATGGGCCCGACGGTCAACATCGCCTACGTCGACCAGAGCCGCGACAAGCTGGAGGGCGACCACAACGTCTTCCAGGAAGTCTCCGGCGGCGCCGACATCCTCAACATCAACGGCATCGAGATCCAGTCGCGCGCCTACATCGGCCGCTTCAACTTCAAGGGCCAGGACCAGCAGAAGAAGGTCGGCACCCTGTCGGGCGGCGAGCGCGGCCGGCTGCACATGGCCAAGACCCTGCTGCAGGGCGGCAACGTGCTGCTGCTCGACGAACCGTCCAACGACCTGGACATCGAGACCCTGCGTGCACTGGAAGACGCGCTGCTGGAGTTCCCCGGCAACGCCTTCGTGATCAGCCATGACCGCTGGTTCCTGGACCGCATCGCCACCCACATCCTCGCCTTCGAGGGCGACAGCCACGTGGAGTTCTTCCAGGGCAACTACCGCGAGTACGAGGAAGACAAGAAGCG
>JAEWFH010000143.1 GCA_023388955.1 Pseudomonadota bacterium
GCCTTCAGTCGCGCTCGCTGCCAATGACCTCGCCGGTTTCCGGATCCATCACCAGATCAACCCGCTGGCCCTGCGCGTCCGTCGCATCGGCGGTCCACAGGCCATCGTCGAATTCCACGTCGTCGACGCCGGTATAGCCCGCCGCGTCCAGGCTGGCGCGCACGTCCTGCGCCGAGAGCGTCGCGACGGCCGTGCTCGGGTACAGCTTGCCGGTGGCGGAATCGATCCTCACCTCCAGGCGATTGCCATCGGCACTACGGGCGTCGGCCTTCCACAGGCCACCCTCGTATTCGATGTCGTTGACCTCGGTATAGCCCTCGCCGGCCAGGGTGGTGCGGACATCCTGCTCGGTCATCGGCTGCTGCGCATGCGCGGCACCGGCGAACACCAGCGCGGAAGCCAGCACGGTTGCATTGAACTTTTTTAAGCGCGGCAGCCGCCTTACTC
Source organism: Pseudomonadota bacterium (assembly GCA_023388955.1). Taxonomy (GTDB): domain Bacteria; phylum Pseudomonadota; class Gammaproteobacteria; order Xanthomonadales; family Xanthomonadaceae; genus Novilysobacter. The sequence goes on from JAEWFH010000143.1 coordinate 448, forward strand.
CCAGAGCCGTCCGGCACCGGCCACCAGAAGCTGGTACTTGTTGGGCGGGACCGCCCCGGTAATGGCGAATCCTTCCAGCGCGGTATCGCGGCGGACGGCGACCGCGGCCAGGGTGCCATTCGCATTCACCAGCCGCGCCACCACCGGGTGGGTCGCGTTGGTACCGCGGCGCCAGACCACGCCAACCTCGCCGTTGGCCAGCTGGACCGGGGTTCCTGGAGGGAATACACCGATCTCGCGCACCAGCCTGGCCGCCAGTGCCTCGTCGACCAGTCGCCCCCGCTCCAGGAACAGGCTGCGCAGCGCGTGACGGGCGTGCACCGCCTCCCGCCAGGCACGCGGCCGGATCATGGCCGAGTAGATGTCGACGATCGCCAGCAGGCGCGCGCCCCGGCCGATGGCGTCGCCACGCAGTCCACGCGGGTAGCCGCTGCCGTCGAGCCGCTCGTGGTGGTTGGCGATCGCGTCCAGCCATACCGGATCGTCCACGCCGGCGACCTGCAGCAGCTCGACGCCAAGCTGCGCATGGGCATCCACGATGGCACGCTGGTCGCTGCTGAGGGCAGCTTCCTGCCGGTTCATTACCGCAGCGATCGGTGCCAGGGCAACGTCGAACGTCAGCGCCGCGGCGAGCAGCGACAGTGACTCATCTTCGTCCCAGTCCAGTGCCTGCACCAGGACCTGGCACAAGGTGGCGGCATGCAGCAACCGGGCACTGTGTCCGTCATCGTCGGCTACCTCCAGCTGCATCGCCGCCAGTGCCGCATCGGCATCGCGCGCCACCAGCGCGCGCAGCTGGACCGCCATGTCCAGCACCTGCAGCGCGAGATCGTTGCCCCTGCATTCGGCAATCGCGACGTGCAGGCGTTCCAGTTCCACCCGCATGCGCTGCAAGGTGCCGAATACCGGTGGGAGGGGTTCGGACGGAGCGACGACGGGTGCACCGGCACGGGGGCCGGGAACCGCCTCCGGATCACCGTCCTCGTCGTTGTCATCTTCCCCGTCGAGCTCCGTCCCTTCCGGTGCCAGCAACTCTTCCATCGACGGCGCCAGCTGGCCTGCGCCGCTGGCCGTTTCCGGGACGATCATGCCGCGCTCCAGCACGATTGCCCGGTGTGCATCACCGGCTACCACCATGCCCTGCATGAACAAAAGCGTGCCGCTGCGGTCGTATACCGACCACGGCAAGGGTTTTCCGATTTCGACCTCTTCCACACTTACCGGTCGCACGCCCGCCTCCTGCCTCGCCCCATCGGAATCCCCACCGGGTCGGTATCGACGGCTACGGCCAGGACTTTAGGCGGCACGGGCCGGGTGGTGTGATCACCCGGTCAGACCAGGTCCTCGCCGTCGCGCCGGGCCTGGCGCATGTCACGCAGCACGCTGCGCCCCATGAGGAACATCATCACCGCGACCAGCGCGGGCCAGACCAGGACGTAGGCCAACATCAGGATGTCTTTCATGTCTTCTCTCCTTGGACCAGGGTGCGGATTCAGGCGCGGCCGGGCTGGCTGGCGCCAGGCGCGACCTTCGTGGCCGCGGCATTGCTTTCCTCTTCGAAGTGGAAGTTCGTGACGCGCTCGGCGATCACGTCGAAATCGAAGTCTTCGGAACTGCGCAGGCTCATCAGCACGCAGATGGTGGTGCTCACGCCATAGGCGTTGAGCGAGCTCAGCAGGACCGTGTAGTCACGCAGGAAGCCGATGGTGAAGGGCATCAGGCCCAGCGTCGCGGCGATGCCCACCACCAGGCCGGTACGCCGGCCGAAGAACCCGAACGCCATCAGCCCCAGCACCACGCCGGCACCGACGGTGGCGAACAGCTCCAGCACAAGCGCGACCACCCCTTCCAGCGGGACCAGTTCAAAACGCGCGACACAGAACACCACCAGCGAGACCAGCACCGAGGTAGTGAACGCGCGGTTGGTGATCTTTCCCCAGTACAGGCTGCCGATCACCGGGAACACGATCGAGCCCCACAGCGCGCCGACGAACACCAGCAGCGACAGGATGTCGACGCGGTAGCTGGCGAAGATCAGCCCCGCCGTGGTGGCCAGGATCATGGTCACGCGGCCGATCCACAGCATGACCTTGGGGTCGACCCGGCCCTTGGCCAGGTTGCGGCCATAGATGTCGGTCATGACGATCGACGACAGCGCCGCCAGGTCGGAGTCCGCGGTCGAGGACAGCGAGCCGATCACCATGATGAAGAACACGCCGATCAGCACCGGCCCCAGGTAGGTGGAGGCCATCTGCGGGATCAGGTTGTTGTGGTCGCCACCGGCCGGCTCCATGCCGACCATCAGTGCCACCACGCCGATCATGCCCAGCCCGATCACGGTCGCACCGTAGGACACGGTGGCGGCAACGAAGGTGGGCTTGATCAGGTCCTCGCGCACCGCGAACAGGCGCTGGGCAATGGTCTGGTTGCCGATCGCATAGGCCAGCACCGCGGCGAAATACGGCGCGCCCTGCTCAAGGAAGGCGGTCTTGGAGAACAGCGTGGCCTGCTCGGCGGTGAACCGGTCCCAGCCCTGGCTGATCACCTCGGTACCACCGGCGCTGAAGAACACCACCGGGATGATGATCGCCGCCGCGCCCAGCATGGCTGTCACCTGCACCACGTCGGTCAGGATCGAGGCCCGGAAGCCGGACCACAGCGTGTAGGCCAGCGTGCCCAGTCCCGCGATCAGCACGCCGTGCACGAACTCGAGCGGCGAAAGCATGGCCACCAGCGCACCGGCGGCGGTGAAGTTGGCCATCAGGCTGATGATGCTGCCAACGATATTCGACCCGGCCAGGATCAGCTGGCTGGAGCGGCCGTGCCGGGCGTGGATGATCTCGGCCAGGGTGTGAGCCTCCGGCGCGAGCTTGCGGAAGCGCATTCCAAAGGGGTAGATGAACAGGATCATCAACGCGCCCCACAGGCCATAGTGGATCGGCCCGGAAATGCCGTACTTGTAGCCGGAGGTGGCCGCGGCGTAGAAGGAGGCCGCCCAGATCCAGGTCGCCGTCATGCTGGCGGCGGAAACGCCAAAGCCGACCGCGCCGGTGGAGTTCATGTAGCCGTCGACGTTCTCGCTCTTGCGCCCGATGCGCATCGACAACAGGAACGTGCCGCCGTAGAACGCAAGCAACAGCAGCAGCACGGTCGGGGTCTGGAGCTGGTAGAACGAAAATCCGTCCACGGACAGTGATTCCTCCGGTCACGGCAGGCATGGGGCCCGCATGACGCAGACAACCAGGCCAGGAATCGACAGCAGTGGTCGAACGGACGCAAAAAGAAAAAAGCGTCAGGGCGGCGCACGCGGCACCGCAACGAAGGTCAACTGGTTCGTCTACGCCGGGAAAGCGCCCCGGTCGCTGCCAGCGGGCAGCATCGGCATCAGGGCGCGGCGATCACGCAACCCTAACAAAGTCGATAGGGAACTTCCACGCAACAGAGTGTTCCACGATCAGCTCACCATGGAAGCGGATCGCCCTTGGCGTGCCGGAAGCTGCCGCTGTCGTCGATCCCGAGCTCATCGATCCGCTCCACCAGGCCGGCGGCGGATTCCCCTGGCTGCACGTCCCCCTTGCCGCCCACCATGTCGGTGGCGACGTAGCCCGGATGGAGCAGCAGCACCGCGATACCGCGGGGCGCCAGGTCGACGGCAAGCGACTTGCCGACGGCATTCACCGCCGCCTTGGACGCGCGGTAGCCATACGAACCGCCGGAGGTGTTGTCGGCCATGGAACCCATCCGGCTGGTGACGATGGCGATCTTCGCCCCCTCCGCGAGCCTGTCGCGCAGCGCCTGTGCAACCCGCAGCGGTCCGAGCGTGTTGACCTCGAACTGGCGGCGCATCGCCTCGAAACCGTCCTCGTCGATATGGCCGAAGGCGTCCCGCTCCAGCACGCCGGCGTTGAGCAGCAGCACGTCGATCGCCACCCCCTCCAGGCGTTCCGCAAGCGCGACGAGCGCGGCCCCGTCGGTGACGTCGACGCCAGCCTCCACCTGCGCGCCGGTGGCCTGCAGCTCCGCGCTGGCGTGGCGGCAGGCGGCGATGACCCGATCCCCCCGATCCAGGTAATGGCGGGTGAGCGCGAGGCCGATGCCGCGGTTCGCGCCGGTGATCAGGACGGTCTTCATGTCACCGATTCTCGCGCAACTCGTCGTCGGGCACATCGCTGCGGACATCATCGACGGCGGGAATGCCGCTGCCGCCGAGCCCCTCGAGCTGGTCGCGGGTGTCGTTGCGCTCCGCGTCCGGCGTGTCCACGACCTCGCCGGGCTCCGCGTCCCCACGTGCCTGGCGCAGCAACTGCTCCGCGGTTGCGTCGTCTTGCCGAACGCCGTCGGGGTCGAACGCGCGTTTTTGGTCGCTCGCGCCGGGGCCGCCAGCCTGCTGGTCCTGTTCGCGTGGATCGTTCATTACGGTTCTCCCTGATCAAGGGAGCCATGCTCGACCGCAGGCGGTTACCACGCTGTATACGCAGGCACGAAAAGCCCGCCGGCAGGGCAGCGGGCTTGCCTGGTACGCGCGCTCCCTGGCGAGCGTTTAGGCGGCGCGTTCACGGCGACACGGCGAGGGTTGCGCCGATGGACACCCATTCCTTCCTGGCACCGGCCGGCGACCACGTGCTGCAGCTCCACCTGCCAGCGGCGCACGCACCTTCGGACGGTTTCCCGCTGGTCTGGCTGCTGGATGCGCCAACGACCTGGGCCCCGATGCAGCAGGCGTTGAATGAAGCGGACGCGACGGACGCGATGGTCGTCGTGGGGATCGGCTGGAAAGGCGACGGCCCGGTCGACCAGGGCCTGCGCCGGCGCGATTTCACCCTGCCCGCCTCCGGTCCGGTGCCGGGTCCACGCGGTGGCGGCGACTGGGGACACGACGGCGACTGCCGGCGCTTCCTGGAACTGTTGACCGGCACCCTGCAGCCCCGTGGGCTCCGGGAACTCCCGGTCGACCCGCTCCGGCAGGTACTGGTCGGCCATTCGCTGAGCGGGCTGTTCGTGCTCCAGGTGTTGATGGAGCGGCCGGACGCGTTCCAGGGCTACGTCGCCGCAAGCCCGTCCCTCTGGTGGGACGATGCGCGGCTGCTGGCGGCGGCCCGGCATGCGGACTGGCGGGTCGCCCGCGCCGCACGCGTACTTTTGACAGTGGGCTCGGAGGAGCAACGCGTCGGTCCCGAGCGACCGGCAAGCGTGGCCGGCGAAGACGCGGCCGCGATGCTCGGGGAGGCGCACATGGTCGACAACGCCAGTGCCTTCGCGCGCCTGCTGGGGTCGCGCGGAATCGAGTGCCGGTTCCAGCTGTTCGAGGGAGAAGGACACGGGACGGTGCTTCCGTCCGCGATGGCCGCGGCGGCCCGCTTCGCAAGCGGATGCCATAACGGCTGAAGGCAAAGGTACGCTCGGGGGATGATTTCCTTCGTCATCCCGGCCTGGAACGAGGCCCGGCGGCTCCCTGGCACGCTGGAGGCGATCCATGCCGCAGCCGGCACCCTCGGCGGGCACCACGAGGTGGTGGTGGTGGACGATGCATCCACCGACGGCACTGCGGCGGTCGCGCGTGCCCACGGTGCGCGGGTCGTTGCCGTGGCACACCGGCAGATCGCCGCGACCCGCAATGCCGGCGCACGCCAGGCGCTCGGCCAGCGGCTTTTCTTCATCGATGCCGACACCTGGGTCCGTCCCGGCACGGTGCAGGCGGCAATGCGGGCGATGGACGCTGGCGCGGTCGGTGGCGGGGCGCGCGTGGTGCTGGCCGACGATGCGCCGGCCCATGCGCGGCGGCTGCAACGGCTCGCTTCGCCGGTCTTCCAGTGGGCCGGGATCGCTGGTGGCGCCTTCCTGTTCTGCACGCGTGCCGCCTATGAAGCCACCGGCGGTTTCGACGAGGCACGCGACGCCGGCGAGGACCTGGCCTTCGCCCGCGCACTGCGCCGCCACGGCCGGTTCGTGGTGCTGCCCGAGCAGGTGGTGACATCGGGGCGGAAACTGCACGCGCACGGCGTCCTGCGGCATGCGCAGCTGTTCGCGCGGTACGGGCTGCTCGGAAGACGCAACGCCCGCGGCGCCGAAAAGGAATTCTGGTACGGCAGCGGCCGCGGGGACAGCGACCGCCGGAACTGAACGGCCACGCACCCTTCACTCCCGACTGGCCCGTCCTTAACAGGCACGGTGACAGCCTCGCACCATGCCAGGCTGTTCCTGGCGCGACCGGTGGCCACGTGCCGCCGGTGCCGAACAGGAGGACACCATGAAACGACTGAGCATCCCGACGCTGACCCTCGCCCTCACCGGTACCCTGGCGCTTGCCGCCTGCGCCGACAACAGCGTGGAAACCGCCGCGGAAAACCAGCCGCTTCCGGACACCACGGCCGCGGCCGACCCGTCGATCACCGATGACACCCCGCGCCTGCAGGACGACGCGCTGGACCGGGCGGACCGCGATGACGTGCGCACCATGGGCAACGTCAATGAGCCGTACTACGAGGATCGCGTCGAACACGAGGCGGCGCAGATCGACCAGCGCATGGAACGTGCGGCCGATGAGGTCGAGCAGGAGATCGAGGAAGCCGAGCGCGAAATCCGCGACTGACGCGGGCGCGTTGGCGAAACAGAAAAAGGCGGCCCCGGCCGCCTTTTTCCTGTCCGCTCCAGCATGCTGGCTATGCGCGCCGGGGCAGCTTCCAGTCGGGGCGCACGAAGTGGCAGGTATACCCGTCCGGAAGCCGCTCCAGGTAGTCCTGGTGCTCCGGTTCGGCCTCCCAGAACTCGCCCACCGGCTCGACCTGCGTGACCACCTTCCCCGGCCACAGGCCGGAGGCATCGACGTCGGCGATGGTGTCCTCGGCCACGCGCTTCTGTTCCGGCGAGGTGTAGAAGATCGCCGAGCGGTAGGAGGCACCGATGTCGTTGCCTTGGCGGTTCTCCGTGGTCGGGTCGTGCATCTGGAAGAAGAATTCCAGCAGGTCCCGGAACTCCATCCGGGCGGGATCGAAAATGACCTCGATCGACTCGGCATGGGTGCCGTGGTTGCGATAGGTGGCGTTGGGCACGTTGCCGCCGCTGTAGCCCACCCGCGTGGACACCACGCCGGGCAGCTTGCGGATCAGGTCCTGCATGCCCCAGAAACAGCCACCGGCCAGTACTGCACGTTCGTTGCTCATCGGATGTCCTTCACCTGTTCCAGGTACTCGCCGTAGCCCTCGGCCTCCATCCGCTCAAGGGGGATGAAGCGCAGGGCCGCGGAGTTGATGCAATAACGCAGCCCGCCGCGGTCCGGCGGGCCATCGGGAAACACGTGGCCGAGATGGCTGTCGCCGTGGGTCGAGCGCACCTCGGTACGGAACATCCCATGCGAAGTGTCGCGCAGTTCGGCGACGTGCGCCGGCTCGATCGGGCGGGTGAAGCTGGGCCAGCCGCAGCCGGACTCGTACTTGTCGGAGGAGGCGAACAGCGGCTCCCCGGATACCACGTCGACGTAGATCCCCGGCTGCTTGTTCGCCAGGTACTCGCCGGTGCCCGGCGGCTCAGTGCCGTTCTGCTGGGTGACGCGGTACTGCTCCGGGGTAAGCCGGGCAACAGCGTCGGGACTCTTGCGGTACTGCGACATGGGGGACTCCTGCAGGGCCTTCGGCCTCGCGTGGCCGTTCCAGAGGATCTGGGGGCCAGGCGCGGAAGTGCAAGCGCTCAATACCCGGTCATCTCCAGGTAGCCCACGCCCGGGGCGCTGCCACGTACCCGCACCGGCCCTTCCCAGTACGGTGTGCCCAGGGCCATCCACGCCCCGGGGTTCACCGCCGACACCTCGACCTCGAAGCCGCGCGCCGGGACCGACAACGCCCATCGCGTGGGCACCTCGCGACCGGCGAGCGTCGTGCGTGCCAGCGGCCTGAGCCGGATGTCGCCCGTGGACAGCGGCGTGGAGCTGCCGTCCGCCCCGATCCAGGTGCCACTCAGGTAGCGCCCGCCGTCGGCATGCCGCAGCTGGAACAGCATCAGCCGCGTACCTTCCTCCAGGCGCAGGGAAAACCAGTCCCAGCCGCGCTGGTCGCCGGCCAGCGGCTGGCTGCTCCACTCCCGGTCCATCCACGCCGGGCCACTGACCTGCACCCGCCGGCCGTCGATCTCCAGCACGCCGCTGGCGTGCAGGAAGGGGTGGCTGTAGTAGTACGAGGCCTGCCCGTCGGCGGATTTCAGGCTGAAGCCGCCCTCCCCCTGCAGCACCAGCGGGCCGCGCGACTCCAGCTGCAGCGAATAGGCGAAATCCCCGCCGGCCGCCCGCACCTGCATGGCGGCCTCTGGCGGACCGGCCAGCATCCAGTCGTCGATCCAGGCCTGGAACGGCGCGGCTTCCACCCCGGCCTGCCCGACCCCGCCGCGGGCCAGGCGCTCGGCGGCATGGTGGCCCCCCGGCGTGGTGAGTCCCGCGTGGCCCATCCAGATGGTGCCGGCGCCCCAGCCCGCCGCGCCTGCCCCGGGCCTCAGGCCATAGCGGAACAGCGTCCACTGGATGCCGTAGTCGTTGCCCTGTGCATCGGCGAGGTTGGCGGTGACGTACCACCACTCGATGCGGAAGCCCGGGTGCGCGCCGTGGTCTGCCGGGAACGAGAACACGCGCCCCGGCACCACCTGTGCATAGGCATCGCTCGTCCGCCCGAGGCCGGCGAAGCCCTCGGAGGTGGCCGGTGGCGTGTCCGCGCACGCGCCCGGCAGCAGGCAGGCGGCAAGCACCAGCACCCTAGCGTTCATTGGCGAACACTCCGAGCAGCTCCACCGGCCGGCTGCGCCACAGCTTCCACAACGGCCACGCGGAGGCCAGCAGGGTAGCCAGCGCGGCCCAGGCCGCCAGCTCCAGCAATTGCGTGGGGAACACCTGCAGCGGCAACCGCCAGCCGAAGGCCTGCACGTTGATCACCGCCACCAGGCACCACGCCAGCAGGATGCCCAGGGGCAGTGCCAGCAGCAGCGTCAGCCCGGCCAGCAGCCAGATCTGCGCGGCGTTGAGCTGCATCAGCCGGGTCCGCCGCACGCCGACCGCCCACAGCGGCGCGAGTTGGGCCAGCCGGCCCTCGGCCTGGGTCAGCAGGGCGATGAACAGCGCAACGCCCGCCACGCCCAGGGTCAGCGTGTTGAGCGCGGTGGTGGCGGTGAAGGTGCGTTCGAACACCCGGGTCGCCCAGGCCTTCAGCCGGGACTGGTCGATGACGCGGTCCTCGCCCAGCGCGAACACCGTCCGCAGTCGCGCGGCGACCGCGTCGACGTCGTCCGGTGCCACCCGCGCGGCGATGCGGGTGACCGGGGCTCCTGGCCAGCGGTGGCGGACCTCGTCGATGCCGGCCAGGACATGGCCACGCGGATTGCCGTAGTCCGCGTAGATCGCCACCACGCGGGGCTGCCATTCACCCGCGGGCGTCGGGACGGGAACCGTGTCGCCGAGCTGCGCGCCAAGCCGGCGCGCGAGCTGCTCGCTCAGCATCAGCGTGCCGCCGCCGGCGAGCGCGTCCCATGCGCCGTCCCGTGCCTGCAGCAGCGGCCAGTGCTCGCGGTACAGCGGATCATCGGGAACGCCGGCCAGCTCGACCGGGCCACCGGCGACGCGCAACTCCAGGTCGATCACCGCGGTCGCGGCCGACACGGCCGGATCCGCCTCCAGTCCGGCAAGCACCGCACCGGCCTGTGCGTCATCCAGTGGCCGCACGTACAGCTCGGCCGCCAGGCGCTGGTCGAGCCAGCGGGTGAAGGTATGGCGGAAGCTGCCGGTCATGCTGCCGGCACCGACATTGGCCGCCAGCGCCAGCAGCAGGGCCATCAGGGCCAGGCTCAGGGCGGGCAGCTGCTGCCGGGCATCGGCCAGGAACCAGCCCGACAGCGGGGCGCGGGCACTGGCAGGCAAGCACCGCAGCAGAACGTCCAGCAGCAGTGGCAAGGCAAGCGCGGCCGCGAGCAGCAGCCCGCCAAGTAGGACGAAGCCGCTGGCAAGGCTGTCGCCGAATGCCCATGCCAGCAACGCCACCAGGGCGGCGAGCAGCGCCACCAGGCCCTGCCGGAGCAACCAGGCCCGGTGGGCCTGCCCCCAGGCCTCGTTGCCGGCGAGTGCCAGCAGCGGCAGCCGCGCGGCACGCCACAGGCTGGTGGCACCGGCGAGCAGCGCGCCCAGCAGCGCAAGCCCGAGGCCGGCCAGCCACCACGCCGGGCTGAGCGTCAGCTGCCCGCCGATCTCCGCGCCGTACAACCCGCGCAGGCTGGCGGCGACGTCCGGGAGCAGGAAGCCGGCGATGAAGTAGCCGCTGCCCACCCCCGCCAGCCCACCCAGCAACGCCACCGCACCCAGCTCCACCAGCAGCGCCACCAGCAACGCGCGCACCTCCACCCCGCTGGCGCGCAGGGTCCGCAGGAGCGGGCGCCGCTGCTCCAGCGCCAGCCCGATCGCCGCATGCACGATGAACAGCCCCACCGCGAACGCGAGCAACCCCAGCGCAGTCAGGTTGAGGTGGAAGCTTCCGGTGAGCCGGTCCAGTTCGTTCTCCCCGCCCTGCTCCCAGCGTAGGCGCGCGTTCCAGGGTGCCGGCAGTGTGCCGGTGGCGTCGGGAGGCAGCAGCAGGCGGGTGATCTCCCCCCGCGATTGCAGCAGCCGTTCGGCCACGCCGATGTCGACCAGCACCGCACCGGGTGCCATGCGCTCGCGGACCCGCAGTGGCGGCAGGCGTTCGCCGTTGTCGAGCCGTGGCCTGTCGCCTTCTTCCAGCCCCGCCTCGTCCAGGGTCTGCGCCGCGATCCAGGCCTGGCCGGGCGGGCTGATGAAGTCGACCAGGCCGGCCTCTTCGAACGTCTCGCCGGCCAGCTCGCTTCCCGACGGGAGACTGATCGGCTCGATGCCGGTAACGCGCAGACGCTGGCCGCTGCCCGCCAGGTGTACCCGGCCTTCCAGGACCGGCGACACCGGCCAGCCCCGTCGGCGCAGGTCGCTGAAGGTCGCCAGCGGGAGCGCGCGCCCGTCAACGGGTTCCAGGCGGACATGCGGGGTGCCTCCGACCAGCTCGCTGGCCAGTGCATAGCTCGCGCGTGCCTGGCCATTGATCGCCAGGACGCCGGTCAGCAGCGCGGTCGCCAGCCACAACCCGGTGAACAGACTGAAGAACTGCACTGGGTGGCGGCGCCAGTGGCCCAGCAGGGCGTGCAGCGTCCAGCCAATGACGTTCATGGCCCCGTCGCGGACGCCGTCCCGTCCGCCGCGTCGTGGATCCGGCCCGCGCGCAGCACCACGGTGCGATCCAGCCGCGCGGCCACCTGCGGGCTGTGGGTGACCATCAGCAGCGTGGCGCCGCTGCCGCCGACCAGCGCCGCCAGCAGATCCAGCACCTCCCCGGCGGTCACCTCGTCCAGGTTTCCGGTCGGCTCGTCGGCCAGGACCAGCCCCGGCCGGGACGCCAGCGCACGGCCGAGCGCGACGCGTTGCTGCTG
>JAEWFH010000164.1 GCA_023388955.1 Pseudomonadota bacterium
CCGGGGTCCACCGGCTGGGCGCCAACGGCCCCAGCCTGACCACGGCCCTGGCCGCGGCCAGCGCCACGCGGCGCAAGGTGGCGCTGCTGCACATCGACATCGACATGTTCCGCTCCATCAACGTGAATATGGGCGAGGACGTGGGCGACCAGACCTTGGCGGCGGTGGCCCAGCGCCTGCGCCAGGCCCTGCCCGCCGAGGCCTGGTTGTGGCGGCGCGGCAGCGACGAGTTCGTGGCCGGGATCGGCTATCGCGAGGGCGACCCCGACGGCACCGCCGTGGCCGATGCCCTGCGCGAGGCCTTCGACACCCCGCTGTACCTGCCGCCCTACACCATCCCGGTGACGCTTTCGATCGGCGTGGCGGTATTCCCCGACCACGCCCGCAACTCCGCCGAACTGTTGGCGCGCGCCGAACACGCGCTGCTGCAGGTCAAGGAGGAGGGGCTGGACAGCGTTGCCCTGTACGAGAAGCGCGACACCCGGCTGCCGGCCGGCGACAGCTTCGCCCGGCGCTTCACCGAGGCGCTGGAGGGCGGCGAACTGGAACTGCATTACCAGCCGACCGTCGCCGCCACCGATGGCGGCATCTGCGGCTTCAGTGCGCTGCTGCGCTGGAACCACCCCGAGCGCGGCCTGCTGTCGCCGAACCGCTTCATGGACATGGTCGGCCGCGTCGGCCTGGGCCAGCGCCTGGGCTGGCACACCACCGCGGAGGCGGTCGGCCAGCTCGCACGCTGGCGCGCACAGGGGCTGGACTACCTGGGCATGGCCATACACCTGCCCGAACCGCTGCTGGCGGACCCCGGGCTGGTCGACCGGCTGGGCGCCCTGCTGCATGAGCACAACCTTCCTTCCGGCGCACTGGAGCTGGAAATCCCAGAGCAGGTGCTTGCCCAGGACACCCGCCAGGTGTTCCTCAACCTCGCCGGGCTGCGCGAACTGGGCACCGCGCTGACGATCATGGACTTCGGCATGGGCGGCCTGAGCCTGCCCGCCCTTGCCGAACACCCGATGGACCGGCTGAAGATCGACCGCAGCTTCATCCGCAACGCACCCAGCAACACCCGCAGCGCGGCGATCGTGCGCGGCATCATCGCGATGGGCCACCGGCTGGAAATGAAGATCATCGCCAAGGGCGTGGAGAGCGAGGCCGAGCTCGGCTTCCTGCGCCGCAACCAGTGCGACTTCTTCCAGGGCTTCCTGTTCGGTGCGCCACAACCGGCCAGCCAGCTCGACGAGCTGATCCGCCACCGGTTCCCGCGACCGGAAGCCTTTGCCACCGCACGCCCGGAGCGCACCCTGCTGCTGGTCGACGACGAGGAGAACGTCCTGCGTTCCCTGGCCCGCCTGTTCCGCCGCGACGGGTACCGGGTACTGGCCGCCAGCAGCGTGCGGGAAGCCTTCGACCTGCTGGCATCCAACCCCGTGCAGGTGATCGTGTCGGACCAGCGGATGCCCGACATGAGCGGTACCGAGTTCCTCGGCCGGGTGCGCGACCTGTACCCGGACACGGTACGGATGGTGCTGTCGGGTTACACCGACCTGAAGAGCATCACCGAGGCGATCAACCGCGGGGCGATCTACCGGTTCCTGACCAAGCCCTGGGACGACGACGAGCTGCGTGGACACATCCTCGCCGCCTTCCGCGACCACGAGGCCCGCGCCCGGCAGCCCTCGGCGTTCTGATCAGTCCCCGTCCTGCCGCGCCCGCGGCTGGGACACCGGCAGCACCACGCGGAACGTACTCCCCACCCCGAGCGTGCTCGACACCTCGATGCGGCCGTAGTGCTTGGTGATGATCCCGTAGCAGATCGCCAGGCCCAGGCCGGTGCCGTGGCCGACCGGCTTGGTGGTGTAGAACGGGTCGAAGATCCGCTCGATCACCTCCGTCGGCATGCCCGATCCCGAGTCGGTGATGCTGATCCAGGCCTCGCCGTCGCCCGAACCGGTCGCCAGCACGATGGTCCCCTGCCCGTCGATCGCCTGGCCGGCGTTGATCAGCAGGTTCATCAGCACCTGGTTGATCTCCGAGCGGTGGCATTCCACCAGTGGCATGGCACCGTAGTGCTTCTCCACCCGCGCCTTGTACTTCAGGTCGTTCCAGACGATGTTGAGGGTCGACTCCAGGCCCTGTTGCAGGTCGGCCGGGCGCATCGGCGCGTCGCGCTCGACGTGCGAGAAATCCTTCAGGTCGCGCACGATCCGGGTCACCCGCTCGATGCCCTCGCGCGACTCCTTCAGCAGGGGCGGCAGGTCGCCGGTGATGAAGTCGATGTCCAGTTGCTGGCGGGTCACGGCCAGCGCTTCCCGGTGCCGCGTGGGGTCGGTGTCGGCCATCGCCTCGGCGTAGGCGTCGATCAGGCCGAACAGCGCGCCGGTGTACTCCTGCAGGGTGCCCAGGTTGGAGTGCACGTAGCCGATCGGGTTGTTGATCTCGTGGGCCACGCCGGCGGCGAGCTGGCCGATGGAAGCCATTTTCTCGGCCTGCAGCAGTTGCTCGTGGGTCCCGGCCAGCTTCTTCTGGGCGCGCTGCAGCGCGTCTTCGCGTTGTGCGCGTGCGGTGACGTCACCGAATACCGCCAGGCGCCTGGCAGGATCGGTGCCAAGGTCGCAGAACAGCTTGATATCCAGCACCAGCGGCGGATCGCCCGCCGCGACCTGGCCGAGCCAGTGGCCTTCGTTGCAGGCGGCAGCCCAGGCGCCTTCCGGCACCAGGGCCAGCAGCCGGTGCGCAGCCTCGCTGGCCGGCCAGGTATGCAGGGTGTCGGGAACGGGATCGTCTTCGCCGGCAAGCCGCCGCGCGACCCGCCGCGCCGCCGAATTCTCATGGACCGGAACGCCTGCGGCGTCCAGCAGCACGACGGCCGCATCGGCCATCGCGAGGGCCCAGCGCGCGTCTGCGCTCCAGGCGGAAGGATCTTGCGGTACGTCGTCCTGCTGGCTCATCCCACTCCGAGGCATCGGGCCTGTGCACGCGCGGTGGACCTGCCACCGGCATCGTACACGCCCGTCGCTTCGGTTCGGCCCAGGTGCCGCAGCGCCCAGGTAACCTCGCGCCGACGCCGTGCCAGCAGGACGCTGTTGGCACGGTTGAATTCACTGAGCGCACTCACCCGGGCGCCCGCGCCGGCATCCAGCGCCTGGCCCTCGACCTGGCGCAGCGCCGCCAGCTTGGCCCGGGTGGATTCCAGCAGGGCCCCGACATCGTGCTCGAGCAGCGCACGCCGTTCGGCCTGCAGGGCGCCTTCCAGCGCATCCAGCGGGTCAGCAGGTGGCAGCGGCTGTGCCATCGCGTTCATTTCAGCAGTTCGTTCTCAAAGGCGAGCAGGCGCTCGGCGACCTGCTGCGGATCGACGCGGTAGCTGCCGTCCGCCAGTGCGGCGCGGACCTGCTCCACCTTCTGCATGTCGACGTCGGCGGGCGCGCTGCCCAGCTCACGTTGCAGGGCCTGCAGGCCGGCCGCCTCGCCGGTGAGGCGCATGCTGTCGGTGGCCGGGGACGCTTCCACCGGTTGCGAGCGATCGGCACCGGCCAGACCGCGTGCCGGGGCGCCGGCACCAGCCTCGACGGCGCGCGGCATCGCCGGCGGCAGTCCCTGGATCTTGTGGTTCATGACACGCTCCTGATTGCTCGGTCAATCCGGATAACGACCGTCGCACAGGCAACTTTAGCGCTCTGGTATCCCGCGTTCAGCGCAGTACCTCCACCAGTCCGTCCCCTACCAGCCGGCCCCGCACGATGCGGCGCGAGCCGGTGTTTTCGACCGCGACCGTGTCCCCGGGCGCGGCGCGGCCCAGCGAACGTCCCTGCATCCGCACTTCCACCCCGCCCGCGCGGGAGACCAGCACCACCGGGTCGCCGCGCTCCAGCAGGTGGCCCTCGGCCAGGTCGGCGTCCGCCAGGAGTGCGCCGGGCGCCAGCGCGCGGGTCGCGGTCTGGCCGACGACCTGCGCCGGGTCGACCAGGCGGCTCGGGTCGATCGCCCCGATGCCACCCTCGCGCACGGCCACGTCCGCCGCGGTGATCGGCTCGCCGGCCGCCACCGGCCGGGTAAGTACCGCCACCGCTGCGCTGCGGTCCACCCGCACCGGTACATAGATACGCCAGCCCGGCGCGTCGTTGCAGGCCACCTGCACCGTGCGCGGCCCGGTGGCACTGGCGGCCAGTGGCGTCGCACAGGCCGCCAGGCGCAGGGCCCGGTCAACCCGGGCCTCCGACGCGGTGTCCTGCAGCCCGAGCGCAGACAGTGCCACGGCCGCGATATCGGCCGGCGGGGTGATTTCCTGTGCGCCGGCCGGCCGGCTGGAGAACAGCGCGAGCAAGGCGAACAACACGAAGCTGGAGCGGATGGCGGGGGCGTGCATCGTGGCCCTCACGGATGGACTGGCCCACGGACAAGCAAACACCGTGCCGCCACGATGCAGGGCCCGGCACGTCCCGGACAGGGGAACCGCACTCGATCCGGCACGGATGGTTCAAGTCCGGCCAGGCCCGGCCGTCAACGGGTGCATGAGCCAGCAACTGCTAGACCGCATCGACCAGCGCACCCGGCTGGCCGGCCATAACCGGCTGGCACTGCTGCTTTTCCGCCTCGGACCGCGCCAGCTTTTTGGCGTGAACGTGTTCAAGGTGCAGGAAGTGATTCCGCGCCCGCCCCTGTTCACCCTGCCCCAGCTGCCGCGTACATTCCGCGGTGCGGCCGACATACGCGGCCGTACCGTACCCGTCCTGGACCTGGCACGGGCCGTGGGCCACGACACCGGCGGCATCGAACCCGCCTACCTGGTGGTGACCGAGTTCAACCGCAGCGTGCAGGGCTTCCTGGTGGCCGGCGTGGAGCGCATCGTCAACATCGCGGTGGAAGAGATCCAGCCGCCGCCGGAAATGGGCCGCGAGGGCCACTACCTCACCGGCGTGACGCGCTACCAGGGCGAGCTCATCCAGCTGATCGACGTGGAAAGCGTGCTGGCCGAGTCCGCCCCCCGTGGCAGCGAGCTGCATTCCATCCAGCCCCTGGAGCAGCGCGCCGGCGCCAGCGACGAAGTACTGGTGGTGGACGATTCACGGGTGGCCCGCAACCAGATCCGCCAGGTCCTGGACCAACTGGGCCTGCGCGCCACCCTGCTGTCGGACGGCCGCCAGGCGCTGGAACACCTGCGGCAGCTGGCGGAAGGCGGCATCGTGCCGTCGGAGCGGTACGCCATGGTCATCTCCGACATCGAGATGCCCTCGATGGACGGCTACACCCTGACGACGGAAATCCGGCGCGACCCCGCCCTGTCCGACCTGTACGTGCTCCTGCACACCTCGCTTTCCGGCGTGTTCAACCACGCGATGGTCGAACGCGTCGGCGCGGATGACTTCGTGCCGAAATACTCGGAGACGGAGTTGGCGGAGCGGATCGCGGTGCGCATGGCAGGGTGAAAGCGAGGAACGAGGGGAGAGGAACGAGGAACTAGTAAAGGCAAGAGCAAGAGCAAGAGCT
Organism: Pseudomonadota bacterium; assembly: GCA_023388955.1. Classification (GTDB taxonomy): domain Bacteria; phylum Pseudomonadota; class Gammaproteobacteria; order Xanthomonadales; family Xanthomonadaceae; genus Novilysobacter. Next base: position 5,488 of record JAEWFH010000164.1, read on the forward strand.
AGAGCCAGGCTCGCTGGGGGCTGAGGCCCGGTCATCCGGCGAATGCGGGATCCGGTACGTCCTTGGGTTCCCGCGTCCGCGGGAACGACGACCGCTTTTGCGGTTGCCTTTACTCGTTCCTCGTTCCTCTCCCCTCGTTCCTCGCCCTTCTGGCACACGTCTTGCCTGACCTCCCGGGAGAACCGCTCCCGGAGGTCCCGATGTCCGATTTCCTTGGTATCCACGGCACTGCCCTGGCGTTGCGCGAGCAGCGGCTGCAGGTGCTGGCGGCCAACATCGCCAATGCAGATACGCCCGGGTACCGGGCCCAGGACGTGGATTTCAACGCCGCGCTGCGGCTGGCGACCTCGCCCCTGCAATCGCCCGGCGCCGATCCGATCGCCGCGGCGGTGGATGCCGCGCGCCTCGACGCGCCCTCGTCCCAGGCCAGCATGGATGGCAATACCGTCGACCCCGAGCGCGCCCGCGCCGGCTTCGCCCAGGCGGCGCTGGAATACCGGGCCTCGATGTCCTTCGTCGAATCCAAGGTGCGCGGAATGCTGACCGCGATCACCGGCCAGTGACGGGGGCGCGCGCATGAGCAACCTCCCCATCTTCGACGTCGCCGCCGGCGCCATGACCGCCCAGTCGGTGCGACTGAGCACGGTGGCCAGCAACCTGGCCAACGCCGATTCGGTCGCCGGCAACCCCGACGAGGTCTACCGCCCGCTGCAGCCCGTGTTCGCGGTCACTCCGGTGGCGGGCAAGCCGGAGCTGGCGGGCGTGGGCGTGCTGGAAGTCACCGAGTCCGACGCCGCCCCGATCCGCCGCTACGAGCCCGGCCACCCGCTGGCCGACGGCGACGGCTACGTCTACGCCCCGGCCGTGGATCCGGTCGCGCAGATGGTCGACATGATTTCCGCCTCGCGCAGCTACCAGGCCAACGTCGAGGTCTTCAACACCGCCCGCGAGCTGGCCACCGCCACGCTCGGCATGGGCAAGTAACCCCACCGGAGCCCCGTATGACCGCGATTGGCAGCACCAGCAACGACAACCCCTGGGGCGCCCTGGCCAGCCAGGCCCCGCAGCGCGACACCAACCTCGGCCAGGCCGACTTCCTGCGCCTGATGACCGAGCAGCTCAAGCACCAGGACCCGCTCAACCCGCTGGACAACACCCAGTTCCTCGGCCAGCTGGCGCAGTTCTCGACCGTCCAGGGCATCGGCGACATGCAGGCCGCCATGGGCTCCATGGCCAGCGTGATGGAGTCCGACCAGGCCCTGCGCGCCGCCGCGCTGGTCGGCCACGACGCGCTGGTCGATGCGGAAACCGTCGGCCTGGCCAAGGGCGCCGGGATGTCGGGCGAGATCCTCGCCGATGCTTCCGGCCCGCTGACGGTGGAGATCGTCGACGCCGCCGGCGCCACCGTGCGCCGGCTGGAGCTGGAATCCGACGGCGCCGACCCGGTGCCGTTCGCCTGGGACGGCCGCGCCGACGACGGCTCGGTCGCACCCGCCGGCGAGTACACCATCCGCGCCACCGCCGGCACCGGGGAGGATACCCGGTCCCTGCAGGCCCGCCTGGCCGCGAAGGTCGAGAGCGTCTCCATCGAGGCCACCGGCCTGGTGCTGAACCTCGAAGGCCTCGGCAGCCACCCCCTTTCCTCGGTCCGCCGCGTCGGCTGACGACGCATCCCAACACCCCAGGAGCACGCCATGAGCTTCCACGTCGCCCGCAGTGGCATGAACGCCGCCACCCAGGACCTCAACGTCACCTCGCACAACATCGCCAACTCCAACACGACCGGCTTCAAGCAGTCGCGTGCCGAGTTCGCCGACCTCTTCCCGGTCTCCACCTATGGCCTGTCCGGCAACGCCGTCGGCGCCGGCGTGAAGCTGGCGACCGTTGCCCAGCAGTTCGGCCAGGGCAACGTCGAGTTCTCCGGCCGCGCGCTGGACCTGGCGATCAGCGGCGAGGGCTTCTTCACCCTGTCCGACCGCGGCGCCACCGTGTACTCGCGTGCCGGCAACTTCGGCGCCGATGACGAGGGCTACGTCGTGAACCCGGCCGGCCACCGCCTGCAGGTGTTCCCGCCCAACGCCAGCGGCACCGGCTTCGACACCGGCCGCCTGGGCGACCTGCAGCTGGCGACCGGCGACGCCCCGCCCCGCGCGAGCAGCCGCGTGGGCATCGGCACCAACCTGCCGGCCAATGCCGAAGTGCCGGCGGTCAGCCCCTTCGATGCCGCCGACCCGGACAGCTGGAACCAGACCACCTCGCTGACCGTGTACGACTCGCTGGGCGCGGCGCACACCCAGACCCTGCACTTCGTGAAGACCGCCAACCCCAACGAGTGGCAGGTGCACACCTCCATCGACGGGCAGCCGGTCGGCGCCCCGACCACCCTGCAGTACTCCGACACCGGCACCCTCGCCTCGCCTTCGCCGGCCACGGTCGCGCTGGACGCGTTCGATCCGGGCAACGGCGCCGCGCCGATGCAGATCAGCCTCGACATGGGCGGCTCGAGCCAGTACGGCGACCGCTTCTCGGTGTCCTCGCTGTCGCAGGACGGCCACGCCACCGGCCGGCTGACCGGCATCGAGGTCACCGCCGAGGGCGTGGTGCAGGCGCGCTACACCAACGGCGTCTCCACCCCGCTGGGCCAGGTGGCGATGACCAACTTCGCCAACCCGCAGGGGCTGCAGTCGATCGGCGACAACGCCTGGGCGCAGACCGCCTCCTCGGGCGACCCGCGCGTGGGCACGGCCGGCTCCTCCGAGTTCGGGCTGGTGCAGGGCGGTGCGCTGGAGGCGTCGAACGTCGACCTGACCGAGCAGCTGGTGAACATGATCACCGCGCAGCGGAACTTCCAGGCCAACGCCCAGATGATCTCCACCCAGGACCAGGTCACCCAGACGGTGATCAACATCCGCTGAACCCGGTGATCGTCATCCTCGCGCACGCGGGGATCCACGGACGTCGCGGCTGGACGTCGCGGGCGCGGCCGCTGAAAGCAACGTCCTTGGATTCCCGCGTACGCGGGAATGACGAAAGTACGCGGGAACGACGAGGAACGAGGAGGTAGAACGTGATCGACAAGGCCCTGTACGTGGCGATGACCGGTGCCAGCGCCAGCCTGCGCTCGCAGGCGGCGGTCTCGCACAACCTCGCCAATGCCGACACGGTCGGCTTCCAGGCCACCCTGGCCGGCACCATGGCCGCGCCGGTGGAAGGCCCGGGGCATGCCTCGCGCACCGCGGCGAGCTTCCGGACCCTGGGCGTCAGCGCCGCGCCGGGGGCGATCAACGCCACCGGCAACCCGCTCGACATCGCCCTGGACCAGGACCACTGGCTGGCGGTGCAGGCGCCGGGCGGCGGCGTGGGCTACACCCGCGCCGGAAACCTGACGCTGACCCCCAACGGCCTGCTGACCACCGCCTCCGGCCTGCAGGTGCTCGACCAGCAGGGTGCCCCGGTGGCGATCCCGCCGCACGAGCAGCTGCACATCGGCAACGACGGCACCATCTCGGTGGTCCCGCTGGGCGAACCGGCGGCCAACATCGCCGAAGTCGCCCGGCTGCAGGTCGCCAATGCCCCCACGGCCGCCCTGCAGCGTGGCGACGACGGGCTGATGCACCTGCCCGAAGGCGCCGAGCCCCTGCCGCCCGCCGCCGGCGAGGTCCTGACCACCGGCGCGCTGGAGCAGAGCAACGTCGACGCGACCGGCGCGCTGGTCTCGATGATCCAGCTGCAGCGCCAGTTCGAGATGCAGGTACGGGTCTTGCAGAGCAGTGACGAGAACGCGCAGGCCGCCAATTCCCTGCTGTCGGCGCGCTGACCCGAACACCCGGAGGACTGACCGATGACCCAGGCCCTGTGGATCGCCAAGACCGGCCTCGACGCGCAGCAAACGCGCATGGCGGTGATCTCCAACAACCTCGCCAACACCAACACGACCGGCTTCAAGCGCGACCGTGCCAGTTTCGAGGACCTGCTCTACCAGACCGTCCGCCAGCCCGGCGGCGCGACCAGCGAGCAGACCCAGCTGCCGTCCGGCCTGTCCACCGGCACCGGCGTGCGCGTGGCGGCGACCGCCAAGCAGTTCACCCAGGGCAACCTGTCGCAGACCGGGAACGCGCTGGACGTGGCGATCAACGGGCGCGGCTTCTTCGAGGTCCTGCTGCCCGACGGCAGCCCGGCCTACACACGCGACGGCAGCTTCCAGATCAACGCCCAGGGCGAGATGGTCACCAACGCCGGCTACCCGGTGCAGCCCGGCCTGCAGTTCCCCGAGGGCGCGCAGAGCGTGACCATCGGCGCCGACGGCACCGTCAGCGTGCAGGTCGC
>JAEWFH010000203.1 GCA_023388955.1 Pseudomonadota bacterium
ACTGGTAGGCCGGCCGGTTGTAGGTGGTGGCCACCACCTCGGCGTCGGCCCACAGTTCCGAGTCGTGGGAGTCGCCGCTGGCGAAACGCCCGACCACGGTCCATTCCTGATTGCCGAAGCGGACCGCGTTGCCGATCTCCAGGCCCTGGAACTGCCGGGCCGCGCCGCTGCCGACGACCAGCTCGCGCAGGCCCGGATTGAAGCGGCGGCCTTCCACCAGCTGCACCTGCTGGCGCAGTTCCCAGGCGGTGGGACCGACGCCGCGCAGCTGGACGTTGGCATCGGTGCCCTCGTCCAGGGTCGGTAGCGATACCACCTGCGACAGTTCCGGCGAGGCCAGCGGCCGTCCCTCCTGCCCGGTGGCGATTCCATCCAGGGCAGTGATCAGCGGCACCTGGTCGCGCGTGATCACCGAGTTGGTCTCGGCCATCGCGCCGCCACGCAGGATGATCGCGGTGTCCTCGTCGCCGGTGCTGTTGAGCGTGGCGGAGAACCCGGCGCCCATCGCCAGCATCGCCACCAGCACGCCGACCACCCCGGCGATGCCGACGATGATCACCCCCGACGCGCCCCAGCGCTGCGGCAGGCTGGAGATGCCCACGCTGGCGACGGCCAGGGTTTGCCGCCCACGCCGGGTGAGCAGCAGCCAGGCCGCCAGCAGCGCCACCGCGGCCAGCACGCCCCACCACGGCAGCATCACCCATGCCGCCAGGCCGAGGACGAGCAACGACAGTACGCCCAGGTTCCCGAGCCACTTCTTCATTTTTCCCATCGCCGTACCCTCCTCAGCGCCCCGCCAGGGCATCGACGATCTTCAACCGCTTGGCGCGCAGTGCCGGCAGCAGGCCGACCACCACGCCCAGTACCAGGACCAGCCCCAGCGCGACCAGCCAGGTCTGGGACGGGATCGCCTTCCCGGGCAGCAGTCCCTGGCTGTAGCCGGCCATCCACGCCACCATGCCCTGGGCCAGGGCCATGCCGACCAGGCCCCCCAGGCCGATCAGCAGCACCGATTCCGCCAGGACCAGGCCCAGCACGGTGCGGTCGGTGAAGCCGATGGTCTTGAGCACCGCCAGCTCCGGGATCCTCTCGCGCACGGCCTGGGCCATGGTGTTGCCGGTCAGCAGCAACAGGGTGAAGAACACCGCGCCCATGATCGCGGTGACGATCAGCCCGACGTCGGCGAACTGCTTCATGAAGGACTGTGTCCAGGCCGCCTCGGTCTGGGTCTTGGTCTCATGGTCGGAGTTGGCCGAGATGGCATCGATCGCCTGGCCGACCCGGTCGGCCTGCGCGGGATCGGCCACGCGCACCATCATCCAGCCGATCTCGTCGCTGACGTAGTCGTTGGCCTCGTTGAAGTAGTCCCAGTGGAACATCAGCTGGTTCTCCTGCTGCTTCATCGCCTCGTCCTCGACGTGGAAGATGCCGCGCAAGGTGAACTGCCAGTCGTTGCTGCCGTCGCGGGGAAAGATCGTGGCCTGCAGCGGGATGGTGTCGCCGATCTGCCAGTCGAACTTCTCCGCCAGTGACGCGCCCACGACCGCGCCGGTGCGGTCGGCGCGGAAGGACTCCAGCTGCTCCGGCGCGATCACCAGCTCCGGGTACATCTGGAAGTAGTCGTCGCTGACGGCGAAGTTGGGGAAGAAGTTCTGCATGTCCCGGTACACGCCGCCGAACCAGTTGCCGAAGGCGACGTCCTCTACGCCGGGCACGGCCTCGATCTGCGGCAACAACCGGTAGGGCAGGGACTGGGTGATGGAAAGCCGCGAGGCGACCACCAGCCGGTCCGCGCCGGTCAGGCTCTGGCCGCTGTTGTTGAACGCGACCCGGACGCTGTCGAGCATGCCGAACAGCAGGAACGCGGTGACCACCGACAGCAGGGTCAGCACGGTGCGCATCCGGCTGCGCGCCAGCGCCGACCAGATCAGGTGCAGGTATTTCATGGCCGCCCCCGGGTCACTGCGCCGCCAGGGCGGCGTCCTCGACCAGCACGCCCTTGTCCAGGTGCAGGGTGCGGCGGGCGTGGTCGGCGGCCTTGGGATCGTGGGTGACCATCACGATGGTCTTGCCGTGGTCCCGGTTGAGGGTCTGCAGCAGGGCGAGGATCTCCTCGGCGGACTGGCGGTCCAGGTCGCCGGTGGGCTCGTCGCAGATCAGCAGGGTCGGGTCGGAGACGATCGCCCGGGCAATGGCCACGCGCTGCTGCTGGCCGCCGGACAACTCGTTGGGGCGGTGCTTGCCGCGGTCTCCCAGGCCCACCAGCTGCAGCGCGATCTCGGCGTTGCGCTTGCGCTGTGACGAGGACAGCCTGGTCAGCAGCAGCGGCAGTTCGACGTTCTTCTGCGCGGTCAGCGCCGGCATCAGGTTGTAGAACTGGAACACGAAGCCGACGTGGTTGCTGCGCCAGTGCGCAAGCTGGCCGGCGCCCATGGCGTCGATGCGCTGGCCGCTGATCTCGATCTCGCCGCCGGTCGGGGTGTCCAGCCCGCCGATCAGGTTCAGCAGGGTGGACTTGCCCGAGCCGGACGGCCCCATCAGGGCGACGAAATCGCCCTCGGGGATCTCCAGGTCGATCCCGTGCAGGACCTGCACCTTCTCCGGGCCGCGCTGGTAGGTCTTGGTGAGGTTGCGGGTGGTGACCAGTGCCATGGCTGCATCCTTGGTGTCGATGGTTGGAACCGTCATTCCCGCGAACGCGGGAATCCAGGGACGTGGGACGCCGGAAGCAGGGCCGGACGTCCCTGGTTCCCGCGTCCGCGGGAACGACGGGTGTCTAGTCCTGCGTGGAAATGCGTACCTCCGCGCCGTCTTCCAGTTCCGACGGTACGTCCAGCACCACCGTCTCGCCGCCGGACAGCCCGGCGGTGACCTCGCGGTCGTTGCCCAGGGTGCGGCCCAGCTCGAGGCTGCGCTGCCGGGCCGTCCCGGTATCGCCGTCGCGGCCGGTGACCACGAACGCCACCGGCATGTTGTCGCGCCGGGCAATCGCCGCGGCCGGGACCAGTACGCCGGGCGCGGGTGCATCGGCATCGGCGGGCTCCGCTTTTTCAAGGAAACTCACCCGCACGCCCATCTCCGGCACGATCCGTGGGTCCTGCTCGTCCAGTCCCACGCGGACCTTCACCGTCGCCTTGCCGCGGTCGGCGGTGGGGATGATGGCGATCACATGGGCGGGGATCTTCCAGTCCGGGTAGGCGTTGAGCGTGGCCTCGACCGGCATGCCAGGCTCGACCCGGCCGATGTAGGACTCGCCGACGTCGACCTCGACCTCCAGTGAGTCCATGTCGACGATGGTGCCGATGCCGGTGCGGGTGAACCCGCCCGTCGCCATCGGCGAGACGATCTCGCCCGGCTGCGCCGCCTTGGCGGTGACCACCCCCGCAAACGGCGCGCGCACGATGGTGTTGTCGACGCCGATCTCGGCGATGCGCAGCTGGTCTGCGGCGACTCCGGCCTGGCGGCGCGTGCTGGCAAGCTGCGCGCGCAGCGCGTCGCGTTCGGCGATGGCCTGGTCGTATTGGGCCTGGGAGACGAGTTGCCGGCCGACCAGTCCTTCCAGGCGGCTGGCGTTGGCCTCGGCCTCGCGCAGGCGTGCCTGGGTGGCGGTGGCGGTGGCACGGGCGGCTCCGAGCTGGTCGGCCGCCAGCGCACGCTGTGCGTCCGCGTCGATCGGATCCAGTCGCGCCATGACCTGTCCCTCCTCGACGCGCTGGCCTTCCTCGATCAGCACCTCGAGCACCCGGCCGGTGATCTTGGCCGAGACCGTGGCCATGCGCCGGGCGACGACGTAGCCGGTGGCATCGAGCACGGAAGCGGCGCCGCCGGACGGGCCGCCGATCACGGTGGCGGTTGCAGTGCGGACCTGTGGCGCCTGGCCACGCCCGAGCAGGAACCAGCCCAGCGCGAGGGCGAGCAGCACGGCGACCGCGATGGCGATGCCGAGGAACAGGCCCCGCCGCGGCTCGCGCGGCGGCGGGGTGCTGCGGTCGATCTTCAGTTCCTTCAGCAGGTCGGCCGGCTGGTTCATGTGCGTCCATGGCAAGGTGGATTTGCCGAGTGTGTCTGCAGCCGCCGGTGAATCCAACCTGCCATAGGTCAGGTCGCAGGCGGGAACGCCCTGGTCACGACGCCGTGCCTGCGGCGCTGATCATCGCCTGCAGCGCCGCCAGATGGCGGTCGAGTGCCTGCCGGCCGGGCCGCGTCAGCGAGTACCAGGTAACCGGCTTGCGGCCCTCGAACTCGCGCCGCAGATCCAGGTACGCGGCGTCCTCCAGCTTGCGCAGCTGCGCGCCCAGGTTCCCGTCGGTCAGGCCGAGCTGCTGCTTGAACCCGGCGAAGCTGACCTCGTCGTGGCGGGCCAGCAGCACCGCGATGGCCAGGCGCGCGCGGTGTTCGAACAAGGGGTCCAGCCGGTCCAGCGGATTGCCTTCCAGCCGGTTCACGCCGCGGCCTTCGCGCGCTCGCGGCGGGCGCCCATGCCCGCGACCGCCAGCGCCAGTCCCACGGCCAGGCCGGTCACCGTCCACAGGTAGGGCAGGGCGACGGTCACGAGCAGTGCGTAGGCCGCCAGCATGATCAGGCCGCTCCACAGCAACGGGCGTTCCAGATGCACGCCCGCCAGTGCGTAGCCCAGGCCGGCCACCAGCAGGAAGTTGGCGACGGTGGCGTCGATCGGCGCGCCCCGCAGCACCGGCAGCCAGCAGACCAGGAAGGCCAGGCCGCAGATCGTCCAGTGCCAGCCATGGCGCAGCCCATCGGCGCGGTCCGAGGTGCCGCGCTGGCGGCTGTCACGGGCGCCCAGCCACCAGCTGGCCAGCCCGCCGCCGATGCCGCAGACGATCCAGAACGGGGCGGCGAGGGCAGGCGCGAAGTCCGGCAGGGCAAACCCGACGGCGACGATTACCGCCCACAGCAGGTAGATCGCCGGCACGCCGGTGGAGGGGTCGTTGCGGCGTACGGCGCTGGCGACGTAGTCGAGATCGTCGCG
>JAEWFH010000204.1 GCA_023388955.1 Pseudomonadota bacterium
CACCCGCGCTCGAGCTACCTGGTCGGGCTGCTGGGGGTGTTCGGCGCGGCGCTGTTCTTCGGCGACGGGGTGATCACCCCGGCGATCTCGGTGCTGTCCGCGCTGGAGGGGCTGGAGGTGGTCGCCCCCGAGCTGGGACGCTGGGTGGTGCCGCTGACGGTGCTGGTGCTGGTTGCGCTGTTCGCGGTGCAGCGTTTTGGCACCGAGCGGGTGGGCAAGGTGTTCGGCCCCATCACCGGCCTGTGGTTCCTGGTGCTGGCGGTGCTGGGCGTGGCCAACATCCTCCACGAGCCGGAGGTGCTGCAGGCGATCAACCCGCTGTGGGCGGCGCGCTTCTTCGCCGAGCACAGCTGGGGCGGGGTGTTCATCCTCGGCGCGGTGGTGTTGGCGGTCACCGGCGGGGAGGCGATCTACACCGACATGGGCCACTTCGGCGCCCGGCCGGTGCGCATCGCCTGGTACGGCTTCGTGCTGCCGGCGCTGATGCTCAACTACCTGGGCCAGGGCGCACTGGTGCTCGAGGACCCGGAGGCGATCCGCAACCCGTTCTACGTCGGGGTGCCGGACTGGGGGCGCATTCCGATGATCGTCCTGGCCACCGCGGCGACCGTGATCGCCTCCCAGGCGGTGATCACCGGCGCCTTCTCGGTCACCCGCCAGGCCATGCAGCTGGGCTACATCCCGCGCCTGGGCACCCGCCACACCTCGCGCGAGACCATCGGCCAGATCTACATTCCCTCGGTCAACTGGGCGATGGCGGTGGTCGTGGTGCTGCTGGTGCTGGCCTTCGGCAGCTCCTCGGCGCTGGCGGTGGCCTACGGCGTGTCGGTGTCCGGGACCATGCTGATCGACACCCTGCTGCTGGCCCTGGTCGCCCGCGCGCTGTGGCCGCGCTGGCGCTGGTGGGTGCTGCCGCTGTGCGCGGTGTTCCTGGTCGGTGACGTCGCCTTCCTGGTCGCCAATGCCGCCAAGATCCCGGTCGGAGGCTGGTTCCCGCTGGCCCTGGGCATCGTCCTGTTCACCCTGCTGCGCACCTGGCGCCACGGCCGCCACCTGCTGCGCGAGGAGATCCAGAAGGAAGGCATCCAGCTCGACACCTTCCTGCCCGGCCTGATGCTGGCCCCACCGGTACGCGTGCCCGGCACGGCGATCTTCCTGACCGCCGACAAGGGCGTGGTCCCGCACGCCCTGCTGCACAACCTCAAGCACAACAAGGTCCTGCACGAGCGCAACCTGTTCCTGACCGTCGAGACCCTGACCATCCCCTACGCCCCGCCCGAGCGCCGCCTGGCGATCCGCTCCATCGGCGACGAGTTCCACCAGGCGACGGTGCGCTTCGGCTTCATGGAGGTCCCGGACGTCCCGCTGGCGCTGATGCGCTCCTGCGACCAGGAGGACGGGGAGGGGATCGTGATCGATCCGATGGACACGACCTGGTTCGCCAGCCGGGAGACGGTGGTGGCGATCCGGCATCGGGGCATGCCGGTCTGGCGCGACCGTCTGTTCGCCTTCATGCACCGCAACGCGGCGCCGGCCAGCGGCTTCTTCCACATCCCGGGCAACCGGATGGTGGAACTGGGGGCGCAGGTGGAGATCTGATGTTGCATTCCCGGACGGGCGGGTAGAAGCCTGGGCTCCGGAGGGGGCGTCGTGCGTGTGGGGTGCTTGCTGGTCGGTTCGGTCGGGCCATCCATGGCCCGACTCACCGAGCGCAGGCCATCCTTGGCCTGCTCCAGCAACACCCCACCCGCACGACGCACCGGCGCTTTGGTTTGGCGGCGTGATCGGGGGTGCAGGCGACGCCGCGAGAAGATCCACCTGCGGGTGGGTGGGCTTTGGTCAAAAGCGGTGGGGTGTGTCCCGTTTCCGCGTTCGCGGGCGACTTTGGATCCACCACTTTCTTGCGACAACGAAGTCCCGGCTCCAAGGCCCGGAATCACCGCTGTTACCCGTGAGTTCGCAACCCGGCGCGGGCACAGCTCTCCAGATGTCTGCCCCCACTTGTGCCACGCCAACCAAACAGCCGGGGCGGCGTCCTTGTGATGTGTTGCTGGAGCAGGCCATGGATGGCCTGCGCCCGGTGAGTCGCGCCATGGATGGCGCGATCGAACCGGCCAGCAAGCACATCACAAGGGCGCCGCTCCCCCCGGAGCCAACGCCCGTGCGACGATAGCGGGATGGAAGAAGAGCGCCTGATTGCCGCCGATGCCACCCGCGAGGACGACGCCGTCGAGGCCTCCATCCGCCCGCGCAGCCTGGACGAATACCTCGGCCAGCAGACCGTCCGCGAACAGCTGAAGATCTACATCGAGGCCGCCAAGGGCCGCAGCGAGGCGCTGGACCATGTGCTGATCTTCGGCCCGCCGGGGCTGGGCAAGACCACGCTGTCGCACGTCATCGCCAACGAGCTGGGGGTGAACCTGCGGGTGACCTCGGGGCCGGTGATCGAGAAGGCCGGGGACCTGGCCGCGCTGCTGACCAACCTGCAGCCCCACGACGTGCTGTTCGTCGACGAGATCCACCGCCTGTCGCCGGTGGTCGAGGAGGTCCTCTACCCGGCGATGGAGGACTACCAGATCGACATCATGATCGGCGAGGGTCCGGCGGCGCGTTCGATCAAGCTCGACCTGCCGCCGTTCACCCTGGTCGGGGCGACCACCCGTGCCGGGCTGCTGACGGCGCCGCTGCGCGACCGCTTCGGCATCGTGCAGCGGCTGGAGTTCTACAGCGTCGAGGAGCTGACGAAGATCGTCCGCCGCTCGGCCAGGATCCTCGGCATCGACTGCGAGCCTGCCGGTGCCGCCGAGATCGCGCGCCGCGCCCGTGGCACGCCGCGCATCGCCAACCGTCTGTTGCGCCGGGTACGCGACTACGCCCAGGTCCGCGCCGGCGGCCACATCGACGAACCCACCGCCGCCGCCGCGCTGGCGATGCTGAGGATCGACCCGGAGGGTTTCGACGATCTCGACCGGCGCATGCTCGGCACCATCATCGACGCCTTCGACGGCGGCCCGGTCGGCGTGGAATCCCTGGCGGCCGCGCTGAGCGAGGAGCGTGGCACGCTCGAGGACGTGATCGAGCCCTACCTGATCCAGCAGGGGTACCTGGTCCGCACCGCACGCGGTCGCATGGCCACCCAGAAGGCCTACCGCCACCTCGGCCTGGAGCCAAGGCAAACAAACCGTGAACAGGGCCCTTCCACCCCGCCCCTATTCTGATACCACTTCCGCTAGCGTCCACC
>JAEWFH010000154.1 GCA_023388955.1 Pseudomonadota bacterium
GGCCCGGGCCGCGGCAGGCGGGGTCACCCGGCTGGGCCCGGTCGCCGGCCCGTACGGCCCGCTGGCACCGGTGGCGGACAAGGCGACCGGGCTGGAGCTGCTGCAGCTGCCGCCGGGTTTCAGCTACACCTCGCTGGGCTGGACCGGCGACCCGATGGACGACGGCCAGCCGGTGCCGGACCGCCACGACGGCATGGCGGTGCTGGAGCGCGCGCGCGCCGACGGCGGCACCGACACGGTGATCATCCGCAACCACGAGCGCGCGATCGGTACCGCGATCAGGGCCCCCGGCATGTACGACACCGCACGAATCGGCGACGACGCGGCCGGGGGTGGCACCACCAACCTGACCTGGCGCGACGGCCGGCTGGAAAGGATGGAAGCCAGCCTGGGCGGCACCCTGGTCAACTGCGCCGGCGGGCCGACCCCCTGGGGTACCTGGCTGAGTTGCGAGGAGGTCAAGACCAACGAGGTCTCCGCCGAGGGCAAGCGGCACGGCTACGTCTTCGAGGTCGACACCGATCCGGCGAAGACCAGCGGCCAGCCGATCACCGGCATGGGCCGCTTCAAGCACGAGGCGGTCGCGATCGATCCGCGCACCGGCCATGTCTACCTGACCGAGGACGACCGCAACAAGGCCGGCCTGTACCGGTACGTGCCCGAGGACACCAGCGGCCGCAACGGTTCGCTGGGCCGGGGTGGCCGGCTGCAGGCGGCGCGGGTGCGCGGGCGGCGCAACGTCGACCTGACCGTGGCCTCGATCGGCGACCAGTACCCGCTCGAATGGGTCGACATCGACGACCCGGACCTGGACAACCTCCCCGCCCCCGCCAGCTTCCCGGACATCGCGCCGGGCGAAGCGCTCAGCGGGCCGTTCGCCCAAGCCTGGTCGCAGGGCGCACTGCGCATGAGCCGCGGCGAAGGCATCTGGCAGGCCGGCGACAGCCTCTTCATCGTCGACACCTCCACCGGTGTCGACGCCGCCGGCCGCAAGGGCTACGGAGACGGCGCGGTCTGGGTGCTGCACCTGCCGAGCCAGACCCTGCGCGCCCTGTTCGTCAGCGGGCACCAACTGGCCGCCAACAACCCCGACAACGTCACCGTCAGCCCGCGCGGCGGCGTGGTGCTGTGCGAGGACGGCGGCGAGAGCGCGGACCGGTTCGGCCCCGGCGCGCGGCTGCTGGGACTGACCGGCGAAGGCGAGACCTTCTACCTGGCCAAGAACAACGCCGAGCTGACCGACACCCAGATCGCCGGTGCCGGCAAGCAGGTGCCGGAGGGCGACTACCGCCGCGGCGAGTTCTGCGGCGCCTGCTGGGACCCGGCCGGCGAGACCCTGTTCGTCAACATCCAGACGCCCGGAATCACCCTGGCGATCACCGGCCCGTGGCAGCAGGGCGGCTTGTGACCGCCTCGGGACCGGCGGATGACGGTTGTCATCGGCAGGTCATCGGCGGGAACTAGCGTGGCGGGATCGGTGGCACGGAGGTCGCCGCACCCTTTCCGCTGACCGTATTGCCGGAGTCCCCATGACACCCCGTACGCCTTTGCGCCGGCGCGCGCTTGCCTGCGCCGTCGCCACCGCCTTGCCGCTCGTTACCCTCGTTTCCACCGCCGATGCCGCCACCGTGACCGGGCGCGTCACCGACGCCAGCGGCCAGTCCGGCTTCCAGGGCGCCATCGTGCGGGTGCTGGAAGGCAATCGCCAGGCGGTCAGTGGCGACGACGGCAGCTTCCACATCAGCGGACTGCCGGCAGGGGAATACACGCTGCAGGTCCAATACGTGGGCGCCAATACGGTGCAGCAGGCGATCCAGGTCGGTGAACCCGTCGCCGCGCTCGGCAGCATTGCCCTGAGCTCCGCCTCCAGCAGCGCGACCACCCTGGACACGATCCTGGTGATCGGCCAGGCCGCCGGCCAGGCCGCGGCGCTGAGCCAGCAGCACGCCGCCGACAACCTGGTGTCGATCGTCTCCGCCGACGCCATCGGCCAGTTCCCCGACCAGAACGTCGCCGAGTCCCTGCAGCGCCTGCCGGGCGTGTCGCTGGAGCGCGACCAGGGCGAAGGCCGCTTCGTGGTCGTGCGGGGCCTGGACGCCGCGCTCAACACCACCAGCATCAACGGCATGCGCGTGCCCGGGCCGGAGGACGACTCGCGCGCGGTCAACCTGGACGTGATCTCCTCGGACCTGCTCGAGACCCTGGAAGTGGTCAAGACGGTCACCCCGGACATGGACGGCGACGCGGTCGGCGGCCACATCGAGATCAAGAGCCTGACCGCCTTCGACCGCCCCGGCCGCAGCATCAGCGGCCGCGTGGAGGCCAGCCACAACAAGCGCAGCGACAACACCAACCCAAAGCTGTCGGGCACCTTCACCGACCGCTTCGGCGCCAACGACGACTTCGGCGTCGCCGCCTCGGTGAGCTGGTACGAGCGCGAGTTCGCCACCGACGGCATCGAGACCGCCACCGCCGACTGGCTGGAAGCCCCCGACGGCACCGAGTACAAGGGCATCGCCGAGGGCGAGCAGCGCGACTACATGATCACCCGCGAGCGCACCAGTGCGAACCTCAACTTCGACTGGCGCCCGGACATGGACAACGAGTTCTACTGGCGCAACCTCTACAGCCGCTTCAGCGACGACGAGGTCCAGTCCACCAACGTGTTCGTGTTTGACGACGGCGACACCTTGGGTCTGGACGAAACCGGCGGCCGCTTCGAGGGCGCCACGGTCGAGAAGCTGACCGAGGCCCGCATCCAGACCCAGGACATCTTCGCCACCACCCTGGGCGGCAAGGCCTACCGCGGGCCGTGGACGATCGACTACAGCGCCGCGTACTCCTTCGCCGAGACCGAGGAGAGCGACTCCTTCGGCGCCGGCTGGGTGCAGGAAGGGCTGGACCTGGGCTACGACATCGGCGGCGCCGGCAAGCGTCCCCACTTCTTCGGCCTGGACAACGCGGCATTCACCGATGCCGGTGCCTACGAGCTCGACGAGATCGTGCTCGAGCCGTACACCACCAAGGAGACCGAGACCGCGCTGAAGCTGGACCTGCAGCGTGAGTTCGAGCTGGGCGACAGCTACGGCTACGTCAAGTTCGGCGGCAAGTCGCGGCTGCGCGAGAAGACCGCCGACTTCGACTCCACCGTGTTCGGCGGCTACGGCGCCGACTACAGCCTGGCCGACTTCGCCCCGTCCAGCGCCGACTACCCCTACGCGCCATTCCACCCGGTCGCCGACGCCGGCGACCTGCACGGCTTCATCAACGCCAACCGCGGCCAGTTCGAGATCGACGAGGAGGAGACCGCGATCGAGCGCCAGGGCGGCGACTACCGCGTCGACGAGGACATCCACGCCGCCTACGTGATGGGCAAGATCGACTTCGGCGACCTGCACCTGATCGGCGGCGTGCGCGCCGAGCGCACCGAGTACGACGCGGTCGGCACCCGGATCGAGATCGATCCCGAATCGGGCAGCGGCGACCCGGTGTTCGTGCCGGTCGGCATGTCCACGACCTACACCAACTGGCTGCCCGGCCTGCACGCCCGCTGGGAACCGCGCGAGGGCCTGGTGTTCCGCGCCTCGGCCAACAAGACCGTCTCGCGGCCGAACTTCGCCGACTCCGCCCCTTACCAGGTGATCGAGATCGAGGAAGACGGCGACGGCGGCTACGAGCGCTACGCCGAGCTGGGCAACCCGGATCTGGACCCGATGCGCTCGACCAACCTGGACCTGTCGGTGGAGTACTACCCCGGCGGCGTCTCGCTGCTGTCGGCCAGCCTGTTCTACAAGAAGATCCAGGACTTCATCGTGGTCGCCGACGTGGCCGGCACCGGCGCGTTCGTGGACTTCGACGAGGCCATCCAGCCGCTCAACGGCGACGACGCCACGGTACGCGGCCTGGAGCTGGGCTGGACCCAGAAGCTGTCCTTCCTCCCGGGCGCGCTGGGCAACCTGCTGTTCTCGGTCAACCACGCCTGGATCGACAGCGAATCGACCCTGCCCTTCCGCGAGGGTGACTACAGCCTGCCGCGCCAGTCCGACCGGGTCGGCAACCTGTCGCTGGGCTGGGAGGACGAGACGGTCTCGCTGCGCCTGGCCGGCAACTACCGCAGCAGCTACCTCGACTCGCTGGAGGAGCTCGACGACCCGGCCTTCGACCGCTACGTCGACGACCACTTCCAGCTCGACCTGACTGCCAAGTACCGCCTCAACCCGAGCACCCAGCTGTACTTCAACGCGATCAACCTCAACGACCGCCCGCTGTACGCCTGGCTGGGCGAGCGCCGCTACAACAGCCAGCTTGAAAGCTACGGCCGCACCTTCGAGCTCGGCGTCCAGGTCAACTTCTGACCCCCCGTCGTTCCCCACGCCGTCATTCCCGCGAACGCGGGAATCCACCCCCGCCCCCGTCATCCCGCGAAAGCGGGGATCCACCCGGGGACTCTGCCATCCCAACCCGAGGCCTGCCTTCATGACCTCCCGCCTGACCCTTCTTCCGCTCTCCGCGGCCCTGGCCATGTCCCTGGCTGCCTGCAGCAACGGCGCCGACACCAACACCGCCGTCGGAGCCGACACCACCGCGCAAGCCACCTCCGCCCCCGAACCCGCCGCCACCAGCACCCACTCCGCCCTGGCCGAAGTCCCCGTCATCCCGGAGGCCTTCAAGAGCGCCATGACTCCCGAGGACAACATCGACTCCCTCGCCAGCTGGACCCACGAGGACGGCACCACCTGGGTGTTCGGCACCGCCAAGTCGACGGACCGCCTGGTGATCTACGACGGCAACACCGGCGAGACCCTGCGCACCCTCGGTGGGCGCGGCGAGGCCGACGGGGAGTTCAAGCG
>JAEWFH010000006.1 GCA_023388955.1 Pseudomonadota bacterium
GCGCATCGTCCAGGTTCACCACCGCGGCCTTCAGCCCCGGCCAGGCGAACAGGCGCGCCTTGGCGGCCCCGTAGGCCTCCATGTCGCCGTGGTAGTCGAGGTGGTCGCGGCTGAGGTTGGTGAACACCGCGACGTCGAAGTGCACGCCGTCCACGCGGCCCTGGTCGAGGGCGTGGGAGCTGACCTCCATCGCCACCGCACGGGCACCGGCGTCGCGCAGCTGGCCGAGCAACTCGTGGGTCTGCAGGACCAGCGGGGTGGTGAAGCCGGTCGGCACCAGCTGACCGCCCAGGCCGACGCCGAGGGTGCCGATGGTGGCCGCGTGCACGTCCAGCGCCGCCCAGGCCTGGGCCAGCAGCTGCACGGTGGAGGTCTTGCCGTTGGTGCCGGTGACGCCGACCACGTCCAGGGCCGCGCTGGGACGGCCGTGGAACTCGTCGCCCATCGCGCCCAGGCGCGCGCGCAGGCCGGGCACGGCAATGGCGTCGGCCGGGGCCGGATGTTCCGGCGTGGCCGGCGGCTCGAACAGGATCGCGGCGGCGCCGGCCTCGCGCGCCTGCTCGGCGAAGGCCAGGCCGTGGGTGCCGAAGCCGGCGATCGCCACGAAACCGTCGCCGGGCCGGACGTTGCGGCTGTCCATCACCAGGCCGGTGACCTGGAGCGCGGGGTCGATGCCGGGGACGTCGGGCAGGAGCCGGGCCAGGGACAGGGCGGGGGCCTGGCGGCGGGTCATGGCTGCGCGCCCTCGCCCCGGCCCTCGCCCGCGGGCGGGAGAGCGGGAAGAGCGGGGTTCGCCGCGAGCGGCAACACCGGGGCGGTGCCGTCCTTGCCGCGGGATTTGGACTGGGCGGCGATCCAGGTTTCGATGTCGTCGGGGGGGACGTCCATCAGGCGCAGGGCGCCCTCCATGACGGACTTGAAAACCGGGGCGGCCGTGGCGCCGCCGCCGTAGCCATGGCCCTTGCTGGCGTCGGGCTCGTCGATCAGCACCACCATGGCGAAACGCGGGTTCTCCACCGGGACGATGCCGGCGAACAGCGCCACGTAGTCGCGCGAGTAGCCGCCGCTGCTGCTGAACTTGCGTGAGGTGCCGGTCTTGCCGGCCACGTGGTAGCCCAGCACCGCGCCGCCGGTGGCGGTGCCGCCGGGCTCGGTGACGGTCTGCATCATGTGCACCAGGGTGTCGGCCAGCCCGGGGTCGAGGATCTCCTCGGCCTCGGTGGCGCCGCCCTTCACGAAGGTGGGCGCGATGCGCTTGCCGCCGTTGGCCAGCGCCGCGTAGGCGACCGCGATCTGCAGCGGCGTGACCGACAAGCCGTAGCCGTAGGACATCGTCGCCTTGGTGGCGCCGTCCCACTGGCGCGGCGCGGCCAGCACGCCGGACGCCTCGCCGGGGAAGCCGCTGCCGGGCTTGCTGCCGAAGCCGAAACGCTTGAGGAACTGGTAGTAGTAGTCGTCCTCCAGCTGCCGCACCAGCTTCACCGAGCCCACGTTCGAGCTCTTGGTCAGCAGCCCGGTGGTGGTCAGCGCGCCGTAGTTGCGGAAGTCGCTGATGGTGAAGCGGCCGATGCTCAGGTAGCCCGGCGAGGTGTCGACGATCGTGTCCGGCGTCACCAGGCGCTGCTCCAGGGCGGCGGCCACGGTGATCGGCTTCATCGTCGAACCCGGCTCGACCACGTCGGTCACGGCGCGGTTGCGGCGCGCGTCGCCGGCCTGGCCGTCGAGCTGGTTGGGGTTGTAGCTGGGCAGGTTGGCCATCGCCAGCACCTCCCCGCTGTGCACGTCCAGGATCACCACCGACCCCGCGGCGGCCTTGGCCTCGGTGATCGCGCGGCGCAGCTCGCGGAAGGCCAGGTACTGGATGCGGCGGTCGATGCTCAGCACCAGGTCCTTACCCGGCTCGGGCGCGCGCAGCAGGTCGACGTTGGCGATGATCCGGCCCTGCCCGTCGCGGATGACGCGCTTGGCCCCCGGCGTGCCGCTGAGCCACTCGTCGAAGGCGAGCTCCAGCCCCTCCTGCCCGCGGTCGTCGACGTTGGTGAAGCCCAGCACGTGGGCCAGCGCCTCGCCCTGCGGGTAGAAGCGGCGGTACTCGCGCTGGCTGTAGACGCCCGGGATGCCCAGGTCGAGCACCTCGTCGGCCGCGGCCGGGCTGATGCGCCGGCGCAGGTACATGAACTCCTTGTCGGCGCGCTGGCTCACCCGGCTGGCCAGGGTCTCGGCCGGCACGGACAGCGCCGCGGCCAGTTCGCCGATGCGGTCGGCGTGCTCCAGCAGCTCCGGCGGGTTGGCCCACAGCGAGGCGACCGGGGTGGAGACCGCCAGCGGCTCGCCGTTGCGGTCGGTGATCATCCCGCGGGAGGTGGCGATCGGCAGCTCGCGCAGCGCGCGCGCGTCGCCCTGCTCGAGGTAGAACTCGTTGTCGATGACCTGCACGTGGAAGGCACGCGCGACCAGCGCGACCCCGCACAGGGCGAGCACGCCGCCGATCAGCGCGACCCGGTGGGTCGCGTTGTAGCCGATTCCCCGGCCCCGGCCCTGTCCCCGCGGCGCGCTCATGGCTGCACCACGACGATTTCGTCGTCACTCGGGAACGCCATGCCCAGGCGCTCGCGCGCGACCTGGTCGATGCGGTTGGCCTCCGCCCAGGTGGCCTGCTCCAGCTGCAGGCGCCCGAAGTCGATCTCCAGCTCGTCGCGCACGTTCTCCAGGCGGCTCAGCTCGACGAACAGCAGCCGGTGCTGGTGCCGGGCGTGCACCACGGCCAGCGCGCTGGCCACGTTGGCCACCACCAGCACGGTCAGCAGCAGGCGCCGGGTCATGCGGCACCTCCGGCGGGAAGCTTCTCGGCCACGCGCAGCACCGCCGAGCGGGCGCGCGGGTTGGACGCGGTTTCCCCGTCGCCGGCCTTGATCGCGCCGCCGATGGCGCGCAGCACCGGTACGAAGTCCGGCTCCACCGGCATGCGGCGGTTGGCCGGCGGCGGCTTGGCATGGCGGTTGATGAACTGCTTGGCGATGCGGTCTTCCAGCGAGTGGAAG
>JAEWFH010000031.1 GCA_023388955.1 Pseudomonadota bacterium
GGCGACCAGGCGGTGGCCCTGGGCACCCCAGGCGTTGGCCGGGGCAGGTGCGAATGCGGCGGCGGAGGCCGCAACGAGGAGGGGGAGGAGGAGGTTTCGGGAACGGATGGCCATGCCGCGCAGGATAGCGCGGCATGGCCTGCTGGCGATTTGCCTCGCCGGCCTAGAAGCGGACCACCCAGGCCGCGCCGTAGACCATCGGGTCCAGCTTCGCGGTGCCGAGCTTCACGCCGTCGACCTTCACGTCGCTCTCGATGTCGATCCAGCGCGCATCCACCCGGATCGAGCTCCGGTCACTGACCGCGAAGTCGACGCCGACGTGCCCGGCTACGCCCCAGGAGCTGTCCAGCTCGAGCTTGCTGCCCTCCAGGATCCCCGTCGTCTCCTCCTCGAAGAACTTCGTGAAGTTGACGCCGGCGCCCAGGAACGGCCGGACCTTCCCCGTGCCGAAGTGGTACTGCAGCGACACCACCGGCGGCAGGTGCTTGGTGGAGCCGACCTTGCCCACGCCCTTGATGTCGATGTCGTGCTCGAACGGAAGCGCGGCCAGCACCTCGATGCCGAGGTTGTCGGTCAGGAAGTACTCGGCGGTGATGGTCGGGCGGATGTCGTCGCCCACGTCCAGGGCCAGGCCGCCGGCGAGGGTGCCGTTGCTGGATTTCGGCGCCACTTGATGGGCACCGATGCCAACGGTCCAGTCACCGGCCGACTGGGCCAGCGCGGGGGCGGAGAGGCTGGCCAGGGCCAGCGCGGCGGCGACTGCGAGGGTGTTGCGGGACTTCATGGTGTTTCCTTTTTCTTGTGGGGGAACTGCCTGTTCATTTTCCCCGCGGTCCACCTGCATCGCCTTGAGCGGGATCAAGCCCGGGACGAACGGCCCGTGCATCCCGTCACCGCCCCGCACGCCGGCGCGAACCGCCCGGATCGGCTAAAATGACGGGCTTTCCCCACATTCCCTCAGGAGCCCCGGTAGACATGGCGATCAAGGTTGGCATCAACGGTTTCGGGCGCATCGGGCGCAACGTCCTGCGCGCGGCGGTGCAGAACTTCGGCGGCGACATCGAGGTGGTCGGCATCAACGACCTGCTCGAGCCGGACTACCTGGCCCACCTGCTCAAGTACGACTCGGTCCATGGCCGCTTCCAGGGCGAGGTCTCGGTCGAGGACGGCACCCTGATCGTCAACGGCAAGCGCATCCGCCTGACCGCCGAGCGCGACCCGGCCAACCTGAAGTGGGACGAGGTCGACGCCGACGTCGTCATTGAATCCACCGGCCTGTTCCTGACCGCCGAAACCGCGCAGAAGCACCTCGACGCCGGCGCGAAGAAGGTGATCATGTCGGCCCCGTCCAAGGACGCCACCCCGATGTTCGTCTACGGGGTGAACGACGAGAAGTACGCCGGCGAGGCGATCATCTCCAACGCCAGCTGCACCACCAACTGCCTGGCCCCGGTGGCGAAGGTGCTCAACGACAAGTGGGGCATCAAGCGCGGCCTGATGACCACCGTGCACGCCGCCACCGCGACCCAGAAGACCGTCGACGGCCCCTCGGCCAAGGACTGGCGCGGCGGCCGGGGCATCCTGGAGAACATCATCCCGTCCTCCACCGGCGCGGCCAAGGCCGTCGGCAAGGTGCTGCCGGACCTCAACGGCAAGCTGACCGGCATGAGCTTCCGCGTGCCGACCTCGGACGTGTCCGTCGTCGACCTGACCGTCGAGCTGGACAAGCCGGCGACCTACGCCGAGATCTCCGCCGAGATGAAGGCCCAGGCCGAGGGCCCGCTCAAGGGCATCCTGGGCTACACCGAGGACAAGGTGGTCGCCACCGACTTCCGCGGCGACGCGCGCACCTCGATCTTCGATGCCGAAGCCGGCATCGCGCTCGACGACACCTTCGTCAAGCTGGTGGCCTGGTACGACAACGAGTGGGGCTACTCCAACAAGTGCCTGGAGATGGTCAAGGTCGTCGCGAAGTAAGCGGCTTCCGGACAAGCGAAAGGCCGGGGAAACCCGGCCTTCTGCTTTCCACGCCTCCCCTGGTGCACCCCGCCGGGGCGGGGGCGAAAACAACGTTTATTCGCCGCGATCAAGCAGCTTCAGCTTGTCTGGCTTGCCGTCCCACTCGTCCGCATCGGGCAGTGCCGGCTTCTTGCGGGTGATGACGTGCCACTTGGGCGCCAGCTCGGCGTTGATGTCCAGGAACTTCTCCTGCCCCTTGGGCACGTCGTCCTCGGCATAGATCGCGCCCACCGGGCACTCGTCCACGCACAGGGTGCAGTCGATGCACTCCACCGGGTCGATGACCAGGAAGTTGGGCCCCTCGTGGAAGCAGTCGACCGGGCAGACCTCGACGCAGTCGGTGTGCTTGCAGTTGATGCAGTTTTCGGTGACGACGTGGGTCATGGAACTGGTCGTGGATCCCAAAAATGAACGGTTGCCTGACGGTGCACATTGTCCCGTCCCGACGCTGGCCACTCCCTGACCTGGATCAATTCGCGGTCCGCCCGTACGGCGCAGAATGTGCCCATCGAAAGCGGACCTCCCCCTCCCCTCTCTCTCTCCCTGTCAACTGGAGTCAACCATGATCAAGAAGTTCTCCGCCCTTGCCCTGGTCGGCCTTGCCGGCGCCTTCGCCTTCGCTCCGTCGGCCCAGGCGGCCGAGTGCGCGACGACCATCGAGGGCAACGACGCGATGCAGTTCAACGTCAAGACCCTGTCGGTCCCGGCCTCGTGCACGGAGTACAAGGTCACCCTGAAGCACACCGGCCAGCTGGGTGCCAACATCATGGGCCACAACGTGGTCGTGTCGAAGACCGCCGACATGGCCGGCGTCAACGGCGACGGCATGAAGGCCGGTGCCGACAACGACTACGTCAAGCCGGACGACGCCCGCGTCATCGCCCACAGCAAAGTGATCGGCGGCGGCGAGTCCACCACCTTCAGCATCCCGGTGGCGAAGCTGGCGGCGGGCCAGGACTACAGCTTCTTCTGCTCCTTCCCCGGCCACTTCTCGATCATGCAGGGCAAGTTGACCCTCGCCAAGTAAGACCCATATTGGAAGGGGCGGCCGGCTGGCCGCCCCTTCCGCATTGGTGCAACCAGGAACCATGGCCCGCGACTCCACGACACTGACCCTGGACCAGATCGAAACGCTGGTCGACCGCTTCTACGACCGCATTCAGGTCCATCCGACGCTGGGGCCGGTGTTCAACGCGGCCGTGGACGACTGGCCGGAGCACAAGCAGTTGCTGGCCTCGTTCTGGGCCTCGGTGGCGCTGGGCGCGGGAACCTATCGGGGCAACCCTATGGCAAAGCACCGCGGCCATCCGATCGAATACGGCCACTTCGACGAGTGGCTGGAACTGTGGCTGGAGACCTGCCACGAGCTGCTGCTGCCCGAGGATGCCGAACGCATGCATGCTTACGCCACGCGCATCGGCCAGAGCCTGCGCGGCGGCCTGGGGCTGGTACCGGGCGGCAAGGCACTGGGAATCCCGGTTTTCGGGGCGTGAGTCCGTCACGGCGGGGCGGGAAGCCGCGTCCAGGCCACGCGCGCCGTCAGTAGAACATCAGCTTCGCCAGCACCACGATCCCGGCCATCAGTGCCAGCAGCACCCGGTGCGTATGGCGGAACCCCCCGCCACCCAGCCCGCGTCCCGCGGTCCACGCCACCCGCGCGAAGATCGCCAGCACCGCGAAGGCGAGCATGACCTTCGCGGCCAGCATCCAGCCGAAGCGGCTGCCCATGCAGGCGAAGCCACCGCAGCGGATGTCGAACAGTGCGGCGCCGCTGGCGAACAGGAGCACCACCACCCATGGCATGAACCTGCGCGCCCGGGCGACCACCGCCTGCTCGACGCGGTGCAGCAGTTCAGCGCCCAGCGGGCGGCGCAATCCCTCCAGCACCAGGACCTCGAAGGCGACGGCGCCGACGAAGACGATCGCGCACGCCAGGTGCAGCAACAGGATCAGGGGGTACCAGCTGGCCATCTTCGGTTCCGCGGGACGGCGCCAGTGTGTGCCGCCGGCGCCGCCCCCGTGCTGACCTGGATCAAGGCGTGGCGGGCAGGGGCTCCACCGCCACCGGCCGGCCGCGGCTGTCCAGCGCGATCATCACGAAGCGGCCGCGGGTGCAGGTCTCGCGCTCGCCGCTGAGCAGGTCCTCGGCCACCAGCTCCACGTCGACCTGCATCGAGGTGCGTCCGACCTCGACCACCCGGGCGATGGTCTCCACCAGCTGCCCCTGGCGGATCGGCAGCCGGAAGTCGACCTGCTCCGAGCGCGCGGTGACCACCGTGCGCCGGGAATAGCGGGTGGCGGCGATGAAGGCCGCTTTGTCCATCCACGCCAGCGCCTGGCCGCCGAACAGCGTGCCCATGTGGTTGGTGTGGTCGGGAAACACGATCTCCTGCAGCCGCGCCTCGGTGGGCGCGGCCGCGGCCGCGGCGGCGGGGTCAGAACGCGGCATCGAAGGCCACCTCCCCCTGTACGCCCACCTGGTACGCCGACACCCGGCGCTCGAAGAAATTGGTCAGTTCCTGCACGTCCTGAAGCTCCATGAAGGGAAGCGGATTGCGCACGTTGTACTTCTTTTCCATGCCCAGCCGGGAGAAATGGTTGTCGGCGCAATGCTGCAGGTACTGTCGCATGTCGCGGGTCGAGATCCCCGCCACACCACCCGACAGCACGTCCTCGGCGAACTGCACCTCGCACTCGATTGCCTCGGCCAGCATGCCGTAGACCTGCTGCTTCATTTCATCGTCGAACAGGCCCGGCTCCTCGTTGCGGATCGTGCGCACCGACTCGAAAGCGAAGTCCATGTGGCAGCTCTCGTCGCGGAACACCCAGTTGGTGCCCGAAGACAGCCCCGGCAGCAGCCCGCGCGAGCGGAAATAGTAGACGTAGGCGAAGGCGGCGAAGAAGAACAGCCCCTCGATGCAGGCCGCGAAGCAGATCTGGTTGAGCAGGAACTGCCGCCGTTGCCCGCGCGTCTCGATGCGCTCCAGGTCCTGGATCGAATCGATCCACTTGAAGCAGAACTCCGCCTTCCGGCGGATTGAATCGATGTTCTCCACCGCCGCGAACGCCCGCGTGCGCTCGTCGGGATCGGGCAGGTAGTTGTCCAGCAGCGTCAGGTAGAACTGCACGTGCAGCGCCTCCTCGTACAACTGCCGCGACAGGTACATCCGCGCCTCCGGTGCATTGAGGTGCTGGTACAGGTTCAGCACCAGGTTGTTGGACACGATCGAGTCCCCGGTGGCGAAGAACGCCACCAGCCGGTGGATCAGGTGCCGGTCCGCCGGCGTCATCTTCGAATGCAGGTCGCTGATGTCGATCTGGAAATCGATCTCCTCCACCGTCCACGTGTTCCGGATCGCGTCCCGGTACATGTCGTAGAAGCGCGGGTAGCGCATGGGGCGGAGGGTGAGGTTGAAGCCGGGATCGAGGAG
>JAEWFH010000042.1 GCA_023388955.1 Pseudomonadota bacterium
CCCGCCGCGCTTGCACAGGGCCAGGCCGAAGTCGTCCAGCTTCACGATGCCGCCGACCAGGCCGTACACCACGATCACCATGCCGATCGCCACCGCCGACAGCACCAGTACCTGCGGCAGGAACTCCTGCCCGGCGACCACGCCCAGCGTCAGCACGATGATCTCGGCGGACAGGATGAAGTCGGTGCGGATCGCACCCTTGACCTTCTCCTTCTCGAACGCGACCGGGTCGACCTTCTCGTCGGCGAGCGCCTGCACCCGCTCGGCATGCCGCTGCTCGTCTTCTTCCCTGGAATGCAGGAAGCGGTGCGCCAGCTTCTCCACCCCCTCGTAACAGAGGAAGGCACCGCCAGCCATCATCAACGGCGTGATCAGCCACGGCAGCCAGGCACTGATGGCCAGCGCCCCGGGCACCAGGACGGCCTTGTTGAGCATCGCCCCCTTGGCCACCGCCCAGACCACCGGCAGCTCCCGCTGCGCCGCGATGCCGGTGACCTGCTGCGCATTGAGCGCCAGGTCATCGCCCAGCACGCCCGCGGTCTTCTTGGCCGCGACCTTGGTCAGGATGGACACATCGTCCAGCAACGTGGCGATGTCATCGAGCAGCGTGAACAGACTGGCGCCGGCCATGCGGAATTCCCGGAACAAAGAAGCCCGGATTCTGCCCCACCCAATGTATGTAGGGCGCAATAGCCGCGCAGCGGGGTATTGCGCCGTATGTTGGGCGGGTGCCGTTGTTTGCCATCCGACGTATGCGATTGTCTGGCATCCGGCGGTTTCCATTGTTTGCCATCCGGCGCGCAATACGCCGCCCCGGTGGGGCGGCTATTGCGCCCTACGGTGAACGTCGCGCGTCGCGACAATGAAGGTTCGCCACGTACCAGGGCATCGCCTCCGCCAACCCCTCCCCCAGCCGGTGCGTCGGCACATATCCCAGCCGCTCCCTCGCTGCACTCACGTCCGCCAGCGAGTGGCGCACGTCGCAGGGCCGGAACTCCCGGAACAGCGGCGCCCGCGCGTACTCCACCCCGCATTGCGCCAGCCCGGTGCGGAGGCCCTCGAACAACTGCAGCAATGTGTTCCGGTCCCCGACCGCCATGTTGTAGACGCGGGTCCGCGCTTCGGCGGGCGCCAGCGCGGCCAGGAGATTCGCCTGCACCGCGTTCGCGACGTAGGTGAAGTCGCGGCTGGTTTCACCGTCACCGTTGATGAAGACCTCCTCGCCGCGGATCATCGAGGCGGCCCACTTGGGGATCACCGCCGCGTAGGCGCCTTCCGGGTCCTGGCGGCGGCCGAACACGTTGAAGTAGCGCAGGCCGATGCTCTGGAAACCGTAGGTCTTCGCGAATACGTCGGCGTACAGCTCGTTGACGTATTTGCTCACCGCATAGGGCGACAGCGGTTTGCCGATGTTCTCCTCCACCTTGGGCAGCGCCGGGTGGTCGCCGTAGGTGGAGCTGCTGGCGGCGTAGGTAAAACTTTCCACCCCGGCACCTCGCGCGGCCACCAGCATGTTGAGGAAGCCGTCGATGTTGGCCCGGCTGGTCGCGATGGGGTCGGCGATCGAACGCGGCACCGAGCCCAGCGCCGCCTGGTGCAGCACGTGGTCCACGCCTGCGCAGGCCTCGTGGCAGGTCGCCAGGTCGGTGATGTCGCCCTGGAGGAAGCGGAAGCGCGCCCACTGCTCGGGCGTGACCAGCGAGGCCACCTCGTCCAGGTTGTGCTGGAAGCCGGTGGCGAAGTTGTCCACTCCGACCACGTGCTGGTCCAGGCGCAGCAGCGCCTCCAGCAGGTTGGATCCGATGAAACCCGCGCAACCCGTTACCAGCCACCTGCGCGAACGACTCCGCAGCTCCGCCATCACCCGCGCAAGGGCCGTGTCCGTCATAGCCGCCCGTCCACCGCGTCCCTGGGCAGCAGGCCCTTGACGTCATACACCACCCCGCCGTTGCGGACGAACCGGCGGACGCCGGCGGACGCAAGCTCGCAGAATTCATGGTGCGCCACGGTCAGGACCACCGCGTCGTACTCGCCGGTGGGGGGCTGGTCGATCAGTTCGAGTCCGTACTCATGCGATGCCTCTGCCGGATCCACCCACGGGTCGCGGATGTCCACCTGCACGTTGTATCCGCGCAAGGCGCAAATGATGTCCACCACCCGGGTATTGCGCAGGTCCGGGCAGTTCTCCTTGAACGCCAGTCCCAGCACCAGCACCCGCGCCTGCACCGGATTGATGCCCTTGCGCACCATCAGCCGGATCACCTCGCTGGCCACGTACGGCCCCATCCCGTCGTTGGTCCGGCGCCCGGCGAGGATCACGTCCGGGTGGTGGCCGACCTCCTGCGCCTTGTGGGTCAGGTAGTACGGGTCCACGCTGATGCAGTGCCCGCCCACCAGCCCGGGCCGGAACGGCAGGAAGTTCCACTTGGTCCCGGCGGCCTCCAGCACTTCCAGGGTGTCGATGCCGAGTTTGTTGAACAGCATCGCCAGGTCATTGACCAGCGCGATGTTGAGGTCACGCTGGGTGTTCTCGATCACCTTGGCGGCCTCGGCGACCTTGATGCTGCTCGCCTTGTGGGTGCCGGCGGTGATGATGCTGGCGTACAGCCGGTCGATGAAGTCCGCCGCCTCGGGAGTCGAACCGGAGGTGACCTTGAGGATGCTGGTGACCCGGTGCGTCTTGTCACCGGGATTGATCCGCTCCGGGCTGTAGCCGACGAAGAAGTCCTCGTTGAACACCAGCCCCGACACGCGCTCCAGGATCGGCACGCACACTTCTTCGGTGCAGCCGGGATAGACCGTGGATTCGTAGACCACCACGTCGCCTTTCTTGAGCACCCGGCCCAGCGACTCACTGGCCCGGGTCAGCGGTACCAGGTCCGGGCGCTTGGCCGAGTCGATCGGCGTGGGGACGGTGACGATGAAGACGTTGCAGTCGCGCAGGTCCTCGACCTGGTCGCTGAACCGGAGCCGCGCCGCGCTGGCCAGCTCCTGCCCGTCCACCTCCAGCGTGCGGTCTTCCCCGGCACGCAATCCGTTGATCCGGACAGGATTTACGTCGAACCCGACCGTCTCGTAGTGCTTTCCGAATTCCACCGCCAGCGGCAAGCCGACGTACCCCAGGCCGACAATGGCCAAGCGGTCATTGACAAGTGTTGGCATGCGCTCCCGCCCCCGTTGCAGCACAGGCTGCAACTACCGAGAACGCAAGCGGCGCCGATCCGGTGCCACCGCCGCGAACGCGCGGGCTGGCCTTACAACCTCCCGTCGGCCACGCCCTCCGGCAACGCCGACTTCACGTCGTACAGCACACACCGCTCCTTCCCGTAGGCACCGATCGCCCCGGTACCCGCCTCCAGCAGCCGCGCATGCGGCACCGCCAGGATCACCGCGTCGTACGTGCCTACCTCTGGAGTATCGACAAGCTCCACCCCCAACTCCCTGCGCGCCTGGCCGGCATCCGCCCACGGGTCGTGCACGTCCACCCGCGCATGCGAGGCCTCCAGCTCGCGCACGATGTCGATTACCCGGGTGTTGCGCAGGTCCGCACAGTCCGGCTTGAACGTCAGCCCCAACACCAGGATCCGTGAGTCGACGACGTGGATCCGCTTGCCGGCCATCAGCCGCAACACCTGGTGTGCGACGTGCAGGCCCATGCGACTGTTGATCCGGCGCGCGGTCAGGATCAGCTCCGGGTGGTAGCCCAGCACCGTGGCCTTGTGGGTCAGGTAGTACGGATCCACGCCGATGCAGTGCCCGCCGACCAGCCCAGGGGTGAAGGGCAGGAAGTTCCACTTGGTACGCGCGGCGGCCAGTACGTCGGCCGTGTCGATGCCCATGGTCTGGAAGATCATCGCCAGCTCGTTGACCAGGGCGATGTTGACGTCGCGCTGGGTGTTCTCGATGACCTTGGCCGCCTCGGCGACCTTGATGCTGGGTGCGGGATGGGTGCCGGCGGTGATGATGGTCCGGTACAGCGCGTCGACGAACGCGGCCGTTTCCGGGGTGGACCCCGAGGTCACCTTGGTGATGGTCTCCAAGCGGTGCTCGCGATCGCCGGGATTGATGCGCTCCGGGCTGTAGCCGCAGAAGAAGTCACGGTTGAAAGACAGCCCCGAGGCCTCCTCCAGCACCGGGACACACACCTCCTCGGTGGTGCCGGGATACACCGTGGACTCGTACACCACCACGTCCCCGGGCTTGAGCACGGCGCCGACGGTGCGGCTTGCCTGCTCCAGCGGGCGCAGGTCGGGACGGGTGGCATCGTCCACCGGAGTAGGCACGGTGACGAGGTAGACATTGCAGGCCGCAAGCGCGGCCGGGTTGGCCGAGAACTCCAGTCGCGTTGCTGCCGCGAGATCGTCGGAGTCGGTCTCCCCGGTGCGATCCCGGCCCTGCTGCAGTTCCTCAACCCGACCGGCATTGATATCGAAACCCAGGGTGTCGAAATGCCGGCCGAATGCCGCTGCCAGCGGCAGACCGACGTAGCCCAGTCCAACGACGGCAATGCGCGCTGAATCGATCGAATGCATCCTGCTTCCCGCCCGTGGAGGTGGCAAGACTGTAAAGGGCGCGGCCACGCACCGACAGTCCGACAGGCCTCGCCCCGGAAACGACAGGGCCCGCCATTCCGGCGGGCCCTGTCAGGTTCTGGTGCCGCAAAGAGGAGTCGAACCTCCGACCTACTGATTACGAATCAGTTGCTCTACCAACTGAGCTATTGCGGCGCAGAAGCGGAATTCTAGGTTTTCCGGGCGCTTGCGGTCAATCGACCAGCTGCACGCGCAGCTCCTTCGGCAGCGCGAACACCATGTTCTCCGGCTCGCCGTCGAGCTCCGTCAGGCTCCCCGCCCCCAGCTCGCGCAGCCGGTCGATCACCCCGCGCACCAGGATGTCCGGCGCCGAGGCGCCCGCGGTCACGCCGATCTTCTTGCGCCCGTCGACCCAGGCCGGGTCGATCTCCTCGGCGCCGTCGATGAGGTGCGCCTCCACCCCTTCCCGCTCGGCGAGCTCGCGCAAGCGGTTGGAATTGGAGCTGTTCACCGAGCCCACGACCAGGATCAGGTCGCACTTGCCGGCCAGCTCGCGCACCGCGTCCTGGCGGTTCTGGGTGGCGTAGCAGATGTCGTCCTTGCGCGGCCCCTGGATCGCCGGGAAGCGCTCGCGCAGCGCCTGGATGATGCCCAGCGTGTCGTCCACCGACAGCGT
>JAEWFH010000095.1 GCA_023388955.1 Pseudomonadota bacterium
CGCGCGAGACGCGGGTATCGGCCACGCCGATGTCCATCGCGCCGGAGGTCTCCAGCGAGACCTCGTAGCCGGCATCGCAAAGCCTGCGCAGCAGTTCCGGGCAGCGTTTCTGGGCCAGCGGCTCGCCGCCGGTGACGCAGACGTGGCGCACCCCGTGGCGCGCGACCTCGGCCAGGATGCCGTCGAAGTCCCACCACTCGCCGCCATGGAAGGCGTAGGCGGTGTCGCAGTACTGGCAGCGCAGCGGGCAGCCGGTCAGGCGCACGAACACCGTCGGCATGCCGATGCTGCGCGACTCGCCCTGCAGGGAAAGGAAAATCTCGGTCAGCCGCAGGCGCTCCGGCGAGGCAGCGGCGGCCGGCTGGTCAACGGCGTTCATGGCGCGATTCTACCGCGACGGCGGACTACCGCTGGCGGGAGCGTTGCCTGCTGGTCAGTTCAACCGCCCCAGCCGGATCGACCCGAGCCGGTCCTCGGCGATCCGCGCGGCATCGGTGCCCGGGAACCGGCTGGACACCTCGGCCAGGGTGCGTTCGGCCGCATCCAGCTGCTGCAGGCCCTGCTGCGACAGGCCCACCTTGAGCAACGCGCCCGGCGCCTTGTCGTGGGTCGGGAAACGCTGGATCAGGCGCTGGAACTGCTCCAGCGCCAGCTTGTAATTCTGGGTGACGTAGTAGCTCTCGCCCAGCCAGTACAGGGCGTTGGGCGCGAAAGCACCGTCCGGGTAGTAGCCCAGGAAGGAATTGAACTGCCGGGCGGCTTCGTCGTAGCGGCCCGAGCGCAAGGCGGCGAAGGCCTGGTCGTAGGCTTCGCGCTCGCCTTCCAGCGCATCCATCGCGCCGGGGTCGCCGTGCACCACCGGTGCCGGGTCGACCGGAGCGGCCGGATCCGCGGGAACGGCCGCGGACGCCTGCCCGCCAGCGGGAGCGCCGCCCAGTTCGAGTACCCCGCCGGCGTCGTCGCCAACCGGGGCCGTGCCCCCTTCCAGCCGGTTGAGCCGGCCGTCCAGGTCCAGGTACTGCACGCGCGCGGACTCGCGCGCCTGTTGCTGCTGGTGGGTGAGTTCCTCCACCTGCGCGCGCAGCGCGACCACCTCGTCCTTGAGCATGTTCACCTGCCGCAGCAGGTCCATGGTGGACTGGTTGTTGCCCGCCTGCTGCTCGAGCAGGGCAACCCGCTCGGCCAGGCTCATGCGCTGCGCCGAAGCGGGCGCGGCGGCCACCATCAGGGCCGCCGCGACCACCACCGGTGCCGCGGTCATCGCAAGAAAGGATTTGCGCATCACCGGTGCCATTGCTTACCGCGCGTTGTAGATGATCTCGACGCGACGGTTCTGCGCCCAGCAGTCCTCGTTGGAGGCGGTGCAGGTCGGGCGCTCTTCGCCGAACGAGTTCACGGTCTGCTGGCTGCCCGAACCACCGTTGGCCTGGATGGCCGCCGACACGGCGTTGCCACGGCGCTCGCCCAGGCCCAGGTTGTACTCGCGGCTGCCGCGCTCGTCGGCGTGGCCTTCCAGGGTCATGCGGGCCGACGGGCGGTCACGCAGGTACTTGGCGTGGCAGCCGACGATCGACTGGAATTCCGGACGCAGCGAATCCTGGTCGAAGTCGAAGTAGACGACGCGCTGGCGCAGGCAGGCGTCGGTGTCCAGGTCCTCGGGGCCGTACACGCCGGTGGTCGGTGCCGGGGTGGTCGGGACCGGGGCCGGCTCGGCCGGCGGCGGGGCTTCTTCCTTGACCTTCTTCGAGCAGGCGACCGCGGTGGTGCAGAGCAGTGCGACAAGCAGGACGCGCGTGGTGCTGTTCATGGTTTCTTTCCTCGTCATGGATTCAACGTTGGACCACTTCCATCAAAACCGTCTGATCAGGACGGAAATCAATGTGGCGTGCGGAACGGACCCCAGGCCGGCTCGCGGACATCTCCATCCGCCAGGACCAGCCTCTGGCGTACGCGACCGTCCGCGGATACGGCATAGAGCACCCCCCGGGTACCCTCCCGCGCAGCATAGAGGATCATTGCGCCGTTTGGCGCGAAGCTGGGCGATTCGTCCAGCGAACCGGGCGACAGCGTGCCCCAGCGCGGACTGCCGAGGCTGTTGTCGACCATGGCGATCCGGAACACGTTGCCGCCGCCCTGCACGGTGGCGAGCTTGTCGCCGTACATCGAGACCGTCGGGCTGGCGTTGTAGGTGCCCTGGAAGGTCGTGCGGCTGGCGCTGCCACCCGACGCCGGCACCTGGTAGATCTGCGGCTGCCCGCCACGGTCGGAAGTGAAGTAGATCGTGCCGCCGTCCGCGCTCCAGACCGGCTCGGTATCGATCGCGAAATGGTTGGTGAGCTGGGTCAGCGCGCGGCTGGCCAGGTCCATCACGTAGATCTCCGGGTTGCCGCTGCGCGACAGGGTCAGCGCCAGCCGGTTGCCGTCGGGCGAGAACTCCGGGGCCCCGTTGATCCCGCGGAAGCGCGAAATGGCCTCGCGGGCACCGGTGGAGATGTCCTGGATCCAGATCTCGGAGTTGCCGGCCTCGAAGCTCACGTAGGCCAGCCGGTTGCCGTCCGGATGCCACGCCGGCGACAGCAGCGGCTCGGGCGAGCGCACCACGGTCTGCGGGTTGTGGCCATCGGAGTCGGCGACCACCAGCGCGTACTGGGCGCTGGGCCCGACGCCGGTGGCGGTGACGTAGGCGATGCGGGTGAAGAAGGCACCGGGCACGCCGAGGATCTCCTCGTAGATCGCGTCGGCGATCTGGTGGGCGACATCGCGCATCGCCCCCGAGCGCGCGGTCATCGCCAGCCCGATCAGCCGCTGCTGGGTGGCCACGTCGAACAGCTCGTACTCGACCCGGTAACTGCCCGAACCGGCATCCAGCACGCGCCCGACGACCAGGTAATCCTGGTTGAGCGCGCGCCAGGTCGGATAGTTGACCTCGCCGCCGCGGGTGGGCCGCTCCACCAGGTCGCGCTCGGGCAGCGACCGGAACTGGCCGGAACGGTTGAGGTCGGCGGCAACCACGGCCGCCACGTCGGTTTCCGGCGCCGCCCCGCTGCCCTGGTAGGGCATCGGGACCACCGCGATCGGCAGCGCCGCCGCATGGCCCCCGACGATGTCGAGCTCCAGCGCCTGCTGGGCAGCCGCGGCAAAGGGCAACAGGAAGGCAAGCAACGCGGCCAGCCAGGGTACGTGTCGTTTCATCGGCGGGTCCTGACTACGGAGCTGAACGTGTAACAGCATGGGCGTGAAAGGCTTCTCAAAGCTGAACGGGAGCAGGATGCGCGATGGGTCAGTCCTGGGCGACGAAGTTCAGCCGCAGTTCGCGGGCGAACACGCGCTCGAAGCCGGCATACGGCAGGGGCTGGGCCTTGAGCACCGCGGCCTCGATCGAGCGCCGCCCCTGCTCGTCGTAGGAACAGGGGCTGGTCACCTTCGCCTCCATGACCTCGCCGCCCGGCAGCTGCCGGATCACCAGCGTGCAGCGCGCGCCCAGCGGCACGGTTTCCGGACGCGTCCACTTGGCCCGGATCGCCTCGGTCAGCGCTGCCGCGTACCGCGCCTGCAACCCGGTATCGACCCCCTGGTTGCCGGGCGGCGGGCTGGCATCGCTGCCGGTCGCGGCATCGGCGGCGGCGCGGGCATCGGCGAGCTGCCGCGCCTTCTGCTCCTCGAGCTTGCGCTGGCGCTCCACCTTCTCCAGCTCGCGGCGGACCTCGGCCAGGCGGCGTTCGCGCTCGGCCTGCTGCTCGGCGCGCCGGCGCTTCTGCTCGGCCTCCTCCTGGCGCTTGCGCTCGGTGAGGTCGATCTGCTCCTGGCGGCGCTTCTCCTCCTGCAGGCGCGCGTTTTCCTCGGCGGGCGTCGGCGTCGGCTCGGCGACCACCTCGTCCTGCTCGACCGGCTCGGGGTCCGGAAGCGACTCCTGCGGGGCCTGCTGGGGCGGCGCGGGAGCGTCCTGCGGGCGCGGCTCGGGTTCGGGCTGCGGCGGGGGCGCGGCGGGCTCGGGCTCGGGTTCCGGCATCGGCTCGGGTTCCGGCTCCGGCAGCGCCGGCTCGGGCCGCTCGCTCAGCGCCTGCTGCATGGCCGCCGAGAGTGCATTGGCGTCCACCAGCTCGGCCGCCACCGGCGAGCCGGCGGCGGAAACCGGCTCCGGTGCGCGGGTCCACCACAGCCCGGCCAGCATCAGTCCGAACAGGACCAGGTGCAGGGCGACGGCCAGCACCACCGCCTGCACCGTGTCGGCGCGGGTCTCCCTCACTGCTGCCCGGCCTCCGTGGGCACGCTCATCAGGCTGACCCGCGGCACGTCGGCGTTCTTCA
>JAEWFH010000132.1 GCA_023388955.1 Pseudomonadota bacterium
GGCCGGGGACTGCTCCCAGAACCAGCCGTCGTGCACGATGCCGGCGTTGTTGATGACGATGTCCGGCTCGCCTGCCTCCGCGCGTACCCGGGCGGCGGCGGTGCGGATGTCGGGGGGCGAGGCCAGGTCCACCGTGTGGGCATGGATGCGGGCACCGCCGGCGGCCAGCTCCTCGCGGGTACGCGCCAGGCCGGGCCCGTCCACGTCCCACAGGACCACGCTGGCGGCCTTCTCGGCTACCGCCCGCTGGGCGTAGAGCCGGCCCATCCCGATGGCGGCGCCGGTCACCAGGACCGTCCGTCCTTCCACTGTCTTCATGTGTTTCCCCCTGCGCCCGATTATGCATGTCCCGGGTGCCGGGGTCTGCTGGGGTCAGCGCGGGTTGTCCGGTTCCGGGACGGCGGGGTCGGTGTGCCGGATGGTGGCCGGGGGGAGCCCGTCGTGGAGGGGCGCGCGCGCCTGCCGCACGGCGTTGCGGGTGGTGCCGACGCTGGCGGCGACCACCAGTGCGATCGCGACCGCGCGCAGTGCGCCGAAGGTCTGGTCGAGCATCACCCAGGCCACCGCGGCCGCGAACACCGGTTCCAGGCTGAGCAGCACGCTGAAGGTCGGCTTGGAAAGCCTGCGCAGCGCGCCCAGCTCCAGGGTGTAGGGCACGACCGAGGAGAGCAGGGCGACCCCGAGGATGAGACCGGCCAGTTCCGGATGATGGACCGCCTGCAACGCCCCCTGGCCACCCGGGATCATCGTGCCCAGGGCGCCGATCGCCATGGCCAACGCCAGGCCGCCGACGCCGGGAACCTGCCGGCCGACCCGCGCCGAACACAGGATGTACGCCGCCCAGAAGCCACCGGCGACCAGCGCGAACCCGATGCCCACCGGGTCCAGCGACTCCGCGCCGAGTGCGGACTCCACGCCCAGCAGGACCATGCCCGCGGCGGCGATGCCCACCCACACCATGTCGCGTGCGCTGCGCGAGAGCACGGCGGCCAGCAGCAGTGGTCCGATGAACTCGAACGAGACCGCGACCGCCAGTGGCAGGCGTTCGATGGAGGCGAAGAAGAACCCGTTCATCGCGCCCAGGCTGGCGCCCAGCAGCACCACCCCGGTCCAGGCCTCGCGGCTCCAGCCCCAGAACGCCGGGCGGGCGATCGCCAGCAGGAACAGGGCGGCGAGTCCAAGCCGGAACGTGGTCACGCCCCAGGGACCCAGGTAGGGAAACAGGCCGTCGGCCAGTGCGGCCCCGAACTGCAGCGACAGGCATGAGCCGACGACCAGGAGCACGCCCGTGGCAGGCGAGGAATTTGGCGATGGCACCGGGGTTTCCAGTTGGTCGGCGGCGGGAGCCGTTCGCGGGCCACCATCGTCGGGGATGGCGCGGGATTGGTCCAGTGGAAACACCGTTCCGTGGGCGGATCAGTGGAAATCGCGCGAACGCACGTCCAGGCCACCCAGCAGTGCGGTGAGGTCTTCCAGCCGACGGGCGACCAGGTGCTGGACGCCGTCCTTGCGTTCCAGCTTGCCCTCCACCGCCAGCAGGCGTGATTCCAGCAGCTCGCGGCGCTGGCGTTCGGCCAGGTCGCGCCAGACCACCACGTTGGTCATGCCGGCTTCGTCTTCCAGGGTCATGAAGATCACCCCGCTGGCGGTCTGTGGCCGCTGGCGCAGGGTGACCAGGCCGGCGACGCGGACCCGGCGGCCGGAGGGGACCGTGTCCAGGTCGCTGGAGCGCCGGCAACGGCGGGCGGCAAGCGGGCCGCGGAGCATCGCCAGCGGATGGCGACCCAGGGTGGTGCCCAGCATCGCGTAATCGGCCAGCACGTCCTCGCCGGTACTGGGCAGGGGCAGGGGGATGGCGTCGGCCTCGTCGCGCGCGGGCGTGCCGGCGAACAGCGGCAGCTGCGGCTCCACCCCGGTGACCGCCCAGCGGGCGCGGTGGCGATGTCCGGCCAGGCCGCGCAGGGCGCCGGCGTCTGCCAGCAGGGACTGCTCGCGACGGTCCAGGCCCGCGCGCGTGGACAGGTCGGCGACGCCGTGGAAGGGCTGGCGGGAACGGGCGGCAACCAGGCGCGCGGCGGCCGCGGGTGGCAGGCCGCGGATCATCCGCAGGCCGAGCCGAATCGCCGGTTGCCGCCCGGTATCGGCCAGCACGTCCGCCGGCGCCTCCAGGGTGCAGTCCCACTCGCTGTGGCGCACGTCCACCGGCAGGGTGCGCAGGCCGTGGCGGCGGGCATCCTGCAGGAGCTGGTCGGGGGAATAGAAACCCATCGGCCAGGAGTTGATCAGCCCGCAGGCGAACGCCGCCGGCTCGTGGCACTTCAGCCAGCTGCTGGCATAGGCGAGCAGGGCGAAGCTGGCGGCGTGGGACTCGGGGAATCCGTAGTCGCCGAAACCCTTGATCTGCTCGAAGATGCGCGCGGCGTACTCGGCGCCGTAGCCGTTGCGCAGCATGCCGGCGGTGAGCTTTTCGCGATGCGGCTCCAGCCCGCCGCGGCGCTTCCAGGCCGCCATCGAGCGGCGCAACTGGTCGGCCTCGCCACCGCTGTAACCGGCGGCGACGATCGCGATCTGCATCACCTGCTCCTGGAACAGCGGTACGCCCAGGGTGCGCTCCAGTACCGCGCGCAGCTTTTCCGAGGGGTAGTCGACCGGCTCCTCGCCGCGGCGCCGGCGCAGGTAGGGATGGACCATGTCGCCCTGGATCGGCCCCGGGCGGACGATCGCGACCTGGATGACCAGGTCGTAGAACTCCCGTGGCCGCATCCGCGGCAGCATCGCCATCTGCGCACGCGATTCGATCTGGAACACGCCGATGGTGTCGGCGCGACTGATCATGTCGTAGGTCGGCTTGTCCTCGATCGGGATGGTGGCCATGGCCAAGTTGCGCCGGCCGGCATCGCGCAGCAGGTCCAGGGTCTTGCGCACCGCGG
The DNA here is from genome assembly GCA_023388955.1 of Pseudomonadota bacterium. Taxonomy (GTDB): domain Bacteria; phylum Pseudomonadota; class Gammaproteobacteria; order Xanthomonadales; family Xanthomonadaceae; genus Novilysobacter. The sequence continues at coordinate 2,931 of JAEWFH010000132.1, forward strand.
TCAACATGCCCAGGGCCAGGCAGTCGACCTTCATCAGGCCCATGGTGTCCAGGTCGTCCTTGTCCCACTGGATCACGGTGCGCCCGTCCATGGCCGCGTTCTCCACCGGCACCAGGGTCGACAGGGGCCGCTCGCTGATGACGAAGCCGCCGGGGTGCTGGGACAGGTGGCGGGGCATGCCGATCAGCTCGGATGTCAGCGCGGTGAGCTGGCGCAGCACTGGCGAGTCCGGGTCGAAGCCACGCTCGCGCAGGTGTTCGGCGACCGGCGCGCGCCCGCTCCAGCGGCCGAGGGTGGAGGCCAGCTCGCCGACCACGTCCGGCGGCAGGCCCAGGGCCCGGCCGACATCGCGCACCGCGCCGCGGCCGCGGTACTGAGTGGCGACCGCGGTCAGCGCCGCACGCTCGCGCCCGTAGCGTTCGAAGACGTACTGGAGGACCTCTTCGCGGCGTTCGTGCTCGAAGTCGATGTCGATGTCCGGCGGCTCGTTGCGCTCGGCGGAGATGAAGCGCTCGAACAGCATCCCCATCAGGGCCGGGTCGATCTCGGTCACGCCCAGGGTGTAGCAGACCACCGAGTTGGCGGCCGAGCCGCGGCCCTGGCACAGGATGTCGCGCGAACGGGCGAAGCGGACGATGTCGTGGACGGTGAGGAAGTAGGACTCGTAGCCCAGCTGGGCGATCAACGCGAGTTCCTTCTCGATCAGTCCGCGGGCCTTGTCGCTGGTGCCTTCCGGCCAGCGCCAGCGGGCGCCTTCCTCGACCAGCTGGCGCAGCCAGCTGGTGGCGTCGTGGCCAGCGGGGACCAGCTCGTGGGGGTACTGGTAGCGCAGGTCGTCGCGCAGGTGGAAGCGACAGAGGTCGGCGATGCGCACGGTCTCGGCCAGCAGGTCGGCCGGATGGATTGCGGCCAGGGCGCGGCGGCTGCGCAGGTGGCGCTCGCCATTGGGGAACAGCAGGTGCCCGGCTTCGGCCACGGTGGCGTGGTGGCGGATCGCGGTCATGGTGTCCTGCAGGGCGCGGCGGCCACGCACGTGCATGTGGACGTCGCCGGCGGCGACCAGGGGCAGGCCCAGGCGGTGGCCGGCCTCGCGCAACTGCTGCAGGCGGGCTTGGTCGTCGGGCCCCCGGTGCAGCTCGACCGCCAGCCAGGCGCGGTCGGGGAAGGTGGCCCGGATCCAGCGGGCGTGGCCGTCGTCCACCCGTGCGCCGGGCACCCACAGGGCGAGCAGGCCGCCGGTGTCCTGGAAGTCCTCGCGCAGCAGCCGGTAGTCGCCCTTGCGGGCGCGGCGGCGGGCGCGGGTGATGAGGGCGCACAGGGCGGTGTAACCGGTGGCGTCTTCCACCAGGAGCACCAGTTTCGGACCGTCGGCGAGCTGCATCTCGCTGCCGGTGACCAGTTTCACGCCGTGGCGCCGGGCCGCCTCGAAGGCGCGGACGATGCCGGCCAGCGAACACTCGTCGGTGATCGCCAGGGCACGGTAGCCGAGCTTGCTGGCGCGCTCGAACAGCTCGTCGGCGGTGGAGGCGCCGCGCTGGAAACTGAAGGCCGACAGGCAGTGGAGTTCGGCGTAGTCCATCAGCCGAACCAGCCGTGGAGCAGGAAGCCCTCGCCCCCGGTCCTGCCATCGCGGTCGCCAGGGGCGTCGCCGGCGGCCCGGAAGGCCCAGGCCTGCTGGCCGGAGCTGGTGCGCAGGCGGTAGTAGTCGCGGCGGATGTCGCCTTCCCACCAGCCGGTCTCGATGCGCTCCGGCCCGGCGAGGACTTCGATGCGATGGTCGCGCAGGGGTGCCGGGCGGGGCAGCAGCCAGCCCGGACGGTTGCCGGGTGGCGGGGCATGGGAGTCGCACGCCGGCGTGCCGGGTTTCGTGGCCGCACCGCCCGGCGCCAGGGCACGCTCCGGACGGTGGTCGGCCCGTACCGCCAGCCCGTGCACCGCGTCCTCGCCCAGGCGTGCGCGCAGGCGTTCGCGCAGCTGTTCCCAGGGCACCGCCTGCTGCGGGCGGGCATCGAACAGGTCGCGGCCGGCAGGCACGAACGGCGGCAGTTCGCGTGCCAGCAGGCGGACCCCGCGCACCGGCGCAGGAACGCTGGCCTGTTCCAGCCGGCCGCGGGACAGATCGAACAGCATCGCCGCGTCGCGTTCGGGGGCAAGCAGGCCGATGGACACCACGGTGTCGGCGCGGCCTTCGTGCTCCAGCCGGAGTTCGAAGCGCTGCACGCCGTCGTCGCGGCCGGCCAGGAAGGCGGCCAGGTCGCCGGTCAGCCGGCGCAGCGGGAACAGCAGCGCCTGGCTGGACTCGACATCGAAGTTCAGCTCGATCCGCGCATGGAACTCATCCGGCGGCTGGTAGCACTGCAGCGGGGTGGGCAAGGTGCCGGTCAACCGGTCCAGGTGGGCCAGCGCTTCCGGCCCGACCCGCTTGCCGAGGGCGGCGCGGGGCAGGTCCAGCACCTGGCGCAGCCGGCGCAGGCCCATCCGTCGCAGGCTGGTCGCCACTTCCGGAACCAGCCCGCTGCGTTCCACCGGGAGCTGGCCCAGGGCGTTGTGCAGGGGAGCCGCGGCGGTGATCGCCAGGCCATCATGGGCATTGGCCAGGGCGCGCGCCGCGTAGGGGTTGGGGGCCAGGGTGATGCGGTGGCGGAAGCCCAGCGCAGCCAGGTCCTCGCGCAGCTGCGCCTCGAACCGCGGCCAGGGCCCGAACAGCTTGAAACTGGCCTCCACCTCCAGCAGCAGGGTGGAAGGCAGGGTACGGCAGACCAGCGAGCTGTAGCGGTAGGCCCAGGCGGCGAGGAAGTCGTGCCAGCGCTCCGTTTCGGCAGGGTCATGCGCCACCGCGGCGAAGCGGCTGCACAGCGCCTGCGCCGCACCCAGCGATTGCCCGGCGCGCAGCCCGGCCGCCCGCGCCGCCGGGTTGGCCGCGCGCAGCACGCGGCGCTGTGCCGGCCCGTCGACCAGCACCAGCGGAGCACCGGGGTCGGGATGGCGGCGCAGGACGCCATCGAGCGCCAGTTGCGGCAGGAGGATGCAGGCCCAGAGCACCGGTTGGCCTCATTGCACCTGCGTGGCCGGAAGCGGGAAGGGCAGCGGCCGCGGCGGCGGGTTGCCACCGCGGCACTTGAGCACCCGCAGCTGCTGCGTGCCTGCCTCCATCGCGATCCGCAGTGCGGCCGGCGAAGGATTGGCCGCCGCACGCAACGGTCGCATCGCGAACCCCAGGCACTGGCCGGTTTCGGCCGCCACCTGCAGCCGCCGCAGGGCGCGGTCGTCGGCGCCCTGCGGCCAGCACAGCACCGCCGAGCACGCGGCCGAACGCAGGCACTGCTCGGCCGCCCACAGGGCATCCCGGCCTTCCGCGCGGACCACCTGGAGGCGTTGCAGGTGCACTCCGGCATCCGCCCAGGCCGGGGCGAAGGGCAGGTAGGGCGGGGCGATGAGCGCCACCATCCCGTCGCCCTGCGACAGCCGCGCCAGGGTCGGCCACAGCAGGCGCAGTTCGCCCACGCCGTCGGCCGGGAGCAGCAGTTCGGTCAGGGCATGCTCGGGCCAGCCACCGCCGGGCAGGGCGGCATCCAGCGCCGGGTGTCCGGTCGGCTGCCGCGAGGGCGCCCGTTCGGCCGGCTGCCCGCCACGCCAGACCCGGCGCGAGGCCAGCAGGCTGTCCAGGGCGACCACTGCGCCCATCAGGACGGCCTCACCAGGCCGGCGAACAGGCCTTCGATGGCGAAGTCGGTCACCGTGTGATCGATTTCGATCGGTGTGTGTGCGGGGTTGCGCGGCAGCAGGCGCAGGTGGCGTGGGCCACTTTCGAGCCGCTTGACCGTCAGCTCGCCCTCGATGCGCGCGACCACCACCTGGCCGGTGCGCGCCTGCGGTGTGCGGTGCACCCCGATCAGGTCGCCGGGCAGGATCCCGTCGAGCAGCATCGAGTCGCCCTCGACCTCCAGCAGGAAGTCCGGGCGCAACCGGAACACGGTGGGGTCGAGTTGTATTTCCCGGCGGACTTCGGGGTCGGAGCCGATCGGAGTGCCCGCGGCGACGCGACCGAGCAATGGCACCTGCAGCGGGGCCGGGCCGGGGAACATCGCACCCGTGGCGCTGGAGCCGGCCGCGGTCAGCCGGATCCCGCGGGCGCGGCCCGGGATGAGTTCCACCAGCCCGGCCCGGGCCAATGCCTCCAGGTGGTAGCGCGCCGAGCGGTTCTGGCGGAAGCCGAGGGCCCGCGCGATCTCCATCTGCGACGGCGGCCCGCCATGGGCGTCGATGTGCCCGCGCAGGTATTCGAGCAGGCGGTGCTGGGTATCGGTGAGCGGCATGGTGCTAATTCTAGTAACAGCTCCGGGAAAAATCCTGAATCGCCGTCCGGTTACAGGTTTCCCCGGCCTTGCCGTTACCGCCGGTGTACCCGAGCCTGGGCAAAATGCCACCGCAACCCGGTAGGAGAAAACGGACACAGATGAAGCTGGACGACGTCACCCTGGCCAGGCAGGCGCTGCGCCTGGGGCGCATGCGCAAGGCACTGGCATCGCATCTGGTGGTGGCGCTTCTGATCGTGCTGTGCGGTGTACTGGACGTACTGCCGGGGTGGGCGATCGTGGCCTACCTGGGGGTGACGTTCCTGGTCCAGGCGGCCTTCCATGGCGTGTTCCTGCTCCACCTGAACCTGCGCTTCCGCGATCCGAGCCTGACCTTCTGGCAGGTGCTGGCACCGATCCCGCCCGGCCTGTGGCTGGCCTATTTCATGTCCGATGCCACGTTGCGCCCAGTCATCCCGATGCTGGTGGCGATCCCGGCCCTGTACGCGGTGCTCGCGCTGGGCACGCGGCAGCTGCTGGGTGTGGCGGGTTTCTTCCTCGGCAGCTACCTGGTCCTGCTGCTGGCGGTCTGGCGTCGTGACCCGGCTGTCTTCGACCCGGTCCAGGAAGGCATCGTGCTGCTCGCGTTCGTGGTGCTGATGGTCCAGCTGGCGGTGGTGGGCGGCTTCATCAGCCAGCTGCGCCGTACCCTGCATGCGCGCAACGTGCAGCTGCGCGGCACCATGGCGCGACTCAATACCGCCATGGCCGAGCTGGAGGTGCTGGCCACCCAGGACCCGTTGACCGGCGTATACAACCGCCGCCGCGTGCTGGAGCGCCTGGAAGAAGAGCTCGAACACAGCCGGCGTGGCGAAGTGCCGCTCTCGGTCTGCATGCTCGACGTCGACCATTTCAAGGAAATCAACGACGCGCACGGGCACCAGGCCGGCGACGCGGTGCTCCGGGACATCGCCACCAGCCTGGCGGCCACGCTGCGCAGTACCGATTCGCTGGGCCGTTATGGCGGCGAGGAGTTCCTGCTCGTCCTGCCCCACACGCCGCTGGAGGGGGCTCTGGAAAAGGCGGACCGGGTCCGCCATGCGGTCCGGGCATGCCGGGCGGGGCAGGACACGGCCGTGACCGTATCGATCGGTGTTGCCACCTGGCGACCCGGCGACACCCTCGACGCGCTGGTGGCGCGTGCCGATGCAGCGCTGTACGAAGCCAAGACCGGCGGACGCGACCGGGTGGTGCTGGAACGCGGGGTGGTCCTGTCGGGGTAAGGTTTCGTCCTCTGTCCATTCCGGGGAACCCCTGATGCAGCATCCGTGTTTCCGCCTGCGCCTGGGCGCGCTGGCGCTCGGCCTTGCCCTTTCGCTCCCGCTGGCCGCCGTCCCGGTGCAGGCCGATGGCGCCGTGGAGGCCGCCGCCTCCGCGGGATTGCCCGACCGGCTCGCCACGCTGGATGTCCATGTCGAGCGCGTGCGCGAACAGTTCGACGTGCCGGGCATCGCGGTGGCGATCGTCAAGGACGGCGAGGTGCTGCTCGAACGCGGCTACGGGGTGAAGGACCTGGAAACCGGCGAGCCGGTGGATGCACGCACCCTGTTCGCGATCGCCTCCAACACCAAGGCCTTCACCTCCGCGGCGCTGTCGATGCTGGCCGACGAAGGCAAGCTGGAGCTGGAAGACCGGGTCATCGACCACCTGCCGTGGTTCCGCATGGCCGACCCGTACATCACCCGCGAGATGCGCGTGCGCGACCTGCTGGTCCACCGCAGCGGCCTGCCACTGGGCGCCGGCGACCTGCTGTACTGGCCGACCAGCGACTACAGCACCCGCGAGGTCGCCGAGCGCCTGGCGCAGGTGCCGGTCGAGGGCGGCTTCCGCGAGAAGTACGCCTACGACAACATCCTCTTCGGCGTCGCCCAGCTGGTGGTCGAGGAGGTGAGCGGGCAGTCCTACCAGGCGTTCCTGCAGCAGCGCATCTTCGATCCGCTGGGCATGGCCGACACCCGCTTCAACTCCGACTACCTGGGGGAGACCGACAACGTCGCCACCGGTTATTCGAAGGCGGACTTCACCGAACTGGTGCCGGCGCCGCGGGTGAGCTGGCACAACGTGTCCGGCGCCGGCGGCCTGTACTCCAGCGTCCACGACCTGACCAACTGGGTGCGGGTGCAACTCGACCAGGGCGTGGTGTCCGGCGAGGGCGACGAGGCCGAGCGGCTGTTCAGCGAGAAGCGCCAGCAGGCCATGTGGCAGATGGTCACCCCGATCCCGGTCAACAAGCCGTCGGTGCCCGAGCTGGAGCCGGCGCAGCCGAACTTCCGCGGCTATGGCGAGGGCTGGAGCCTGGGCGACTTCCGCGGCGAGAAGCTGGTCTGGCACACCGGCGGCTGGCCGGGCTTCGTCTCGCGCATCACCCTGGTGCCGGAGCGCGAGCTGGGGGTGATCGTGTTGACCAGTGCCGAGAGCGGCGCCGCGTTCAACGCCATCACCCACGAGGTGCTCGACGCCTTCCTCGGCGCACCGGAGCATGACTGGATCGACGCGTTCGCCGCCGCCCGCGGCAGCCAGGAAGAGAAAGCGGAAAAGGACTGGCAGGCGCACCTGGACGCCCGCGATCGCGACAGCCGCGCCTCATTGCCGCTGGAGGGCTACGCCGATACCTATCGCGATGCCTGGTACGGCGATGTCGTCATCAGCGAGGCGGGCGACGGGCTACGGATCAACTTCAGCCGCACGCCCGACCTGGCCGGGAAACTGGAGCACTGGCAGGCCAATACCTTCATCGTGCGCTGGGACCAGCGCTGGCTCAACGCCGATGCCTTCATCACCTTCGACCTGGACCCGGACAACCAGGTGCGCGAGGCGCGGATGGAGGCGGTTTCGCCGCTGACCGACTTCAGCTTCGACTTCCACCACCTGCGGCTGGTGCCGGTCGATGACGACGACGATGACGGGAACGCCTGACGTCCATGGATGCCCGCTTTCGCGGGCATGACGGTCGTGGTCCCGCGTGCGGGCGTGACGTGCCCGGTCAGCCGATCAGGCTGCCGCTGTCTTCGTCGCGGCCGGCGCGGTCGAAGACGATGACGTGTTCCAGGTCCAGGCGGATGCCGATGCGCTGGCCCCGGGCGTGGTCGTGGTGGGAGGGCACCAGGGCCTGCACCAGTTCGCCGCTGGCCAGCCTCAGGGTGTAGAGGAAGTCGGCGCCGCGGAAGTGTCGGCGGACCACTTCGGCCAGCAGTGGCGCCCCGTCGTCGTGGACCACGTCGTCGGGCCGCAGCAGCATCTCCACCGCGGTGCCGACGGGGTCGGGCAGGCGGTGGTCGGCCGACAGCACGCCCAGCGGGGTGTCGACGTGCCAGTCGTCGACCACCCGGGCCGGCAGCAGCGCGCCCTCGCCGACGAAGCCGGCGACGAAGCGGTTGGCCGGCAGGTGGTACAGGTCGTAGGCGCTGGCCCACTGCTGCAGCCGGCCTTCGCCGATCACCCCGATCCGGTCGGCCATGGCGAAGGCCTCGGCCTGGGAGTGGGTCACCATCAGCGCGCCGATGCCGGTGGCCTTGAGCGCCTCGCGCACCTGCACCGCCAGCCGCTCGCGCAGGTCCGGGTCGAGGCTGGAGAACGGTTCGTCCAGCAGCACCAGGCGCGGTTCCGGAGCCAGGGCACGGGCCAGGGCCACGCGCTGCTGCTGGCCGCCGGAGAGCTGGTGCGGCAGGCGCCCGGCGGTGTCGGCCAGACCCACCAGTTCGAGCATCTCCCGGGCCCGGGAGTGCGCCTTCCTGCGCGGCTGGCGGAACAGGCCGAAGCACACGTTGTCGAGCACGCTCAGGTGCGGCAGCAGGGCGTGGTCCTGGAACACCATGCCGATGCGCCGGCGCTCCGGCGGCAGGTGGGTGCGGTCATCGGCCAGCACGTCGCCGTTGCCCTGGATGCGTCCGCCCATCAGCGGCTCGAAGCCGGCCACCGCGCGCAGCAGGGTAGTCTTGCCGGCGCCGGACGGCCCCAGCAGGCAGCCGATCTCGCCTTCCTCGAGCGCCAGGGTGGCGCCGGCCAGCACCGGGCGGCCGTCATAGCCGACGGTCGCGTTGTCGATCTCAAGCCGCATCACGACTCCTGCGCGTCAGCGCGATCACCGGCACCAGCCCGACCAGGGCGATGGCCAGCGAGGGCAGGGCGGCGCGGGCGTACTCGCCCTCGCTGGTGAGCTCGAACACCCGGGTCGCCAGGGTGTCCCAGCCGAACGGGCGCATCATCAGGGTGATCGGCATTTCCTTCATCGTGTCCACGAAGACCAGCAACGCGCCGGTGGCGAAACTGCCACGCAGCAGGGGCCAGTGCACCCGGCGCAGCTGCCGGGCACCGGTGACGCCCATGCTGCGGCTGGCCTCCAGCAGCGAGGGACGGATCCGCAGCAGCCCGCCGGACACCGGCGCGTGGGCGACCGCCAGGAAGCGGATGCCGTAGGCGACCAGCAGCAACAGCAGGCCACCCTCGAGCAGCACTTCGACACCATGGCGCTCGAACAGCCAGGTCGAGAACGCCGCCACCGGCACGTACAGTCCGATCGCCAGCAACGA